>NZ_JAWOWJ010000006.1:266094-322224 GCF_033340495.1 Vibrio sp. 1249-1
ACGATAACTTTCGCACTTCAAAGCACTCGGTGGGTAGATCCTGAATCACGCTCGTCCCTCGCTGTTCAGGATGACGGTTGTTGAGATATACGTTACTCATGTACACAACTATTTGGTTTGTATCCAAAGTTGGGTCATTCCAGCGAGTCTAAACGAGACTAGGAATATACTAACAACTCACTGGAAAATGGCGATAACCTTAGAACTTCACAGCACTCGGTGGGTAGCTCCTGAATCACCTCGTCCCTCGTTGTTCAGGGTGACCGTTTTAAATAAAAATGCCGCTCACAGTAAAGTGATCGGCATACATTTCCCGTTTCCAGCCTCGGCCAGATTTAATTCAACTCCACGCTCTTAATCTCAGGATGCTTTAGCAACATCACACGAATCCAGTGATGCACCACCCACATCACCATCGCGGTGAGCAGAACCGCGACGAAAATCGAGCTGAAACGGTACAAGATCGAAAAGAACGCGTCTTTTTGTTCTGGCACCAATGAGGTCGTCAGCGGAACCGATAGGGCAGACATGGCAGAAAACGCGATAGCCGCTTTAATTTGCCCTTTGGTGAGCCACAAGCAGAATGGCCCCATTGCAATGGTAAAGGCGAGCCAAAAGAGTAGCCCATGCCCATACCAACTGCCCAATATCAGCTGAACAGCCATCCCTGCGATGCAGCCTAGTGCGGTGCCGATGATGCGAATTTTTGCCATGGCGAGCGAGCCCGCTAAAGTCATTGGGGTTAGGATGATCAAAATGGAAGCTTGTGCGGACAGCGAGTCATATAAGTCCGCTACTTGGAATACGATAAATGCCGCCATCGCCACTACCCAACCCATAGCAACTTGGCTGATGTAGTCAATATCGCTTTTTACTGGGGTCGACATCTCAATGTGCTCGGCGGGGGATTTTGGCTCCGGGAACAACCAATACGCGAATGCGCAAACAAAAATATTGCTGAACGCCATCACCCACATGTTGACGTTGAACTCTTCAATATCCATGAAGTTATAGCTGGCAAAATTCAACACAATTGAACCCACCAACAGCCCCATGTAACCAAACAAATAGGTTTTCTGGTTCATCATTGCAATGCACTTGAACAGCATCATGATTCCGACGGCAACGGTCATTAATGTTGGATGAAACTGCAAGTATTCCAGCAAAAATGTGGCTTGTATGGTTGTCCACACCGCAGAGAAAAACACGATCAATAAAGCCGAAATATTAAAGTTGTCCATTCTGCCCAATATAAACAGCGGCATCATGATGGCAAAAAATCCGTAAGACCAACCGAAGATCATGCTTAGCGCGAGCCCTAAAGAGCAGCCGAACCAAATTCGTAAGGTTTTCATTGTCGCCGCCTAGTAAATGAAGTGGAACCAGCTTGCGAGGTGAATCTGTGCTTGCGCCATCAACTGCCAGAAAATGCTGTTGTCTGGGTACAAAACAATGGTAGCGCGAGAGCCGACAAACAGTGCTGGTGGTAACTCTTCGCTGCTGGTTAGGTTCACTCGTGTACGCTGCGCATCACGTACCCAGCGGTTGTTCACTTCCACTTTGGTCAGTGCGCCATTAGGCGTTTGTTGTGCGGCTGCTACACCGTAATCGCGGCTAGCTAAATCAAAGTCGTACACCGAACCTGGGTTGGCATCAAATGTGACCAAGGCGTGGAAAGTCTTGTCTACGTTCGCGACGGACTTTTCACGAAAATCAGCGGCTACCCAGAGTGATCCTGTTGGTACAAACGTCAGCAATGGCATGTTGGTGTTTGCCATCGTGCCAACTTCTAGTTGCAGGTTGGTCACGACACCATCACTGGGAGCGAGTACCGCGGTATTTGCCAAATCAAGTTGCGCCTTTTCGATGCCGTTTTTGGCAATTCGAACGGCGGTGCTTTGACCTTTTTGATCGCCTAATTGCGCCTCAATGACTTTTAAGTTTTGTCGTTCCGCTTTAAGCGCTGCACGTGATACCTGATTTTGGGCAAAGGCATTATCGAGTGTCGATTGAGAGATGACTTTCTGCTTCGATAGTGTCAGTAAGCGGTTGTACTCGCGGTGTGCATTATCAAATGTCGCTTGTGCGCGGGCAATATTGGCAAGAGCGGCTTCGCGTTGAGAATACAGCGTTGCTTCTTTTTCATAAGCGGATTGCAGAGACAGCTCCGCCTGTTCAAGCGCTATCTTGTATTTACGATCATCAATCGTAAACAACACATCGCCTTTTTGAACGGACTGGTTATTCTCGATGAGAACGTCGGTCACTTTACCAGATACCTCGGGTGCGACTTGGACAACGTATCCTTGCACTCGTCCCTCGGTCGTTAAGGGGGCGTGGCGGTCAGCAATGATAATGTACAAAAATAGTACGATGAACAGGACAATCAAAGTTCGCATCCAGTGTTTGAATTTTTGGTCAGCCGTCATTACAAGTTCCGTTAAACATGTTGGATAGCGGATTATAGAGAAGTCACTCACAATTCAGTAGAATGATAATACGAACATAAATGACCTAAAAATAGGACAATGAACGTTAATTTTGATGATATTTACCTATTCACTCAGACGGTGGTTCACGGCGGTATAAGTGCAGCGGCAGAGGCGAATCAACTACAACGCTCAAAAGTGAGTCGTCGTCTGCAAGAATTAGAGAAATCGCTCGGGGTACAGCTTTTGATTCGCACAACACGCAGCATTGAGTTGACGGAGCACGGGAAACGCTTGTTTGAGTTGGTGGGGCAGCCTATTGACCATATTCAGCAAGGTTTAAATGCCATGCACGAATATCAACAAGAGCTGACGGGCAAGGTGCGTTTAGCCATTCCTTCCGCATTGATGAGCTCTGCCGCGTTTAACGCGATCATCACCGAGTACACAACGCGGTATCCGGAGATTTCGGTCGAGATTGAAAACCATCAAGAGAGTGTCGATCTCAAGCGTCAATCGTTTGATTTACAGCTTCTTCCGAGCGTGGTCAAAGTCACCGATGACAGCTATGTGCAGTTCAGTCTTTTGCCTTATCGTAGTCACTTTGTTGCGTCAAAAGCCTATCTAGAATCGCATCCGCCAGTAAAAACGGTGGAAGATCTTAAGCAGCATCGCCTTTTAACTAATCGTTACAATGCCGATTTGCTCGATTCAGATCTGCATGTGGCGTTGCGTTCGGATGACCTCAACTTGCTGCGCTCGATGGCGATAGCAGGAAACGGCATCGCGTTTATTCCTCAAATTCATTCCAAGCCTGCACTGAGAGACGGTTTGTTGGTCGAGGTGCTGCCTCAATTCGCGCATCCGAAGCAGCATCTTACTCTGATTTATCCCTCGGCCTTATTTCTGCCCAATAAAGTCAAAGCCTTGATTGAACTAATTCGAGAGAAATTTAAATAGTCAGTTCAAACCACTCTTACCTAAGGGCAAATGTGTGAGCGAAGGTCATCTTTCTAGGTTTTATTGCTCTAACATGAAAGGGTTCTGATACATTAACTTTTGCTCAACTTGTTGAGTATGGTTTGTGGTCGCACAAGATAGGAGATGGAAATGTTATCGAAAGGAAACACGGGCCTGATTGTGGTGGATGTTCAGGGCAAACTCGCTACATTAATGCATGAAAGCGACGCACTGATTGAAAATATCACGAAACTGGTAAAGGGCGCCAAAGCACTAGATTTGCCTATTCTGTGGCTAGAACAGAATCCAGAAAGGTTGGGCCCAACCGCGGAGCCGATTCGTGAAGTGCTTGAAAGCACGCATTTACCTATTACCAAGTACACGTTTGATGGTTGCAAAGAGGCGACGTTTAAGGTCGCGGTGGAGAACGCGAAAGTTGATACCTGGTTGGTTTGCGGTATTGAATCCCACATTTGCGTCTATCAAACCGCGGTTTCTCTGCGCCAGTCCGGTTATCGCGTTGAATTAGTCACGGATTGTGTCTCTTCCCGAACCGCTGCCAATAAAGCGCTCGCTCTTGCGAAGTTAACCGCTAACGGTGTGGTGCTCACTGGGTTAGAAATGTGCTTGTATGAAATGGTCGAAGATTGCCGAGCACCTGAATTCAAAGAAATTCTGGCGCTCATCAAATAGTGGAATCACTGTAATCAGCAACAACTTTATTTGAACACGCTATTCAAATTCTCGTTGATATCTTGGCAACATCGACTCGTTGCCAAGTAACCCGCCTTGGTGAATATAAATCACCGTTTTATCTGTGTTCTCTTCCAACCAAGGGGTGAGGCATTGCCACATATACGGGTCGTATAACAGGTCAAATTCGAGGTCGGTTTGCTCAAAGAGTGCTTTCCATGTGATGTAATCTTCTTCGTACAAGCGACCAAAATGGTGTTTGTTGCGCACGGTTAAAATGGTTGGGTGGCTGTTTTCACCGAGCTGGTTGAACTGCTCAGTTAAGTAATCTGCATCGCCTACGCAAGGGCAAGTTAGCACTTCTATGCCGTGTGGGCTTAAATGTTTATGAAGATATAAAGCGGTCGTGCCAGTGCCTGATGGCAGGGCGACGGTAAACTGTTCTTTACCTCTCAATCGCGTCCAATCAAGAATTTCTCGTGCTAACTGTTTGATGCCAGCTTCAGCGAGGTGGGAACGTCCACCCTCTGGAATAAGCAATGTCGACTCATCTAATCTTTGTACCTGGTGGACGTATTCACTAGGGTGGAGTTCGCTACCGATGTCTTGCATGGCGGTGATTTTCATACCCAAATCAAGCGCACCACGATAGTTGCCGATAGGGGAGTCTTTAAGCCAAGAAGGAATGTGTTGAACGTAGAATTCGAAGTTCCAGCCTTTGATTTGCGCCAGAGCGGCAAGCGAATACATCGCGTTGGATTGAGCAGAGCCATAACTGATGAGGGTTTTGATGTCGCTGTTCTGCGTTTCCATCAACGCCATAAACTTACGTGCCTTGTTCCCAGAAAAGTGAGAATGCAGCATGTCATCACGCTTAAGGAAAAACGTATGACCGTTGAAGTTGTGTTGAGTTATCGGGCTTTCAGAGAGTTTCATGCTACTGCTGACGTGTCCAACCACGCGACCTTGCCGTTAAAAAGGGCGCGTAGTGTAACGCCATTAAACCCAGATAAAAAGTCTGGGTTTCAGTACAACCATTTCGGTTATTCCTGATGCTCTGACGTAAGGTCAATCACCGCCTCACAACCACCTTCTGGATGTGTACCAATCTTAAATTGCCAGCCATAACGCTGGCATAAATCATCCACAATCATCAAACCCAATCCGTGCCCATCAGAATGTGGAATGGTCGAAAAGCCTTCGCCTTCATCACGTACCGAGATGGTGTTTTCCCCGATGCTGATATGAATTGATCCCGATGGTGTCGCGGCGATGCCGTTGCGAATCAGGTTGCCAAGAATAATGGTCAACACAGCATTGGTAGCGCGCGTTTTTGGGTTTCCGTCGATCTGTACATCAAAGCTGAGTGCTTTCTCATCCGCCTGAGCTTGGCTTTGGAAGATGATTTGGATGAGTTCTTCTTCGGTGATGCTGCGCACTGGTGAATCATCTGCATTACGCTCGTAACGCACTAAGCCGAGTAGGGCATCCACCATAGTCGACATCTGCTGCGTTGCATCTTGAATTCGGTTCACCTGGCGGGTCTGGAAATCCGTGTTCGCACTTCTTGCCAGTAAACTGCTTGAGCCTTTCATTACGGTTAACGGTGTACGCAGTTCATGGCTTGCGTATCGTGCAAAGGCTTGCTCACGCTTGATGACTTGGTTGATTTTGTGGCGATACTCATTCAACTCATCCGCGAGGGTTTGGAACTCTTTGGCCGAGCCCTCTGGCACGCTAAAAGTTTGCGTAGCATCGCCTTGATGATGGTCGAGTTGAGTTTTAAGCGCATTGACGGGTTCAATCAAGCGTTGTGATAAGCGCAGCAGGAGGCTACCAAACAGGAACACCAGCACGGCGACAATGGACAGCACCATAGCGACGACGAGAATGAATTCCTCTGAGGTGATCTCGATTTCATCAATCAAGGAAACCAGAATAACGGGATGTTCAACGCCTTTGTAGGTGTAAGTGCTCATGTAAACCATGCGCGAGTATTCACCGTCTTCTACTTCATCAAGAAAGTGCTTTTGACCAATCAGGTATTTTTGATAGCGCTCGGCAACCAATGAGATGTCGTTGTATGCAGTGGTGAGCAGGTCAAGCTGAATACTGCCTTGCTCTGGGTGGGACTGGAAATGTTCAATTGCTTCTTTTTTGTCGACCATAATACGACGCTCGCCCACGCGGTCTTCAGACCAAAGCAGGGAGCCGGTAATCAACAAAAAGCAGAAGATGCCAATCACGACCGACACAAAAGAGAAAAACAGAGCGAGTCGCCCTGTCATACTTTGTGTGCTTTGCGTGCTAGCAAGTAAGCGATTGATCATGCACCTGTCTCCAAGCGGAAGCCAACTTTCGGCACGGTGATAAGCACATGTTGTTCAAATGGCTTATCAAGTTGGTTGCGAAGTTGGTAAATGTGGCTGCGCAGAACGTCGTTGTTCGGCTCGTTCTCTTGCCAAAGTTGGAAGGCAATTTCTTCGCGTGTCACTACGTCTGGCGCGCTTTTCACAAGCATTTCCAGAATGGTGTAAGTGGTAGGGTTTAGCGCCAACAGTTTATCTTGGCGATAAGCTTTACGCGTTTTTTGGTCGATAGACACTTCACCGTATTCCAACTTGCTCGATGCGACAGTGCCACGGTAACGGCGGATCAGTGCCATCATGCGCGCTTCTAGAATATCCAGATCGAAAGGTTTGGTCAGATAGTCATCGGCGCCGTGTTGGAAGCCTTTGAGCATATCGTCACGGCTATCGAGTGCAGTCAGCATAAGTACCGGTGTGTTGTTGCCCGCGTCGCGAAGTTTATTACACATGGTCAGGCCATCCATGCGTGGCAGCATGAGATCGAGCAAGATGATGTCGAAGGTGTTTTCCATCGCCAGTTTCAGGCCGAGCTCGCCGTTGTCTGCATAATCGAGTTCCATACCTGCACACTCAAAATAATCGAACAGCATGCCTGCGATTTCTCGATTATCTTCGATTAAAAGTACGCGTTTCATGTATTTCTCTCCAAGTGGGCGGGTTTTCGAAAATAAGACTTCGTCTTAACCGAACATTATTCACTAAGAACGTGAAAAAGATGTCAACAACATCTCTTTCACATTGATGTTTGTAGACTGGATTCATTCATCGGATTTAGTGGAAGAGTAGCATGTCAACCTTCAACATTCACGCTGCAACCTTTTCAAAGGTGAGCCAACACACTGAGCCTAAAACAGTTTTGTCTGTTGTGGTGCCATTCTTTAACGAGCAAGAAGTCTTGCCTGAATTTCATCGTCGTTTAGCCGCCGTTTTGGATGAAATGCCAGAACGCTGCGAAATCGTCTATGTCGACGACGGTAGCAAAGACGACAGCCTAATGATCGCGCAAAACTTTTCTCAATCTTCTAGCGACGTTCGTTGTATTGCACTAAGCCGTAACTTCGGCAAAGAGTCCGCCATGAGTGCGGGGCTGGAACACTGCCAAGGTGAAGCGGTGATCGTGATTGATGCTGACTTGCAAGACCCGCCGGAGTTAATCCCGCAAATGGTATCAAAATGGCGTGAAGGGTATGACGTGGTGAACATGCAGCGCAGTGAACGCCACGGCGAAACTTGGTTCAAACGCTTCTCGGCCGCTTGCTTTTACAAAGTGCTGAAT
Source organism: Vibrio sp. 1249-1 (assembly GCF_033340495.1). Taxonomy (NCBI): domain Bacteria; kingdom Pseudomonadati; phylum Pseudomonadota; class Gammaproteobacteria; order Vibrionales; family Vibrionaceae; genus Vibrio; species Vibrio sp. 1249-1. The sequence goes on from NZ_JAWOWJ010000006.1 coordinate 273,822, forward strand.
AGCATGGCGAAATTGGATGTGCCTGAGAATGTGGGCGATTTCCGTCTACTGAGCGCAAAAGTGGTCAAACACATCAATGCGCTGCCAGAACGTAACCGATACATGAAAGGTATTTTTTCTTGGCCGGGTTTCAAGCAAGTGACGGTTCAGTTTGAGCGTGACGCTCGTTTCTGTGGTGAAACCAAATGGAACTACCTCAAGCTGATTGGCCTTGCAATGGACGGCATTACCTCGTTTTCCATTCGTCCTTTGCGTTTAGCGACACTTGCCGGTGCATTGGTGGCGTTCAGTGCCTTTATCTATGGCGCATTCATAGTGATGAAAACTGTTGTATTTGGTGAGCCTGTCACTGGCTACCCATCCATGATGGTCGTCCAACTTGCATTGGGCGGTGTGCAACTGCTGTCGATTGGCCTTTTGGGCGAATACATTGGCCGCATTTTTATCGAGACCAAGCAACGTCCTCTTTATCTTGTTCAGTCTGTTTACGAGCAGCCTGCAAAACATCAATCCATCCAAACCATGAAGTTTAAACTGGGAGAAACCGCGTAATCATGAGTATTAATAAAACCCATCTGTGGTTGTTGTTGGCGTTTGCTCTTTTACTCCGTCTTATTTCACTTGCCGCTTACCCTTTGATGGACACCACCGAAGCCCGCTACGGCGAAATGGCGCGCTTAATGGTGGAAACAGGCAATTGGCTTACCCCACAGTTTGATTATGGCGTGCCTTTTTGGGGGAAGCCACCCCTGTTCACGTGGATGAGTGCTTACGGCATTGAGTTGTTTGGATTGAATGAATTCGCAGTGCGCGCGCCTCATTGGTTGGCGGGTGTCGCGACTATTATTTTTGTTGCAGCCATGGCGCATCGCGCTGGCTTTAACGCAGTCATCGCAGCGTTGGTATTGGCGACGTGTGGCATCTTTTCAATTGCGGCGGGTGCAGTGATGACAGACATGGCACTGACATTGGCAATGACCATGGCGATGGTCGGCTTTTACTACTGCTGGCTTGGCAAAGACAAACACAGCCGATTGTGGGGTTATCTCGGTTTCTTTGGCTTGGCTTGCGGGCTGTTAGCAAAAGGTCCGGTGGCGATCGTGATCATGGGCATCGCAGTGTTTCCTTGGCTTGTGATTCAGCATGGTTTCTTCGGTGCCTTCAAAGCCTTGTGGCAGCGTTTTCCAATTGTGTTGGGGGTGGCGCTCATGCTGGCGATTGCTCTACCTTGGTACATCATGGCTGAAATGGCGACGCCTGGATTTATTGATTACTTTATTGTTGGCGAGCACTTTAAGCGTTTTGTTGTCAGCGGTTGGGAAGGGGACCTGTATGGCTCTGCTCATGATCAACCACGTGGGATGATCTGGGTATTCTGGCTGCAATCGGCTGCGCCTTGGTCAATTGTATTGCCTATCTTGGCATGGAAACGTCGTAAGGTACTCAAAGCCATTGAAACGGATCATCAAGGTCTATTTAGCTTCCTGATGTGTTGGCTGATTTCACCAATGATCTTGTTCACCATGGCTGGGAATATTTTGCCTGCTTACGTGCTACCGGGTGTGCCTGCATTGGGTATCTTGATTGCAATGCTGGTGGATAAACACGATTTCAAATGGCTGACCGGAACGGCAGCGGTGTTGCCAGCCCTGCTTATGATTGCGATGTTGGTTTTGAATATGGGCAAAGCAGATAGCCGCAGCGATCGCATCATCTTCGCGCAAATTAATGACAACGCTCCGGTCTTCTACATTGGTAAGCGCCCGTTCTCAGGTCAGTTCTATAGTCATGGTCAGGCGAAAAAGCTTGAAGATAAGAATGACTTAAACAATCTGAAGAAATTCCACCTGATTGGTAAATCGCAGCAAGTGGATAGCATGATTCATGAAAATGCGTTGAGTTGTACCAATGAGTTCACAGCAAAATCGAAACGCTCACTCTACACTTGTGTGGTTGGGTAACGGAATGCGCAAATTACCAAAATTTGCTTCGCTGGAAAGGTTTGCTTCGTTAACAAGGTTTGCTCTAGTAGGTGGTGTCGGCTTTATGGTCGACACCCTTATCTTTTCTGTGTTGTTCCATTGGTTTGGTCTGGATCTGATGCTGGCTCGTGGGATAGCATTTTTGTTTGCAGCAACCACGACTTGGCTTGGCAATCGCTGGCTGACTTTCTCTCAAGCAGAAAAAACCAACCCTTTCGCTCAATGGCAAAAATTTATGGCGAGTGCCTGTATCAGTGCTTTGCCGAACTTTATTGTGTTCAAAGGCGTAACGCTCGCCCTAGGAACGCAAGGGTTGATGGTCTATTTGGCTTTGAGCTTAGGCATATTGGCAGGCATGGTGAGCAATTATTTGCTCAGTGCAAAATGGGTGTTTAGTAGAGGATAGAAAGGTTCGGGCTTACTCTCCTATCCTCGAGTTAAAAATTCGTTATTTGAACCAATTTTTCTTTTTGTACATCAGAGTAAACCTAAAGCTTTTCATGGGGGATGTAAAAAGGTAAATAAGCCAAGGTTTATACCTTGGCTGCCGTTAGTTCAGATTTTGATTGTTCGATTTCAGATTCCGTTTGCCACTTGCCGTTGTAAAGGTATTCACGCTCAGGAAGTGGGGCATTTGACGCCCTTAAATCAAATACCTCTTCGGTTTGATATTCTCTACTACAAACTGGAATACTAAAGAGCCTTGATTCTGGCTTTGCTTCAAACAGCTTTTTATGATCATCGACCTCTTTACAATCCAGTTTGTAGACCTCTGACAGTTGTGTGACCATGGATTCTAAATCCGCTTCAGTTTTAAAGAAAACATAACAATCTGATCTATCTTGTGAGCGAAAGATAGTCTTATGAGCAGTATCTCGATATCTGCATATGTCATGCTTAAAATAGAACTGGATCACTTTCCTTTTTTTATTGTAGTCCGCAAACAGCCAATCCTCACGCTCTCCGATTCTCACTTCTGTTGGTTCATCTGGTTGGCGTTTAAGCATTTTAAAGGAGACTAATATAAAAGCACCTGCACCTACTAACGCCATCGGGCCAACCATCGCTACCATCACCACACATACCACTGCACCTATCCAGCCAACGGCTTGCGTGGCGGTATTCACCCACTTAGGCATGTTGCGACGTTTCTTCATCACAAAGCCTTTGTCAGAAAAAATATAGTCATAGCGATAGTCGAGGCCAATCGTAAGGTAAAAGGCACCAGACACCATCACCGATAAAATAAAAGAAAAAATAGTTACGCCAACCGTGTCACTCGTGTGTATAAACAAAGTTAATAGGAATGGGGCGATCACAAAGGGAAGCGCAAAAAGTTTAAAGTAATAGCGAAATGGTTCCTCTACATCATACTTGTGCCATGTTCTGACATTATCGCCTGCGAGTATTTCTTGCTCTTGCGCTTCTTGATAAACTGCTAATTCTTCTGGGGTGACGTAAAATGGTGAATATGCCAAGGGTTACTCCTTGGTTGTATTCAGTTCTGCTTTGCGCTGGTCGATTTCCGCTTCGCTTAGCCATAAGTCACCACGCAAGTATTTTAGTTCGGGTAATGTGGCATTCTTATTTCTCAGGCTATCTACTTCGCTTAGTAGATATTTAGTTCCTCTTACTGGAACATCTTGAAGTTTTTCGTACATTAGGTCTGTATTGAAAAGCTGTTTAATATTGTTTTCTTCAGAGCATTCGATGTTCCACTTGTTAACTAACAACTTCAACAAGTAATTCACTTCTGATTCAGTTTTGCAAAATATATAACTTCGACCACGAGTTTGGTTTCGACTGACTTCTTTATGCTCAATGTCAAAGAAATAGCAGTCGTCAAATTTGTGATAAATCACAATGAGTTTTCGCTGTTTGTTGTATTGAGCAAACAATGAATCTTTGCGAAGCCCCACTCGTACTTCAGTTTCTTCTTCAGGTTGGCGCTTCAGCATGCGAAATGAAACTAAAATAAATCCACCAGCACCGACTAGAGCCATTGGTCCTACTGCGATTACCATAAATACGCAGACTACTGCTCCAAACCAACCCATCACTTGCGCTGCTGAGTTCACCCAAGTAGGGAGATCACGTCTCTTTCTCAAGACCATGCCTTGCTCGGATATGGTGTAGTCATAACGATTGTCTAAACCAAATGTAAGATAAGAAACACCGGACATGATTATCGTTAAGCCTGATAATATGTAGGTCAAGAGCATCTGACTACTATCGTGGAGAAAGTAGGTCAGGAAAAATAACGGGCTGACTGCGGCTATAGCAATTGATAAGTATAAGTATCGAAAAGGCTCTTCAATATCGTGCTTGTGCCAGGTTGTGAGCTCTTTCCCTTTTAGAATTTGTTGCTCTTGTTCTTCTTGATAAGCCGAAAACTCGTCTGGCGTGATGTAAAAAGGTAAATAAGCCAAGGGTTACTCCTGTAAGCTAAGTTCACTAGTATCTGAAGTTAATGAACTTCTGATCGTTGCTTGTTTAGTATTGTCTGAAATCGCCGTATAAGTTGCACGCTGTTTTGCATTATTTTGGAACCAGTACTTACGGCTTAATTCGTTTTCATCATCGAGGATGTATTCTATCTCAAATGCTAGATAGTCAGCTGAGTCTTTCATAGGTAAACTCAATTTATACACGCTTTGAGAGTTTGCGGAGTTCATCGGGCTATTCAAGGTTTCTAGATCTACTCCGGTGTACCAAGTTCCTGATATCAATTCTCCCTTAGTTACAGAAGTATTTGTCCGAAGTTTAATTCCATCTCTTGCTATTTTGGTAGGAACTTGGATATGCAACTCAATACCAAACAGCTCCTGCATTGCTGATGGGTATTGCGTTGATGAATTGGGAACAACCCGCATCATTGGCACTTGGTAGATTGATGGTTTATCTATGATGGTTTGTAAATCAAATAGTGCCTTTTGTACTAATGAAGAGTTGTGTTTTTCTCGTTCTAACAGATCTGGAGACTGACTCCATTGTGCTCTGGCGGAATTATATCCCCACGGTAATTTATCTAACCATTTTTGAAAATCGTCTTGTTTGAACTTGCTCATTACATAGTTGCTCAAAAGGTAAATTGCAGTTAGCCCCATAATGACAAACATGATTGGCCCACCGAAAAGAACGTTTGCTGACCATACGCCAGTTATTCCTCCTACAGCTTGAAAGGTCCCTACTGCTGTAAGTCCAACTAAAGAAGAAAAGTTGAAGTATCCCGCAATTTTTGCAGTGCCATTCAAACTATCAAGTTGTTGTAACGACCGGTAAGCTTCTATCCCTGAAGCTAAAGCACCTATTATTCCTGTTACCGCAAGCCATTTGTTGAAAATTTTAAGATCACTCAAAGAAGAAATAGGTATTGTGGTATCACGTTTCGCCATTTCTTTTAGGGCAGATAAAGAACGTGCTCGTAGCGTTTTATCTACTCTTACGTTGTCCCAAAGTTTACCGGTGCGAATACCCGTCCAAGCGTTGACTGTATAAAAAAGCTTTTGTTGGATATCCAAAAATTCATCTGAGGACATTAATCCAGTGTCTTGGATACTGCTCATGGCATCACCAAGCGCGATGCAGTTAAATACTAATGCCAGAAAGCCTAGACCACCGGCATTCTCGAACAGTTTATTCAAATCATTGAGCTTATTCATCACGATCCGCGTTCTAAGCTCGATGGTTCTTTGAGGTAGATCATCAGGTAACTCAATGTACTGCGGGTACTCCAATGTAGCTACAGCGAGAGCCTTCTTAATAGTCTTTTTATTTTTTAAAGCTGTTGTGTATTTAGAGTCAGCTTTGCGGTTATTTTTCTGGAAGTCAGCAATGATTGCATCGTTTTTTTCGAGCTTAATCAGATAATCACTTACGCGTGTTTTCCATTTTTTAAAATCGTGAGCGTAACCTTCTTTTATTGTTACGGGCATATTGTGTGCCATATGTTCTGCAATAACGGCAAATAAATAATAGCTATGACGGTTCAGAGGTTTAGCGAAAACAGGCATCAGCGAAATTGATACTTGTGAGGTCATGCTAACACCAAACTCTACAACGCCTTTTGCAAGCGCACCTATTGCAGATTTAAAAATAATATCCAGCTCTTGGAAACCTTTGGCGATATCTTTGAGAAAGGCTGTTTCCGCAGTGTTTGGGTTGGAAACAAAGTCCATGATCTTAGAGTACATATTCACGCGGTTGCTGGTATCAGATATCTGGTCCATCAACTGATTATCAGGTTCAGGATTGTCTGAGACGATCGACTGTTCATTCTGCGCCTCAGTAATATTCTTCTCCATCACTTTAAATAAACTACGACTAAACCCAGAGGCATAGAGAGCTAGTAAACTGGTTGGTTTCTCCCATTGGCTTTCTGCCCATTGGCGGTCTTCTTCTTGCATCACCAAAGTAAATGACTCAACCGCTTGCTTGTGCAGTTGATACAAGCTGTACTGCGTGTCTTCGCTGTATAGGTCGAAGGTTCTCTCAAGATGATGAGGTGTTAAGGACTCCATTACTGCGATAAAGTCGCGTTTGACCGAAACCACTTGGGCTAGCATGGTTTCTTTTTGTTCTGACAGCTCTTGCATCTCGCTCAGCATTTGCTTCCAGTTGAGCTGCTGACGCCAGCGTTCAGTCGCTATCCATTGTTCGTATTTACCAAAACGGCTCGCAGAAATTCGATATTTGTCCTGTATCGCTTTAGCAATGTCACTTTGGGTATGTTGGTGTGATTCAATCGCTCCAGCGGAAAATTTAGCAGGATAGCCGGACTGAACTGAGCTTTTGTTCTGCTCTGCCAAATCAAGTTGGTGAGAAGAGTCATAATAGTCAGCCATGTCGGTATAAAACGACAGCTCTTCGCCGTTACGCTTAACGCTAGCTGGCATGTCTATCTCGTCACTTGCACCAAACATACACAGTTGCATGGCGGTCTGCATCAAGTTCCACTGGTTTGAAAACTGGTCAGTGAAAAGGCGGTAAGGGCTTGCGGCACCAACAAAATGCAGTGACATATCTTGAATGTCTGCGGCGTAATCTTTTATCGCGACGAAGTAGCCTGATTCTTCTTCTGGAATCGCAGAGGTTAAATCGCTTTTGACTGCGACAGGTTTAAAGACAGAACCATCTTCATCTGCTTTGGTGGCGATGCCAGAATCCGCAAAGCGACCATCATCGACGGCAGAAGATTCAATATCAGCGACTTGGGTTAACTTATCTATTGGTGCAATGTTGTGCTGATTCTCGTTTGAGGACAGAACAATGGTTTGCATGCGATCGATATGATTACTCGGATTGTTAAGTACGCGCATGAACGTGTGCCATGTCCACCGGTGCTCAGAGAAGCAAATCGATAGTACGCTTCCGTTGATGTAAGTAAGGAAGGGTTTTGCATCTTGTGGTGTCCCACGCTGCTCTGATTTTGGGCTTTCTGATTCTCCCAACTTATAGAGCGTGAATTGCGTTCCTTTGATTTCGTATTCGTCTAAGCTTTTGTTGATTGCATCATAGACATACAGCCAACCGTCGCGCAGTTGACGCAGGGTGTAACCAACGGTATTGAGTTTGGCTGGGCCTTGGCCTTTCCATTCTTCAGGCAAACCAAAAGGTTGTGTCTCTTCTGTTTCTAGCTGATCGATGGCATAGCGGACTGGGATAAAGTGCGCAGGTGATGCTTCCGTTGCTTCTTTCTCAGTTTTTAAATTGAGAGGTTCTGGTTCAGACGGCGGTGGCGGATCGATTTTTTTTGTTTCTCCCTCCCAAAACATACTGCGCTCTGGGGGGGAGCCAGCAAGATCATCGGATTCCGTGGTTGGAACGATATTCAGCGATTTCAGTGTACCATCGCTTTCAAATGCCTGAACGGCCTCCTCATAGGTATAGCTGTTGTCATACCAGAACATAGAAGTTTTTGGGGGAAGTGGATTATTCATCGTTAGCCCATGTTTAAGAGTTTTACTCTGTTACGCAAATATCGCACCAAAATAAAGTGATTAAAAATCAATGAGTTAGATTTTTATGGTTTTGCGTCAATCAAATAATTGTTTGTTTTTCCAATAAGTTGGTTGGTGTTTACCATTTTTTGTATTGATTGAATCAAAGTTTGAGTTGTGAGTGATGCCTCAATGAGCCGACAAAACAAAAGGGCTCCAGAGTTACCTCTGGAGCCCTTTCTAGTATTTAAGTGCTAAAGAGTTAGCGACGCTTTGGTTTACGTTGACCAGCTGGTTTGCCTTGTCCTTGTGGGCGACCTTGGCCTTGCGGCTTGCTACCTGCAGGGCGGTTTGCACCGTTGCCGCTAGGACGTTGGCCGTTGCTTGCAGGGCGTTGACCACCTGTAGCTTTACCCGAACCGTTACGGTTGCCAGATGGTTTACCATCTTTTGAACCGCCTTCAGAACGTTTGTTCAAATGACCACCGAAGCCTGGTTGGTTTTTGGTATGTTTGGTTGCAAAGCGGTTTGCCCCGTGACGACCAGATTTACGACGTTGCGCTGGTGTTTGTGCTTCAATGTCTTCTGCAGGAACGAGACAGCCTTGTTTGTCACCGATCAAATGTTTTTTACCCATACTGACTAGGGCTTCACGGATCATTGGCCAGTTTGCTGGATCGTGATAACGCAACAGCGCTTTATGCAGGCGACGTTGACGTTCACCTTTTGCTACAGGTACATCTTCACGTTTTTTGTACTTCACGCGTTTCAGAGGGTTTGTCTCTGAGTAGTACATCGACGTTGCGTTACACATTGGCGAAGGGTAGAAGTTTTGTACTTGGTCACATTCGAAGTTGTTCTTTTTCAGCCACAGAGCAAGGTTCAGCATGTCTTCGTCTTCTGTGCCTGGGTGCGCAGAGATAAAATAAGGGATTAAGTACTGCTTCTTGCCTGCTTCTGCACTGTATTTCTCGAACATCTCTTTAAAGCGATCGTACGTACCCATGCCTGGCTTCATCATCAGATCAAGAGGACCTTTCTCAGTATGTTCCGGTGCAATCTTTAAGTAACCGCCTACGTGGTGAGTCACGAGCTCTTTCACGTATTCTGGTGATTCAATCGCAAGGTCGTAACGTACGCCAGATGCAACCATCACTTTCTTCACGCCTTCAACTTTACGCGCTTCGCGGTATAAATCGATCGTGTGTTTGTGGTCTGTGTTTAGCTTGTTACAGATGCCCGGGAATACACAAGAAGGACGACGACAGTTCGCTTCCGCTTTTGGATCTTTACAGCCCAGGCGGTACATGTTTGCAGTCGGGCCACCAAGATCGGAAATTGTGCCGGTAAAGCCCGGAACTTTGTCGCGAATTTCTTCAATCTCGTTGATGATAGACTCTTTCGAACGGTTTTGAATGATTCGACCTTCATGCTCGGTAATCGAACAGAAAGAACAGCCACCAAAGCAACCACGCATGATGTTCACAGACGTCTTGATCATGTCGTACGCAGGAATTTTTGCTTTGCCGTACATAGGATGAGGAACACGCGCGTAAGGCAGGCCAAACACAAAGTCCATCTCTTCGGTCGTCAATGGAATTGGAGCTTGGTTTACCCAAAGTTCACGATCACCATGGCTTTGAAGTAACGCTCGACCAGAGTACGGGTTCGTTTCTAAATGCAGTACACGGCTTGCATGCGCATAAAGAATGCGATCGTTTCTTAGCTTTTCAAACGAAGGTAAACGGACCGCAGTCGTCGCAGCATCGTGGCGTGATGGGCGAATTGTGATTGGTTGTGCAACTGGCTCGTCTTTTTTAGTTTCACACTGAGTTTCTACTTCGTATGGGTTCTTTGGTACGAACGCTTCTTTACGAGGTTTTTCAATGCGAGAAGAATCAATAACCGTGTAGCCTTCTGGCGCCGCTGGCAAGTTCACGGCAGTACCACGAATATTGGTCATGGTGCTGATGTCTTCGCCGTTTGCGATGCGATGTGCTACTTCGACAAGTGCGCGCTCTGCGTTACCAAAAAGTAGGATGTCTGCTTTTGCATCAAACAGTACAGAACGGCGAACTTTATCTGACCAGTAATCGTAGTGTGCCACACGGCGTAGGCTAGCTTCGATACCACCTAAAACAATAGGTACTTCTTTGTATGCCTCACGACAACGTTGAGAGTAAACCAACGTTGCTCGGTCTGGGCGTTTACCACCTTCGTTATTCGGTGTGTACGCGTCATCGTGACGAAGCTTTTTATCCGCGGTGTAACGGTTGATCATGGAGTCCATGTTACCCGCAGTGATCCCGAAGAACAGATTTGGCTTACCAAGTTGCATGAACGCATCTTTATTTTGCCATTCTGGTTGAGCAATGATACCGACACGGAAACCTTGTGCTTCTAGCAGGCGGCCAATGATAGCCATACCAAAGCTTGGGTGATCCACATAAGCGTCACCGGTTACAATGATAATGTCACAGCTATCCCATCCTAGGGCATCCATTTCTTTGCGACTGGTCGGCAAGAAAGGTGCCGTACCAAAACACTCTGCCCAGTATTTTTTGTACTCATGAATAGGAGTGATGTTATTGGTCATATTTTGCTCTCTGTTCCAGGGAGCGCGAATTATAGCGATTTGATTATCAGGTATCTATAACAAACTCATCTATTCAAGCTTAGTTCATCGAGTTTTATTTGGTTTGTAAAAATATCAATGCTCTATCGGCGATTTTCTGTCTAATTTCACCTTGAAAGCCTCATGGTTATAGATCGGTTCATGAAAAATGTCGCAATCTTAATACAAAGCATAAGCAATGGTGTGCTTATATGGGGTAAAGCCTATAATCAAATTAGTGCATATTAAATGCAAAAGGCTGAGCTGCTCTGGAAATAGTTCTAAGTCGATAGGCTTATCGTTGACACAATCCATCTATAAAGAGGATCGGCAGGTCCCAACTGGAATGTCGCGAATTGACTGTGAATTTTGAGCCTTGGGCTAATTACAAAAAAAGGGGCTAGGGTATGAGTGAATCTACGACAACAGTGCATCCAAAAATGCAAACGACTTCCAGTCTAACTCCTGTTATAGAGTGGTCTTACGATATTGATACTCGCGAGTTCGAATGTGATCAGCAAGGAATGGCAAAGGCATTTGGGATAAGTACGCCAGTAACCAGCCTAAATAACTTGTTTGATCATATGCTGATGGGGCAACAAGAAACGCTAAAACAACGAATTCTAGAAGTGGAACTCTTTGGCGGACGGGGGCGGTTTTCTTGTTGCATGATGCTAAAAAACGTTAACTTAGTGCACGTTACTATTAGTTTTGAAAGGCTCAATAAGCGCATTATCCAAGGCACTATCATTCCGCAATTAACAATCACTGGTTGCGAGGAGTTAGCGAAAATTCTCGAAACGATTTTTGATTTGCCAAATGTAGGCGTTTTAGTTGCCGATGAAGATACGCGCATCTTAGGTTGTAACCGTGCCTTTGAGTTACAAATGGGCTATCAAAACCGAGATCTGGTTGGGCTTAAAACTCATATTTTCAGTACCTCTCACCATAGCCAAGCGTTTTATGATCAGCTGTGGCAGCAAATTAATGATGAAGGATGTTGGTGTGGTAACTTGCTGAGCAAAACAGCAAACGGTAGCAACCAAGCTCATCATCTTTGTATTTACCGACTTACGTTTCATTCTGGACGAATTCTCTATCTCGGATTTTCTACGGATATTTCTGCTTCGTTGTTGTGGATGAAAAATCGTTGTGAACAACAGCATGATTGGGCTGCCTTTTTACCAACGAGGAAAGAATTTGAACTCCAATTAGCGAACTTAGCGAATGAAAGCAGAAATAAAGAACTCAACATTGTTATGACACTCAGACCCAAGTTTTCGGAGAGATACTTGCTTGAACAGCAATTAGGTTTTGCAGATTTTATTATGCGAAGTCGCTACACCAGTATTGCGGGGCAGTTATCTCGGGATGTGTTTGTCGTATGCTTGCAGACCCCTCATTGTCAATGGTTGAGCCCGGTTCGTTTGATCCAAATTGCCATGAAAGGGTTCTTTAATGAGCTTAGAAATGAAATGGGCACAAAAATGCATGCCACTATCGTTAAAGGCCAAACTGGTGTGTCAATCCTTGGCTATGATACGAACCGACCAAGACAAGCGCTAGCACATGCAGCGCAAGCGATGTTGTCCTCTATTTCCGGTGAAGGCAGCTATTTCAACTTTTACGACAGTGAACTTCACTCTGAATTAGTGAAGCGCCAACATCTCGAGGCGTTTTTGGAGGCGCAAATAGAGAGTGGGCTAGTGGACGTTTACTTTCAACCGATTATCGACGTTCAAACCGGAAGAGTGGTTAAGTTCGAGGCTCTCGCACGCTTCTATGATGAAAATGATGCGTATTGTACGCAAAAGATGATCGCTATTATTGAAGATCTAGAACTCATAGCGGCACTTGATGATGTGGTCTGCCAAGCTGCGTTGAAGCACTTTCCGCGCTTACAAGAAATTTATGGCGAGGAAGTGGGCGTGACCATCAATCGCTCCCTCAATACGAAATTGGATTCTCTTCAGATCCTTCAGCGGTCGCATGATTTGATTAAAGCCAGTGGTGTAGACCCTAAGCGAGTAACTATCGAGCTAACAGAAACCGCGTATTTTGAACAAGATGAGGAGCATACTCGAGCTCTAGAGGAAGTGCGGAAAGAGGGCATTGAGATCGCGATTGATGACTTCGGTACTGGGTATTCTTCTTTTTCTTATCTAGAAAAAGGGCAGTTTGATTTACTGAAAATAGACCGAAAATTCATCAAGAACATTCATAAAGGGAGCACCAGCTATAACATTGTGAAAATGGTCACCGAGCTTGCACAGCAAATGAATGTAAAAGTGGTTGCTGAAGGCGTGGAATCTAAGCAAGAACTTCAAGTATTGGCAGAAATCGGTGTCGATTACATGCAGGGCTTTCTATTTTCTGCTGCCGTGCCTGTCGATTTGATGGATAAAGCGGACAGTTATGAGCATCTGTTCTCTGACATCGCGATTGAGCCTAAGCAAAGTGATGTGTTGCAATCTTTGAGCCATGAACAAGTCAGGTCTATGGACCCTGGAGAACCGCTCTCCTTGGCAGTGGAGTACATGAATTTGAATCCAAGCTCGCCTTTAGTTGTTCTCAATGAAAATCGTTGTGTTGGGTTAATTACGAAAGAGACGGTGAATTTACACCTAACACCTTCGATGGGCACAGAGCGAGAAACTGAACGAGAAAGCCGAATTTGGAAACGTCCTGTTAATCAGATAATGAGCACCGAATTTGTGTTGGTTGATGAGGATTTACCTGTCTCTGTTATTCGAGAGTTGGTTAAAACCGGCATTCGTTTCCCTTGGGTATTGTGTAATACCAAAGAAGAGTACCGTGGAGTTTTAACGCAGGAAGACGCGTTGAAGTATCTTGCTTCTCTGTGAATAAAATTGTCTTACCGTTTTAGCTCATTTGGGGGCCGACTTTCGGTGGTTTGGCGATAGTTGATTTGATATTATCGCCCCCCAAAATGACTTTTGAGCGTGCATTCAACATGATTCAACAATTGCTGGTTACTTTCCCTCCGATGCTATTTGGCGTACAAGCGCTACTGACTTTGCTTCTAATCAAGGGCGATATTTGTCCTGGTCAGCGAGGACGTCTTCATAAAATGTTGCCAGCAGTAGCTGTATTGTGGCTCGCTGTTGCGTCACTTCGCATTGAAGCATTTATGATCGTGTTTGCTAGTTTCTACTTCTATTCTCAGGTTCAAACCAAGAAAACGCGTGAAAAAGGGCCACTATGGGCGATGCATTTAGCGAATGGTTTGGCCTTTGCGTATGTAAGTATTCAGGTATTTGAGCAATCAAGCTGGCCAGCATCGATAGCGATGGCGCTAATGATATTTTTCCTTGGGGCGTCATTTTCTCAATTGCTACTTACGATAGCTCGCAGCAGATTACAGGCATTTCACCGCATTTTACCAGTTACTGGCATTGTGTCTGGAATGCTATTAGTCATCGCAACGTTGTTTGCTTCTTACCAGTTAAATGAAGCTGCACTGAACGCTGCAACACAGCCAATCTTGCTGTCTTTAGCTATGCTAATTTCTTCAATTATCGTGTGGTGTTGGCATATTTTTACGCATAAGAAACCAGAAAAGGTGCAACTGAGCGTAGCTTTGTTGCTAGCACTCGCGTCGATGACGAGCCTGCAAGGTTTATTCTCTCTCGCGGCTTGACCTCTACTCTAAAGACAAAGTTAGACGGCTTATATCCAAGTGCTTTCTTGATGCTTGGGTATAAGGTGATCACGTTTTAGATCTCACTCACTTTAAATTCGCGTGATTACTACTACGCTTGTTTATATACCTTGTCGAAGAGGAGAGTCGCGATGGATTTAAGCAATGTAGGTAATCTGGACAGCACTATTTTGCTAGGTATCGTCAACGAAAAGCTACGTTTAGAGTGCGACAGTTTTGACGAGTTAGTATCAGTGTATGAGATGGATGTAGAGTCTGTAGTCGGCAAGCTTGATATGCTCGGTTATCAGTACGATCCATTGACTAACCAATTTAAAGCATATCAACGCTAAGCCTTTCATAATCCAAATCTTTTAAGCCACCTTGATTCCGTCAAGGTGGCTTTTACATTGTAGCCTCGCGGTTGCGAAAAAAGCTTGTAAGTAACGCTTTTCTTTCTCTGAGTGACGCGTTGCAGCAAACAAGCGACGCCATAAGCCTTGGCCGAAAGGTTTACTGGTAATAAGACCTTGGCGAGAAAATTCAGAAATCGCCCAATTGGGTAGTGCCGCCACCCCTAATCCAGCAGAGACCATCTGAACTAACATGAGAGTGTTGTCGGCTTGCTTCCATTTCGCAGGTTCTATTCCTGCTGGCTGAAGAAAGTGTTTTACGACGTCCAGCCTTTGTTTTTGAACCGGATAAGAGAGCATGGTTTGATCTGCGAGATCTTGCGGATCAATAATTTCTTTTTCCGCCAATGGGTGATTGGTTGCGGTAATTAAACGCATTTCAAAGTCGAATAGAGGCTCGTAGTGGACTTCAGATCGAGGTTGGATATCGGAAGTAATAACGAGATCAAGTTCGCCTGCCAATAGAGCTGGGAGTGGTTCAAAGCCAAAACCAGAGGAAAAGTCCAATGTTACGCTAGGCCAAGCAAGTTGGTACTCCCTAAGTGCAGGCATTAGCCATTGGAAGCAAGAGTGACATTCAATGGCCATATGTAATCGGCCATTGACGTCTTCTTTCAAGCTCGCTAAATCATTTTCTGCTCTTGCGAGTTTCGGAAGGATATCTTCTGCAAGACGCAATAGGATTTCTCCCTCTGAAGTGAACTTCACCGGACGAGTCTTTCTCAGGAACAGTTGCCCTCCAATTCGCGCCTCCAAATCTTTGATCTGATGAGACAGTGCCGACTGAGTGAGATGTAAAGCGGTCGCTGTTGCCGTTAGAGAGCCAGTGTCTCGAAGCGAAGTGAGTGTCCGCAAATGTTTTAGCTCTATCATGAATTCCTTTCATCCTTTGTTGCTCGCTATGAACAGAATAGCAATCGTGTAAATAACTTAACGACAAAAAATGGATATGTAAACGTCTAGACGTCTATTTGTTGTGTTTATTTGCGAATCATGTCGCCTCATGATGAATTTTTTTAATAAACAAGTTGAATAAATGGACGTTGTTCAAACCGCAGATGAGAGCGATAGTTTAGCCATCCAGACATCTTTCATGACGAAAGATACTCTGACCCAAACAAATTAAACAAGATTGAAAAAGGAATAGGGACATGGCTACAACAACGCACGTACTAGGTTATCCACGCATCGGTGAAAAACGAGAATTAAAATTCGTTCAGGAAAAATACTGGCGCGGAGAAATTGATCAAGCAGAGCTTAAAAAGGTTGGAGCAGATCTGCGCGCTAAAAACTGGCAAACGCAAACAGATGCTGGCTTGAGTTTTACCACCGCTGGCGATTTTGCTTGGTACGATCATGTACTGACGACCACGTTGTTACTGGGTCACGTGCCAAAACGTCACGCAGACGGTTTCCCTGATTTGGATACGCTATTCAAAGTGGGTCGCGGTCAATCTCAAGCGGGTTGCGGCTGTGCGGGCGCTGCAGCATCGGATATGACTAAATGGTTCAACACAAACTACCACTACATCGTACCTGAATTTAGCAAGGACGATACATTTGAAGTGAGTTGGCCTCAACTGTTTGAAGAAGTCAACGAAGCAACCCAAGCTGGGCATAAAGTGAAGCCAGTTTTGCTTGGTCCAGTCAGTTATCTTTACTTAGGTAAAGAGGTAGAAGAAGGGTTCGATCGCCTGACGCTACTGCCACGATTGCTTACGGCTTACCAAGCTATTTTGGCAAAGCTCGCAAGTCAAGGTGTTGAGTGGGTTCAGATTGATGAGCCAATTTTGTCACTGGAGCTAGAAAGCAAATGGGCTGATGCGTTCAAGCTAGCGTACCAAGTGATTCGAAGCGATGTAAAAGTGCTGCTAACGACGTACTTTGACTCTATAAGCGATACGCTAGACAAAATTGTAAAGCTACCAGTGGATGGTTTACATATCGATTTATCTGCCGCGCCTCAGCAGCTTGACGACGTGGTTGCCAAACTACCGGAGGGGTGGGTGCTGTCTGCTGGCGTGGTCAACGGTCGTAACGTGTGGCGCTCGGATTTGAGTGCGCAACTTGAACGTCTACAGCCAGTAAAAGAAAAACTGGGCGACAACCTTTGGGTTGCGAGCTCATGCTCTTTGCTACATAGCCCGGTTGATCTGGAACAGGAAACAGAACTCAGTGAGGAAGTGAAAAGCTGGTTTGCGTTCGCAAAACAAAAAGTAACAGAAGTCGCCTTGCTTGGCCGGGCACTCGATGGTGATCAAGATGCGATTCTCGCTTGTGATACCTACAGCCAGCCAATCAAAGCACGTAAAACGGCAACGCATGTGAATAAGCCACAAGTTCAAGCACGTTTAAACAGTATTACTGCGTCACTTGCCGAGCGCAGCGCACCTTACGCGGAGCGTGCTGCGCATCAAGCTGAAGTATTGGGCTTGCCTCTGTTGCCAACCACGACAATCGGTTCTTTCCCTCAAACGGGTGAAATTCGTGTTCAGCGCAGTGCTTATCGTACAGGTCAATTATCTGAGTCTGAATATATCCAAGCACTTAAAGGACATATTGCTGACGCAGTAAAACGTCAAGAGGCGCTCGACCTAGATGTGCTTGTTCATGGTGAAGCAGAGCGTAACGACATGGTGGAATACTTCGCTGAGAACTTGGCGGGTTTTCAAACGACCAAATTTGGTTGGGTACAGAGTTATGGCTCTCGCTGTGTGAAACCTGCCATTGTAGTTGCTGACATTGAACGTGAAAAACCGATCACGGTTGAATGGTCGACGTACGCCCAGTCGCTAACCAGCAAACAGATGAAAGGCATGTTGACTGGACCAGTTACGATTTTGTGTTGGACGTTCCCACGTGAAGACATCACACGTCAAGAAATTGCGCAGCAACTTGCTTTGGCACTGCGTGATGAGGTGTCTGACCTGCAAGATGCAGGCATCAATATCATTCAAATTGATGAGCCAGCCATTCGAGAAGGTTTACCACTCAAAAAACGCGATCAAAAAGCGTACTTAGAATGGGCCGTAAATGCGTTTAAGGTCTCTGCGGCAAGTGCAAAACCAGAAACTCAGATTCACACTCATATGTGTTACAGCGAGTTCAATGAAATCATTGATTCGGTTGCGGCACTCGATGCGGACGTCATTACCATTGAAACATCTCGCTCGAATATGGAGTTGCTGAAAGCATTTGAAGAGTTCAATTACCCGAACGAAATTGGCCCTGGTGTTTATGACATTCACTCACCAAACATTCCTACGGAAGAATGGATTGAAGGTTTAATCAAGAAAGCGGCAGAAAAAATTCCGGCTCAACGTTTGTGGGTAAACCCAGATTGTGGTCTGAAAACACGAAACTGGAAGGAGACAGAAGCCGCATTGGCAAATCTGGTTTCAGCGGCGAAGAAGCTCCGTGCTGAGCTGGCGTAACACGTCGTTACAGCAAATAAAAACGGAGACTGTGGTCTCCGTTTTTCTATTCTTAATTGTTAACTTTCGTTTTCAGATTATCCAATAATAGCGAATCATCGTCTCGTGCCGAAAGCAACAAAAATTACTGTAGCTACTTCACCTGAGTACAAGTCTGTGCTGAAACCAACTCATCTGCCATCAACTGACCGCGAGAATTACGTACCTTAATACGATACATCAAGCCCATATCAATTTGCTTGCGAACTTCTGGGTTGCTGCAGTAGGTATAGATACTGGTATTCAGTACTTGATTTAACGGCTTTGCACCGAGGGCGCCATCGTTATAAATCATCATCATCTCTACAACATTTTTGTTGGATGAGACACGCATTATTTGCAGTGGACCGTACTCTAAAGGGAGACCAGCTGACAAGACTCCTGCTCGGTTTGATGCCATAAGCTCAAGTTGGCGCTGCTTATCATCGGTTGATGAGCAGCCAGCCAGAGCACCAAATACCAAGAAAAGACACAGTAATTTTTTCATAAATTAAAACACTTTTTTGAACGGTTTCACGATTACATTATCGTAAACACCAGCCGCTACGTAAGGATCGGCTTCTGCCCACGCTTTAGCATCCTCTAGCGAGGCGAATTCAGCGATGACAGTTGAGCCCGTAAATCCAGCTTCACCAGGATTGTCAGAATCTATCGCAGGCATCGGACCAGCTGTAAGAAGGCGACCTTCGTCTTGTAGCTTTTGTAAGCGATCCAAGTGTTGTGGGCGAACGCTCATGCGTTTTTCCAACGAGTTCTCAACGTCCTGTGAAAAGATGACATACCACATAGCATAGTTCCTTAATTGGTAGGGTAAAGTGTTAATTTAACGCCTTTTTTGTGTCTCTCACAAGTGAACAACAGAAAATGTGAGATCCTTTCTAACTGTTAGCGTTGTAGGTTGACTAATTCTGAACCGGACGTGGTTTACCTTCACTGTCAATGGCTACGTAGTTGAAGGTCGCATCACAAACCATGAAGCGTTCGCCAACACCGTGAGCTTTGACGGGTTTGACCCATACTTCCAAATCGACACTCATGGATGTGCGGCCGATCTTAGTGCATTCGCCGTAGCAGCATACGACATCGCCCACACCAACAGGTTTTTTGAACGTAATGCTTGATACCGAAACGGTGACAACGCGACCACAAGAGATCTCTTTTGCCAGAATCGCGCCCGCTAAGTCGAGCTGAGACATTATCCAACCGCCAAAAATATCGCCATTGGCGTTTGTATCTGCAGGCATTGCAAGGGTACGAAGCAGCATTTGACCTTTCGGAGAGCTAATTTCTTGACTCATTGTGACATCCTAAATCTTAAAGGCGCTCAAACTAAGCGCCAACATAGTAAATACCTAGAACCAAAGGTCCTTAAAAAACCGCAGATACCGGACCAGAGAAAGTTGGTTTACAGCAGCAAGAATGGTCTGAAAACGGTACGTTGTTTGAGCGGTTTACTGATACATGGAGCAAAACAGCGACCCTAAGGTCGCTGTGAAGTCGCGGATTATAGCAAAACTGAGTTTTTAATCATCAGTGGACACATCGGATGAGTTATTTTTTTGTTCTTTTGGCATGTGTTTATAAATGTAAAAGCCAGTCGCAATCATGTAGGCAAATGTCGCGATCAACATTCCAAATACTTTGAAGTTAACCCAAACATCCAACGGCAATTCGTAAGCAATATAAATGTTTAGGCCAGCGAAGAATGAGAAGAAGCCAACCCAAGCCCAGTTAATCTTTGCCCAAACAGCGTCAGGTAACGTAATTTCCTTGCCTAGCATACCTTTGATGGCTGATTTTCCCAATGCGTGGCTCACTGCTAAGCCAATCGCCAGAATCGCGTAAATGATGGTGACTTTCCACTTTATAAAATTGTCGTCGTGGAAGAAAAGGGTCATGCCGCCGAAGATAGTGACGATAACAAATGTTATTAGCTGCATCTTTTCGACTTTCTTATACAGCGCATAGGTGACGACAAGCTGAATGGCTGTTGCTACGATCAGTGCACCTGTCGCCACGTAGATGTCGTACAGCTTGTATAAAGCGAAGAAAACGATGAGTGGTATAAAGTCTAGGATCTGCTTCATGATGGCAAAATCTACCTAATTGTTGAATTGAAGACAGTCTAACGGAATCTGACAAGATGTGAATACTGAGGAAGTTAAGGTAAGAATAGTAACGCTTAGTATATCGTACAGCCCGCAAGCTTCTTCCATGTCGAAACAGCATATGGAAGGAATAAAAATTGCCGCGATGAGGCGGCAATAAAGTTGAGAGTTTTAAACCTTAAGCCACACGTTGATATTGGGAAATAAGCGTTTTTACATCTTCTAAATAGCCTTCCCGTAGTAAGTTATCGACCGTTGCTTCTAGCTCTTCGAGAGACATCGTGAAGCAAGTGGATTTACCAGTCATCAGGCTCAGATATTGATGATACTCTTCTTCTGTATAGTGGCCTAAGCGATCAAGTAACAGTGTTTTGATTCCATGATGAATCAGGCCGTAGTATGTATGTCGATGAAGTAACATGGCGATCTCCTTATCAAGCTCATACGCTACTCTTTTGTAGCCTGCTTGACCTTCTGGATAATTCGATTTACTCCAATAATGCACATCTAGTGCCAATTCTATATTTGCAGATTAAAAAGTGTTGGAAGGTGCAAAATTCTCGTTCTGTAGCCATCTTTGGATGACGACTTGAAGTGCATTTAACGTGGTGGGCTTTTCGAGTCTGTCATCCATGAGTTTCGAAATTAGCTCCAACTCTCTAGCTCCAGACTCACCAGATAAGGCAATGATTGGAACGGAGGATGTGATTTGCTTAATCCGTTGGCTTGCGTCAAATCCATTCATTACCGGCATTTGGACATCCATAAGAACGAGATCAATCTTGTGAGAGTGGAATAGTTCTACCGCAGAGGCTCCATTATTTGCTTGTAAGCTGTTGACTCCCAATCTTTTTAAATACATCTGTACCAAGGTGCGTTGCACCTCTTTGTCATCAACAATGAGCACTGTTGGTGCATCTTTACATACTTGTACGTGTTGAGCTGAATGATTTTCAGAATGTGATGGAGTTGCTTTCCAGCTATCAAAGTCCGGTGCTCTTAATGTCTCTGGTTTTGGTGCGTTTGGTACGACTGGGAAATACAAGTAGAATTCTGTGAACTCGTTCAATTCAGACTGGCACTCTATTCGTCCTCCGAAGGAGCGCATAACACGTTGGCAATAGCCCAAACCTAAGCCACTGCCTCCGCTTTTTTGATACGAGAAAAAGTCATCAAATATCTTGTGTAAGATACTGCTATCTATACCTGGCCCACTATCTCGGAAGATCAGAATGTTTTCGTAAGCCCCCGTCTGGGTACGAATCTCAATTTGACTGTCGGGATAAGAATCAAAATAGTAGATAGCGTTACGAATCAAATTGAAAATGACAAAGTTAAACAGGGTCTCATTTAACTTCGCGACAAAATCGTGTGCCTGTGGCAGGTTAATTCTCTCTATTATTTGATCGTTTTCAAAACCATAACGGCTTACTGCTTGGTCGATGGCTTTATGTATGGAAGTGAGAGCTAAAGGCTCATGCTCTGGTGAACTGTCGCTAACTTCTCGTAAAATAATATCGATAAGTTGTCGACCGCGTTGTATAGCGGCTTCACCTTTATCAATTTCTCTTTTTAGCGTATCCAGTGAGGCGTTTGACTCTATATGTTGTTTTAAAGCTTCAAATTGTAATTGTACTTGAGCGAGAGGGTTACGCATTTCATGTGCAATGGAGTTAGCCAACGCACGGCTTTGGCGTACCTTTCTATCGGCTTCAATGGTGCTCTGGATGCGAACTAATAACGTTTGCAGAGCTGAGATTTCTTCATTAGAAAACAGCTTATTATCTATTTTATGTGAAGAAATTAGTAAGTGAGTAACAGACTTTCCACGACCGAAGAGAGGCATAACGAGCGCAGTATTGCTTGAGCGCATGCGCTCGTAGAGCTTTCTCATCGACCCTTTAGAAGAGGAGGCATAATCAATTTCTTCAGACAACTCATCAAGCACGAGAACTGACTTGCTTGACGGCAGGTACTCTTCGTAAAACGTTTCTGTGTAATTGCTAGTGACTAGCTGCAGCTTGTTGTTTGGTATGTTAAGTAACGATGCCAACTGATGCATAGCATCATCTATTGAGCGTTTAAACTCTTCCTCTAACCCAAGGATTTGCTGAACGGGAGTGTGTCGTTTCCCATAAATAAAATACGAAGCGTAACGACTGACTCGCTTAAAAAGCAAGTGCCAAGTGATACCGATAAGCGCACATAAAGGTAACGCAACAAGCCATTGGTTATCTTCAGAGATAGGAATAAATATCGCCCCTAGCGGCAGAACAAAAATGGCGCAGACTAAGAGCGCGCTTACCGTTAAGTACGTGAGATATTTAGCGCTGTAGAAGCGAGAGGTAAGTAGGGCATAGCCCACAAACAACATTTCGCTGATTGAAAGTGCTGGTGGTAACCAAGTTAGGGAGAAGTCGCCAAGGAAATACGTCATTCCAAGGTGTATCACTGCCGTAGATAACATGAATACCAAAATGCCAGCGATCATATAGTTGCTTTTTGCTAGCGTGAGTTTGCTGCTGTTCGCGCGCATGGCAATCAAGTTAAGCAGCGTTAGTACCACGAAAGCTAGCAAACTAATGAAAAAATATGAGGTATGTGGGCCAAATTCAATGACGAACTGGCTTGGACCACTAATGGTGACATTTTCGACAGTGAGATTCGGCACTAAGTTGATGTACAGTGAATACGTTGCTAGTGTGACAAAGACGACTTTTTGCCAGACTTTGACCGCTGTTTTTTTAACATCTGCGGTTAACTGGCAAGAAAAATAGAATGCAAACGCAAAGGCGAAAAAAGACGCTAAGTTCGCTAACTTAGCCATAAAAATGCCACCAACAGAGCCTAATTCTGGCAATAAATCGGTATGGAAATAGGCGTTGCTGCTTATCCAAACAATGATACAGCTGGAATAAGCGATGTAAGGCGCGTGATGCGAGCCTAAGATTGATTCACTCTTCTGTTTTAGGCGATAGCAGTAATACAGTAGCCAAGCGAATACTATTAGTACAGTCGCGTACAATGCCATTGCTTTTGGGTAAAAGAGACCGTGCAAATGAACATCAAGCATGCTCATTCACCTTTTTATCCATTCTTTTTGTTCGTACGCAATGTTTGTAGTCGCGAAATTGTATGTCTTGAAATGCTTCAACCATCATACCTAAATTCCAGAAACCGCGGTATGTCTTGGTACCGTCACCGTTAATGTCGCGGTATCCTGAGTGAAAGTAGGCACTTAAATCAATAGATTGATAGAAATTTAACATAAACACTTGCTCAATAATGGTAAAGCCGAGCTTATAGCCTGCTTTATAGAGCTCGCTCATCATAGTTTTTTGCGCCAGATACAAAAAATACAGCTTTTGTTGAATGTTGCCTCCCACCGTAAGACGCAGTACTTCGCAAACCGCTTCAGTGTTCTTTACATGAGATTGAAACTGAGCATCAAACCCAACAAGAGTGTGCTCAGGAGTTAGAGCACGACACTCCAAAATACCCAGTTGATTGAGAACACTGTACCCATGATTAGGAAAGCAAAACTGCCATTGTTCGTTACTAAACTGTGGTGAGTAACTGAGCCAGTTATTTCGTTGATGCCAGCTTTGCACTAAAGCGGAGGAGACCAAGATTGGTGAAGATGACGATTTGAGCAAGAGCGCAAAGTGCTGCCCTTTTTGCGAGAGTGATAAAAGAGGCAAGATTTCAAACCATTGTTCAGTTTGGACGAAAAGCTCAAGATTACTCAGTGTGATCGCTTCGGAAATCGGCATTAACGCTGCATGATTTGGCAGCATTACCTCAAGATCGCAATCTGCGATATCTTCAATTAACACGCTAGTATAGCTGTGGTCGTCAAACGGAAGCGGAGTAGGAATCGCAGCTTCGTTTGAAGGATATTTTTGCTTGATTGCTTCGATCTCGCATTGACACCAGAAAACCATCCAATGCGGGTAACAATCTGCGGCAAGTTGTTCAAGTAAACGAATCTCTTTGGAGAAACCTGTCGGATACTGTTGCACTAAATCTCGATAATCCATTAACTCAAATAGTGCAGAAAGACTTTTTGATGCGTGTTTAGGAAAGAGAGATTTAAGCAGTTTTATTCGATACAGAGCAACCTGTTGAAAAAGAGCATCTCGTTTTTGTTTCGTTAGGGTAAGAATAACTGAGTCAACCAGTGCCTGCTGCTTTGATTCGATCGGCAAATTTGTTTTGGTGAGATATTCCAAAGATTGCTCAAGACTCATGATATAACCTAGTTCTAACGTTTTGTTATATTTTGTAATGGTTTATATCATTTTGAAAAATTTATGCTATCGGTTTCTATTTGTATAGTTACGTAATGCAAGAAAAGACAAAAAAACCGCTCATAATGAGCGGTTTTTGGTCTATTCAAGAAAGAGTTAGGCTTCTTGCTTTTTAAGCTCAGCTTCTGCCGTTTCTTCTTCAATTAGCGCATCAACGATAACTGCACATGCAGCATCACCTGTGATGTTCAGTGCTGTACGAATCATATCGAAAATACGGTCAAGAGCGAATAGCAGCGGTAGACCTTCAATTGGAATACCAGCGGCAAGAAGCACGGCAACCACTAGGAAAGAAGGGCCAGGAACACCCGCTTGACCAACCGCACCCAATGTAGACGTTACGATAATTGCAATGTAAGCGCCCATGCCTAGATCGATATTGAACAGTTGAGCAAAGAAGATAGCAACCAAGCCATAGTAAATCGCATTACCTGACATGTTGATCGTTGCGCCTAGAGGCAGAACAAATGATGCAGTTGAATTTTTTACGCCCAGCTCTTTTTCACAGGTGTCCATTGTGACAGGCAGTGTTGCCATAGAAGACGCTGTTGAAAGCGCAACTGCTTGCGGTTTCTTCATTGAAGACAGGAATTTCTTCGCAGATGTCTTCGTGAAAACATGCACCATTGCTGGGTAAACAACGAAACCGAAGATTAGGATGGCGGCAACGTAAACAACGAACAGTTTAAACACCACCATTAGCGCACCAAAACCAAACGTACCGACGGCTTCTGCCATCAGACCAAATACACCGATAGGTGCAATGATCATTACTTTGTTGATCATCCAAACCATTGCGTCAACGATGCAGTTAACACCATTGATGATTGGTTCACGACGCTCTTTTGCTTGCTTAGAAATCGCAATACCAAAGAACATACAGAAAACGAGGATCTGTAGGATGTTTGCTTCATTTAGTGATTGGAAAACGTTGGTTGGGATCATACCAGTGATGGTTGCCCAGAAAGTAGGTAGTTCACCTTTTGAAGCGTATTCTGCTGAGAACATGCCTTCAACGCCAGAGACGTCGATACCCATGCCTGGTTGGAATACTTCACCCATAAATAGTGCAAGCGCAACGGCTAGGGCGGATGTTAAACCAAAATAACCTAGAGTGACGATGCCAACTTTACCTGCTGACTGGCTGTTCCCAAGACCAGCGGCGCCAGAAATCAAGGCTACAGCGACCAAAGGAATAACCAACATTTTGATTAAGTTGATAAAGATAGCACCTAAAGGAGCGAACACTGTCGCATCATGACCCATCATGGCACCAACGGCTGTGCCCACGATCATGGCGATTACGACTTGTACGCCAATGTTGTTTAGCAAACTCTTTTCTTTTAACACTTCCATAACCTCTGTGCTAATAAAATGTAAAATCCTAAAATTACCCACTAACCATAAATGGATTTACGGATAATTATCTCGCCTTGCTTTTTACACTTATCGTTTACAATTGGCAATATGCAGCAAGGTATTATTGATGGATTAATCGATATTTTATTGACGAACGATAAAGTTTTGTTCAATAGCAAACGTTTGCTATTGATTTTTCTTATAAGGGTCGCGCTTAGGATTGTTCAAGTTTATTTTTCTTTATTTGTTTTCTTTTTGTTAATTTTAACCGCTTTTGTATTTGCTATTGCAGTCAGAGTTTTTAGTGACTTGGGTTGATATTTATAACAATTCATCTCTTTCAAGCTCACACTTTTATTAATTTGCCTTCTGAAATGTTAATTGCTTTACATTCTTGGCTCTAATTGCGTTGTAAACGTAATGTTAAATTGTAATGACTGGTGAGACTCAAATGCTGACGATCCAGTGTTAGAGATAACTTGCTTAGTTAATGCTCCTGAGCTGATTAGACGAGAAAGACAAGTAAGAGGTGAAGAGACTATGATGAATCTTGCTGCTGCGTTACAAAGAAATGCTGCGAGTAAACCAGATAAAACGGCGTTGATATGTGGCACTGAAAAGATAAATTATGCGCAGTTTGATGCGATCGCCGGCAAGATCGCAGCGTCTTTAATCAATAAAGGCGTAAAGCCAGGTGACCGCGTTGCGATTTCATGCCCAAACATTCCTTTTTTCGCGTTTGTTTATTATGCAATACAAAAAGCTGGCGCGGTTGCAGTCCCATTAAATGTGCTTTTGAAAGCGCGAGAAATTAAGTATCACTTAGAAGATTCAAAAGCGAAGTTTTATTTCTGCTTTGAAGGGACGAAAGAACTGCCAATGGCAAAAGAGGGTGTCAAAGCCTTTGAACAAGTCGATACATGCGAAGGCATAGTCGTATTGACTCAATCTCAAGATGAAAGCTATTGGAATGGTGTAATAACTCTCAATGCGTTTATAGCCGATGTCCAACCGTTGCCGGATTATATACCGCGTAATGCGGATGATACATGTGTGATTTTGTATACATCAGGGACGACAGGCTTACCAAAAGGCGCTGAACTGACTCAGCAGAACATCATAATGAACGCTCTGGTGGCACAAAACATTATGGGCAGCCAGGCCGATGATATTCACTTAGTAACTTTGCCTTTATTTCATACATTTGGTCAAACCGTCCACTTAAATGCTAGTGTTTTGGGCGGGGCAACATTGGTGTTAGTGCCTAGGTTTGAGCCTAAACATGTTCTTGAGCTGGTGGAAAAACATAGGGTGACGATATTTGCTGGTGTGCCAACGATGTACATCGGTCTGCTTCATGTGCAGCATCAATTTGATACCTCGTCATTGCGTGTTGCAGTAAGCGGTGGTGCGCCATTACCAACCGAAATCTTTCGAACCTTTGAAGAAACATTTAATGTGCCGATCTTAGAAGGATACGGGTTGTCGGAGACAAGTCCTATTGCATGTTTTAATCATTTAGATCAGGAGCGAATACCAGGCTCGGTAGGTCAACCGGTTCAAGGCGTCGAAGTAAGAGTTATCGACATTGAAGGCAATGCACTACCGATAGGCGAAGAAGGTGAGATTGTTGTGCGTGGTCATAATGTTATGAAGGGATATCTTGACCGCCCAGAAGTTACTGAATCTGCGCTACAAAATGGTTGGTTCCATACTGGTGATGTGGGCCGCTTTGACAGTTCAGGTAATTTATTTATTGTCGATAGAATGAAAGATCTGATCATTCGAGGTGGATTTAATGTTTATCCCAGAGAAATTGAAGAAGTTTTCATGACTCATCCTGCCGTTTCAATGGTCGCGGTGATAGGGATTCCAAATGAAGAGTATGGCGAAGAGATAAAAGCCTACGTTGTACTTAAACCAAAAGAATACATTGACGCCGATTCATTACAAAAGTGGGGTAAAGAGCAATTAGCCTCGTTTAAATATCCTCGTTATGTCGAAATTCGTGAACACCTCCCGATGAGTGCGACAGGAAAGATTTTGAAACGTGAGTTGAAATCTGAATTGAATATAGCTTAGTCAATTCAATGGTTTTTGTGTCACAGCGCCACTTGCCTAAGTGCAAATGGTGTTGTGCTCTTGACCAATTAGATGCATAAGGTTTTTAGCTATCGTTAGACAATACTTACCGTTTGTTGAATGGATCTATTGCTCGAGTTCTTTAAAGTATTCTTCTAAGCGTTTCGGATTGGTAATGGTTACTGAGCCATAGTTTAGCTCTAGCATCCCGATACTTTCTAATCGTTTTAGTATCTTGTGTACGCTCTGACGAGTTAGCCCCATCATGTTAGCGATATGTTCTCTTGTTACCCTGACAACGCATGGTCGAGTATCGATCGCTTGATTAAGTTGGTATTCTGCAAGCAGCAGTAACCTTTTGGCGACTCGTTCTTCAATTCCTCTAATCGCGTCATCTTCGATAACAGAAATAGCAGACCACAAGCGGCGGCTAAGTAAGTCGAGTATAGTGGGGTAACTTTGAGGGTATTTGGCGAGTAATTGGCGAAATTTATCTCCAGGAAGCTCCATTACAGTCACGTCAGAATGCGCGGTCGCACCAAAAATACGAGGCATACCGGGAGAAAAAACATTGTCTCCAAACCAGCCACCAGCTTCGAAAATCATCAGTGTGACTTCTTTGCCTTTTGAACTAATTGAGTTCACTCTCACTGCACCTTGAGCTATGACCATAAGAGAAGATTGAAGCGCACCTTTATTGCAAATCAGTGCTTTTTCGTCGAAGCAGCGAACCTTAGTCATTTGCGCTGCTTCACTAAGCCCTTTATCTGGCAGCCCTGATAGTACAGGACATTTGGCTAGCAGTGTTTTGACTTCTTCCATGTAGCAACCTTACTGCACATTGCTTTATTGAGTGAGTTAAGTTACCCAAGCTTAACACTCTTTGAGTGCTCTGCTTGAGATAGATTTGGAAAGTGCGGGCGTTGAACAAAAAATGACGTGGTATAAACGCGATAGTAAGAAAACGCCCACTAAACATAATGTTAAGCGGGCGTTGTTGTGTCATATCAAACTGAAATTATTTTTGAGTGGCAGCTTTCATTGCAGAAACGAATTCACCTAGCTTGTCGAGCATAATTTGTGGCTGATCAACGTTCGCTTCAATGATTTTTACCACGGCTGAACCAGAAATTGCACCAGCGGCGCCAGATTCTAGTGCTTGTTTCACCTGTGCAGGCTCAGAGATGCCAAAACCAAGTAGCGCTGGTGGCGCATCAAACTGGTTCAGTCTATCGAGCATATGACCTACAGGCATGTTTGCTTTGGTTTCTGCGCCAGTAACACCTGCACGAGAGAGTAGGTAAGTGTAGCCGCCACCCAACTCTGATACTTGCTTCAGTGTTTCATCACTTGCCGTTGGTGGTGCGATGAAGATTGGGTGAATACCAAACTTTTCTGCAGCAGCAACAAATTCGGCACTTTCATTAGTTGGTACATCTGCAATCAAAACAGAATCGATACCTGCTTTTGCACAACGCTCATAGAAGTTCTCGATACCACGAGAGTAAACAAGGTTCGCGTACATAAGAAGACCAATAGGTAACTCTGGGTATTTAGCACGGATCTTACCAATTTGCTCAAAGCAGATATCTGGTGTTGCGCCTGAGTCTAACGCGCGAATGTTAGCGCCTTGGATGGTTGGGCCATCGGCTAGTGGATCTGAGAATGGAATACCAAGTTCAAGGGCATCTGCGCCAGACTCAACCAGTGTTTCCATGATTTTGTAAGACTGTTCTGCGTTTGGATCGCAAACCGTTACGAACGGTACAAATGCGCCTTGGTTCTTTTCGTTTAGGCGCGCAAACATCTTCTCATAACGGCTCATTAGATCGCTCCTTTTTCTTCTAGGATGGCATGTACAGTGAAGATATCTTTATCACCACGACCTGATAGGTTCACAACTAACAATTGTTCTTTTTCTGGATTCTCACGAGCCATACGCAGTGCATGAGCCAGTGCGTGAGAAGATTCTAGAGCAGGGATGATACCTTCGTTACGCGCAATTTCCTGGAATGCTTCTAGTGCTTCATCATCCGTCACGTTGTCATATTCAGCACGGCCAATTGCGTTTAGGTGTGCGTGTTGTGGGCCAACTGAAGGGAAATCAAGGCCAGCAGATACCGAGTAAGACTCTTCTACTTGACCGTTTGGATCTTGCATCAATGGCGCTTTCATACCGAAGAAGATGCCTGTTTTACCATGCTTAAGTGGTGCACCGTGCTGGTCAGTATCGATACCTTTACCTGCTGGCTCAACACCAATTAGGCGAACACTTTCTTCTTCGATGAAGTCAGCAAACATACCAATCGCGTTTGAGCCACCGCCCACACATGCGATAACCGCATCAGGAAGACGACCTTCACGTGCCAAAATCTGATTCTTCGTTTCTTCACCGATCATGCGTTGGAAGTCACGCACGATCGTTGGGAATGGGTGAGGACCTGCCGCTGTACCTAGTAGGTAGTGCGCGTCTTCGTAAGTTGCAGACCAGTCGCGCAGCGCTTCGTTACATGCATCTTTAAGTGTCGCTGAACCCGAGTGGACAGGAATAACTTCTGCGCCCATTAGCTTCATACGGAATACGTTCGGGCTTTGACGCTCAACGTCTTTTGCACCCATGTAAACGCGACACTTAAGGCCAAGTAGTGCACACGCTAGTGCGGTTGCAACACCGTGTTGGCCTGCGCCTGTTTCTGCGATGATTTCGTTTTTACCCATGCGTTTCGCAAGCAGAGCTTGACCTAACACTTGGTTGGTCTTGTGCGCGCCACCGTGAAGTAGGTCTTCACGTTTTAGGTACAGTTTGGTTTTCGTACCTTTGGTTAGGTTACGAGTTAGAGTCAAAGCCGTTGGACGGCCCGCATACTCTTGAAGAAGCGTCATGAACTCACTGCGGAATTCTGGATCTTCTTGCGCGTCGATAAACGCTTGCTCTAGTTGCTCCAGTGCTGGAACTAGAATTTGCGGAACGTACTGACCGCCGTATTCGCCAAAGTAGGCATTCAGTTTTGCCATCGTTATATTCCTTCTCGTATTTTTCGCTACGAATAGCTTTAAATTTTTTAGCTGATATCCAGCTTTAGTAGTTGCGAATAGCGGTGAATGCCGCGAGCAACTTCTGTGAATCTTTTTTGCCTGGTGCGCTTTCTACACCAGAGTTTAAATCTAATCCCAAGCAACCTAGTGTCGCTGCTTGTTGAGCATTTTCTGGCGACAGTCCGCCCGCTAGCATAATTTGACTTGGGTCGCCGATCAGTGACCAGTCGAACACTTGGCCGGTACCGCCGGTTTGAGTGCCAACTTGCGCATCTAATAGATGGCGGTCAATGTTGTCTGCTAGCAGTTGTGGCTTGGCATCAGTCACGCCATAAGCTTTCCAAATTTCTACCGTTGCTGGCAGTTCGGCTTTGAGTTGGTTTACGTAAGCTTGGTCTTCTTGACCGTGCAGTTGCACCGCTTTTAAACCCAAAGAGGTGACGACAGAAGCAACAAAATCGATATCGTGATTTTGGAAAACGCCCACATAGTTCAGCGGAGCACCGCTCATGGTTAAGCGCGCACCCTCAAGGTCGACCGCACGCTTCGATTTCTCGACAAAAATCAGGCCACCAAATACCGCACCAGCTTGATACGCTTTCGCTGCGTCATCTGGATGAGTGAGACCACAGACTTTATTTTCGCCCAGCGTCACTTTGCGTACTGCAAGCTCTAGGTTGTCTTCCGCCATCAGTGAACTACCAATCAAGAAGCCGTCTGCGTATTCCGCTAAATCACGAACTTGTTGATGTGTATAAATGCCAGATTCTGAGATTACTGTTGCGTTAGGAGCCAGTTCGCGAATGGTCGGTGCCAGTTCTTTAGTACGATTCAAATCAGTACTTAGGTCGCGAAGGTTACGGTTATTAATGCCGATAACGCGTGCGCCTAGCTTAACTGCACGATGAAGCTCTTCTTCGTTGCTGACTTCGGTCAAGATACCCATGTTCAGGCTGTGCGCTGCTTCCTCTAGCGCTTTGTACTCTTCGTCATTAAGGACAGAAAGCATCAGTAGCACGGCATCAGCACTGTAATGACGCGCTAGGTAAACTTGGTAGGTATCTACCATGAAGTCTTTACACAGAACGGGTTGTTTGACTTGACCTCTTACCTGAGGAAGAAAGTCAAAATTACCTTGGAAATATTTCTCGTCTGTTAGGACTGAAATTGCATCTGCGTGGTTGTTGTAAACCGATGCAATGTAATCCAAGTCGAAGTGATCACGAATCAAACCTTTAGAAGGTGATGCCTTCTTACATTCGGTGATGAATGCCGTCTTTTCGCCACTCAGAGCATCGTAGAAGCTGCGGTCCGATGGCAGCAAATAAGACTGAAATGTGCTTAGCGGTTGAGACACCTTACGGTCTGCTACCCACTGATATTTGTCGCGGACAATTTTCGCCAGTACTTCTGCCATTTCTGCTTCTTTCTTAGAAACGTGTTCAGACAGGTTGTCAGCTTTCTGAGTGTTGAAGTCAGTCATCTTCTTCAATTCCTTAAGCGTGTGCGGCAAGTTGTTGTACCAATTGGTACGCCTTGCCTGAATTCATTGCCTCAATCGCTTGTTGCGTGTTGGCTTTTAAATCTTCGTGGCCGAATAGACGCATTAGCAGAGCAACGTTTACTGCCACTGCGCCCAATTGTGCGTCTGTACCTTTACCCGTCAGAATATTGGTAATGATCGCTTTGTTTTCTTCAGGATCGCCACCTTTGATTGCTTCTAGTGGGTGCGCTTCTAGACCGAAGTCTGCAGGCGTTAATTTGTATTCTGTGATCTTACCGTCTTTGATTTCGGCAACGGTTGTTTCACCGTGAATTGCTACTTCGTCCAAGCCACTGCCGTGTACTACAGCGGCGCGCTTCATACCCATTTGTAGCATGGTTTCTGCGATAGGACGAACCAGTTCTTCACTGTAAACGCCCATCAATTCGATGTTAGGACGAGCAGGGTTAATCAGTGGGCCAAGAATGTTAAAGATGGTGCGTGTTTTCATAGTTTGACGCACTGGCATCGCATGGCGCACACCACCGTGGTATTGAGGTGCAAATAGGAAAGCGACACCAATATCGTCTACCGCTTTGCGCGTATCTTCTGCGCTCATAGCTAGGTTGATACCAAATGAATCAAGAAGATCAGAAGAACCCGATTTGCTTGAAACGCTGCGGTTACCGTGTTTCGCTACTTTTAGACCACATGCTGCAGCAACAAACGCCGCAGTGGTTGAAATGTTGATGGTGTTGTGACCGTCACCACCAGTACCTACGATATCTGCGAAATCGTAATCTGGGCGAGGGAATGGATTTGCGTTTGCCAGCAGTGCTTTCGCCGCGCCTGCAATTTCGTCTGGCGTTTCGCCTTTGAGTTTTAGTGCAGTCAGTGCTGATGCCATCAAAATTGGGTCTAGTTCACCACGGATAATGATGTCGAATAGCTGTTGGCTCTCTTCCTGAGTAAGCGATTCTTGCTCGTACAGTTTGGTAATAATAGGGTTGATGATTGCTTCCATATTTCCTCTCCTAAATTTCTTATGTGCCAAGTGCTTTTTAAGCAGTGAGTGGGGTCGCTGAAGTTTGTTCTTCAAGTGCCCATTCAATGGCATTGGCCAACAGTGTTGCTCCGTAGGTCGTCATAATAGATTCCGGGTGGAACTGGAACCCGCAAACTTTATCTTCTTCATGTACAACAGACATTACCAAGTCATCCACTTCTGCTGTGATGGTTAGGCTCTCAGGAACCTTGGTCGCAACCAGCGAGTGGTAACGTGCAATTGCAAGTGGTGATGGTAGGTTTTGGTAAATCGCATGGTTTTGGTGCTCCATCATAGAGACCTTACCGTGAATGATTTCGCCCGCGCCAGCAACGGTGCCGCCGTATGCTTCAACAATCGCTTGGTGACCAAGACAAATTCCGATCATCGGCACTTTGCCTTTCATGCGTTGGATAAGCTCCGGCATTGAGCCTGCCTCTGACGGTGCACCAGGACCTGGTGATAGCAGAACCACTGGGTTTTCAAGCTTGTTTACCGCTTGTTCAATGGCTTCTGCTGGGATGTTGTTTCGGTAAATCTTGACTGAGTGACCTAGCGAGCGGAATTGATCCACAAGGTTGTAGGTGAACGAGTCAAAGTTGTCGATAAAAATGATATTAGCCATCTCTGAACCCTATTCCTTATTGTGACTTATGCGCTGCTTGGATAGCAGAGATTACCGCTTGTGCTTTGCCGCACGTTTCGTCTGCTTCCGCTTGTGGATCAGAATCGAACACCACGCCAGCACCAGCTTGAACTTGGGCAATACCGTTCTCAACGTACGCTGAGCGGATTACGATACAAGTATCTAATGTACCTTCGCCAGTAAGGTAACCCACAGCACCGCCGTAGCTACCGCGTCGTGCGCCTTCTACATCGCGAATCAACTGCATGGCACGAATCTTAGGTGCGCCGGTGAGCGTACCCATGTTCATACATGCTTGATATGCGTGCAGCGCGTCTAGGTCTTCACGCAGTTGACCAACCACACGAGACACCAAGTGCATTACGTGGCTGTAGCGGTCGACTTTTAGAAGGTCTGCTACGTGGCGAGTACCAGCTTGAGCAATACGAGCGACGTCGTTACGTGCCAAGTCAACCAACATCATGTGTTCTGCGTTTTCTTTCATGTCGGTGCGCAGTTCAAGTTCGATGCGGCTGTCTAGGTCGAAATCAATCTCGCCGTTAGGGCGCTTACCGCGGCGACGAGTGCCTGCGATTGGGTAGATTTCAATTTGGTTGGTATCGGTTTCATACTTAAGCGCGCTTTCTGGTGATGCGCCAAACAGAGTGAACAGCTCATCTTGCATGTAGAACATGTAAGGGCTTGGGTTACTTTGTTTCAGTTCTTTATAAGCAGCCAGTGGAGAAGGACAAGGTAGAGTGAATCTACGAGACGGTACAACTTGGAATACATCGCCTTTCACTACGAACTCTTTTAAGTCGCGAACGGTTTGGCAGAAGTCTGCATCAGACACGCTAGGTTCTACCGTTACATCTGTTATTTGCTCTGCACTCGGCAACAGTTTTGGCGCTGCACATTGGGCGCTAATTTCTGCAATACGAGTCTCTAACGCTGTTTTCTCTGAACCATCAACAAACAACGTCGCTTGAAGCTGGCAAGATTCCGTTTGATGGTCGACAACAAGTAGTGTTTCCGCGACGTAGAAAACGTAATCTGGACACTGATTTGTTGCTTCGGCATTACCAAGCGGCTCAAAGTTTGCGACTAAGTCGTAGGCAAACAGACCACCAAGGAAAATTGCGTGTTTGTCTTGCTGTGAAATATCAAAACTATGCTGAACCAAACGCAGCGCATCGAAAGAAGAGGCTTCACGTAGGCGAGAGTCTTCATCTAACGTGTCGCATGGCTGGTTAAACCGCAAAGTTAGCGTTTCGCCATCGAACTTGCTCTCAACGTCACCACGGATGTTCTGGTTTAGGTGAGACAGTAGGTTTTTACCGTTATTGGTCAAGGCGTGCATGCTAACGGTATGGCCGAAGCAAACAATGCGAACCGCTGAATCTACGATCAGCAGGGATTTTAAATTTTGCTTTGAATCGATCTCAGCAGATTCCAGCAATAGGCTGTCAGTTTTGTTCTCACATAGTGTGTGGAACAAGCGAGTCGGGTCTTGAGTATAAGGGACGGAAGCCGTTAGCACTTCAAGCTGTCCAAGTTTCTTAATTTCAATGGCCTTGTTCACAAGACCTCCTTGTAGCTGTTTAAATCTTCCTGCCGTACATAGTCGCATAAAGCAAACGTTCTCCCAATCTAGAGTTGGCTATATTCGATTAATGTTTAGGCAGTTGAATGTGAAATGAGCAACAAAACAAAAAAGCCCGCTTAAGTAGCGGGCTTTACAACGTTTGGTTCTATAAACTAGAAGTATACGTTTGCCCACCAAGAACTAGTCCAAGTGCGCCACCAAGCAAGATCTGATGAGTTTGCCTTATTAAGACAAACCGCAACTTTCGCTTTTTGGTTTTGGTTAAATTCTTGTAACATGGTGAACCTTAAATTACGTACTTTGTATTTGTGTACTAGTTAACTAGTGCGAGAGTAAAAAGTCAACCCCAAAACGGCATTAAAACGATAAAAATATGAGAATTGATTTACATAGTCACACCACTGCATCGGACGGTCGGTTAGAGCCTAAAGATTTAGTGGAAAGGGCGCTGAGTTTTGATATCGAGGTTTTGGCGATCACTGATCACGATACGGTTGACGGTTTGGCGTTAGCTAAGCAATACGTTCAAGATAATAATTTGCCGATAAAAATCATCAATGGCATTGAGATATCGACCGTCTGGCAAAACAAAGACATTCATATTGTCGGCCTGAATATCGATCCGGAAAATGAACAATTATCTGCCCTCATAGAACAGCAGAAGCAGCATCGCATAACACGATCTGAGTTAATTGCAGAGCGACTACAAAAAGCAACTCGAGTAGGTGTGCTTGAAGAGGTAAGGCAAATCGCCGGTGATGCTCCAGTGACAAGAGCGCATTTCGCGAAATGGTTGGTAGATAATGGTTACGCAAAAACCATGCAAATGGTGTTTAAAAAATACCTAACGCGTAATAACCCAGGTTATGTACCACCGAATTGGTGTTCGATGAAGGATGCGGTTGATGCTATCCATGCGGCTGGTGGAATGGCGGTATTAGCGCATCCTGGTAGATATAAGTTGACAGCGAAGTGGATTAAGCGTCTTCTAGCAGCGTTTGTCGAAGCGGGTGGTGATGCGATGGAAGTTGCACAGCCACAGCAAGCGCAACAAGAAAGGCGCAACTTGGCTGATTATGCTATACAATACAAACTATTAGCCTCTCAAGGCAGTGATTTTCACTACCCATCACCGTGGATGGAGCTAGGAAGGAACCTATGGTTGCCTGCTGGCGTCGAACCAGTTTGGAAAGATTGGGGAATAGATCCTTCGTTGAATAATACTCAGTAATACGAAGTCGAGAACCCATAAAAATATAGAGCCGAGAGGCTCGATAATGAGGAATTACAATGAGCCAGTTTTTTTACGTTCACCCAGAAAACCCACAGGCTCGCTTGATTAATCAAGCAGTAGCAATCATTCGTAACGGCGGCGTTGTGGTTTACCCTACTGATTCAGGGTACGCACTTGGCTGTCAGTTGGAGAACAAACAGGCGCTGGAACGAATCTGTCAGATTCGTCGTCTGGATGATAAGCATAACTTTACTTTACTGTGTCGTGATTTGTCGGAGCTTTCTCTCTATGCGCGAGTGGATAACTCTGCATTCCGACTGCTGAAAAATAACACACCAGGTCCTTACACCTTCATCTTCAAAGGCACAAAAGAGGTGCCGCGTCGTTTGATGAATGCAAAACGTAAGACCATCGGTATCCGTGTTCCAGACAATCAAATTGCCTTGGACTTGTTGGAAGCATTAGGTGAGCCGATGATGTCTACGTCGTTGATTCTACCTGGCAGTGACGTAACAGAATCTGATCCAGAGGATATTCGAGATAAACTAGAACATGCGGTTGATGTGATTCTTAATGGCGGTTACCTAGGTGAACAACCTACGACTGTAATTGACTTTAGCGAAGGTGAACCTGTTGTAGTTCGTTTGGGATCTGGTGACCCTGCACCATTCGAATAGTAGACGCACATCATCGTCAAACAAAATAGGAGGCATCGCGCCTCCTATTTTAGTTATCATATCGAATATCTCATTGAACTTAACTGATTGAGGTTAAGCGAAATCGAAAATGTCGATACCATTTTGTTCTGCATAGTTGATGTATGCAGAGCTCACACCGTTTAGTGTCACTTCAACATTGTATTCATCACTTGAGAATACTGCCCAGCCACATTCATTGTAAGATAAAGTCAGATCATCCGCTGAATCCAAGAACGTATCTCGAATGCCATCGTTATCAGTGTCTCGGCCCATATCAAAGACAAGTTTGTCATGGAAAATATTAAAATCGACAATGTCGGCTTTGACATCAATATCGTTGGAAGATACTGGCTGATCAGGTACACCAATAGCCAGGCGGTTTGTAAGCACGAAGGTGTCGTCTCCACAGCCACCGCTCAGTACTGATTCACCATCACCAACAACGAGTGTGTCGTTACCCCAGCCACCACTCAAGTAGTTGTTGCCTGAATAATCAAAAATTGTGTCGTCGCCACAGCCACCAAAGAGTTTGTCGTTTCCTAATCCGCCGGATAGGAAATCGTTTCCAAAGCCGCCAGAAACCAAGTCGTTACCTCGGCCACCAAGCAAGGTATCATCTCCCCAGCCACCGAAGACAATATCATTACCTCCGTATCCTACAAACTTATCATCACCACAGAAGCCGAAGAAAATATCGGTTGTTTCAGAGCCTTTTGTGCCTGTCATATCGTCATCTTGAGATGTCCCAAAAATCCAATTTAGGTCGAGATTTAGCATAGACATTGTTCTATTCCTTTTTGTCTGATTTATGCCAATCGCCGAGAGTGCAGAGCGAACCTAGAGAGTCAGAGTACACGATAGCATTAGTGTTATTTTTTGATGTGAACTAATGACTTAAAGACAATTTTTGTCTTGCTACCCACGACCTTGTTTTGCTATGAGCGCTCATTGTCTGCGGTGATTGGTATTACTTAGCAGCAAACAGGGACGGCTTATTCTTCGTTGCTTTCTAGCAATACGAACAGTAAACACACCCCAAGTGGTTATTGTTGTAACCCTGACAATTTTATCAGGTACAGCGTGGTTAAAGTGGTTCAGGAAGACCGATATTAGTGGGATTCTCGTTGAGCAATGCCTGCATTAAGTAGTAAAAAAGTTGCAGAATAGGACAAATATTTCGGTCATTTTTGAAGTGAATTTTGGTGTGGAGAATGGCGCCTATTTAGCTTACATTAACTAAGAAAGTTACGTATAATGTCCGACCGAAAAATCCCACTGAAATGGGTAAATAGCAAAATGCAGACCAATCCTGGTCTAGACGTCTGTGAAGACGACACATAGGTAGATAAATGAGCGAAAAGTTACAAAAAGTATTAGCACGTGCTGGTCACGGTTCTCGTCGTGAGATTGAATCGTTAATTAAATCTGGTCGCGTTAGCGTGAACGGTGTAGTCGCTAAGCTTGGTGAAAGACTTGAAGACGAGAGCAGCGTAGTTCGTATCGATGGTCACATTGTCTCTGCAAAGATTCAAGAAGAAGTGATTTGTCGTGTACTTGCGTACTACAAACCTGAGGGTGAACTGTGTACTCGTCACGATCCAGAAGGTCGTCGTACTGTTTTTGATCGTCTGCCAAAAATTCGTGGCTCTCG
Organism: Vibrio sp. 1249-1; assembly: GCF_033340495.1. Lineage (NCBI taxonomy): Bacteria > Pseudomonadati > Pseudomonadota > Gammaproteobacteria > Vibrionales > Vibrionaceae > Vibrio > Vibrio sp. 1249-1. The sequence continues at coordinate 313,141 of NZ_JAWOWJ010000006.1, forward strand.
TTGGATTTCAGTTGGTCGTCTGGATGCGAACACTTCTGGTCTTCTACTTTTCACAACGGATGGTGAACTGGCGAACCGCTTAATGCACCCAAGCCGCCAAGTTGAACGTGAATACTTAGTACGTGTGTTCGGTGAAGTAACTGAACAGAAAGTTCGTAATCTAGTAAAAGGTGTTGAACTGGAAGACGGTTTAGCTCGCTTTGAAGATGTTGTTTACGCGGGTGGTGAAGGCATGAACCACACGTTTTACGTTGTTATCAATGAAGGTCGTAACCGCGAAGTTCGTCGACTATGGGAATCGCAAGAGTGTACCGTTAGCCGTCTGAAACGTGTTCGTTACGGCGACATCTTCTTAGACAAGAAACTGCCTCGTGGCGGTTGGATGGAGCTTGACCTGAAAGAAGTAAACTACTTGCGTGAGCTTGTAGAGCTTCGTCCAGAGAAAGAAACCATGCTTGATCTGAACAAAGACAACACGTCACGCAAACGTGAGCGTGCACGCAGCCAAAAAATTCGTCGCGCAGTTAAGCGCCATGAAGAGCGTGTTAACACGCCAAAAGGTCGCAGCAACAACCCTTCTCGTCGTAAGCCGAAGAAGACTGCTGGTGACCAAGGCGCACGCAACAAGCATCGTTAATCGATAGCAAAACATCAGAAAGGCTTGCCAATTCGGCAAGCCTTTTTCTTATCTGTTACATAACAAAAGGATCTAAAGCCGATATAGAGCAGGGTGCTTTGTATAAACAAATATCTCAGCTAGACGAAAACAACAGATAAAAAAATACCAGCACTAGGCTGGTATTTTTGTTCATGATGAAGAAACGTTAATCGCGTTTCCAAAGCATATGGCAGAACTTATGTTCAGGGTCTCGGCTGATTAGCATACGAGCAAATACGTCATCAAGAACGTCATTTTCCTCATTTACTAGGCCGATACGAACCTCTGCATATACTTCTTTGTCGATCTCGAAGCCAACATGTTCAACCCAGTCATCACCGGTTTCAACAAGTTCTGCGGCACCACGATCTTCAAATTGCGCAGTAAACAGAATCACGTCAGCAGGCTCTAGGTTATCTGGAGCCATCTCAAGGAAAATGTCGTACGCTGCGTCGATGACGTCGTCGTAAGAAATCAAATCAGACATGCTTATGCTCGGCTCATGTATTTACGTTCAGCTGTGTTAATGATAACACGGTCACCAGTTGCAATGTACTCAGGAACCTGGATGACAAGACCTGAAGCGAAGCGTGCTGGTTTAGTACGAGCAGATGCAGAAGCACCTTTGATTGAAGGGTCAGTTTCTTCAATCACTAGCTCAACAGAAGATGGTAGTTCAATACCCACTGCAGCACCGTTAACAAGGATAATGTGGATACCTTGTGTATCTTCGTTGATGAACAGCATGTCGTCTTCAACTTCATTGTGCTTGAATGTGTATTGTGAGTAGTCTTCGTTATCCATGAAGATGTGCTCATCGCCGTCAGCGTATGAGTACACAACTGCACGTTTGTTCATTTCTACCGTTTCAACAACGTCATCAGACTTGTAACGCTCATCTACACGTGCGCCCGTGTTTAGATCTGTACAACGCATTTTGTAGATTTTAGCGCCGCCACGACCGCCAGGAGTCGTTACTTCGATGTCTTTAACTAGAAGAGTTTTACCATTAGACTCGATTGCGAAGCCTTTTTTGATTTCACTTGCCTTTGGCATTGTATATTCCTATTCATACTTATTAAGCAAAACTCGGTGATTATAGCGCTAAGTTAGCCGCCTAGCATTAAAATTCATTGCAGAAATTTGTTGTTACTCCCATGACTAAACACCTGAATGGACTTGATTCGGTGAGTCGGCTAAGAGAACATATAGCCCAACTTCTTGAACCATCTGAGAACACGTTTTAAGTCATGTCTCTGCCTGTTATCGATCCTAAACAACCATTTCAACCAGAGTTTGCGCCTTTAATTAGGGAAGTCACCGCTTGTCTCAAAGGTGGATTGGGGCAAAACTTACACAGCGTTTATGTATACGGTAGTGTTGCTCGTAAAACAGCGATCGTTGGGAAGTCGAACTTAGACCTGGTTGTCGTTACTCAATCATCCTTTGAGCACAATCGCGCGACTTTGCTCAACACAATTAAGTGGCGTGCGCAGCAGAGTTACCCTCACGTTAATGGTGTATCGGTCCGTACAGCCTTAGTGAGTGAAGTGGCTAATTTAGACAGTATTTTCACTTGGGGCTTTATGCTTAAGCATTGCTGTGTCTGTGTTTATGGTGATGATCTAGCAGACTGTTTTGGTGATTACGTCCCAAGTTGGGAAATTGCTAAGCACTGGAATATGGATGTGGAAGATTGGATTACGGTGTATCGCAAAAAAATCGTACAAGCGAAGACGATAGAAGAGCAGGTGGCCGCCCAGCGCGTGATTGCAAAAAAGTTACTAAGAGCGTCATACTCTTTGGTGATGTATCGAGATAAACGTTGGTTTGATGACCCTATACAATGTGGCAAGGTATTCTTAACTTATCATCCTGAAAAGCAGCTTGAGATCGAGCGGCTAGAAATTTTACTTTCTGGCCGGGGTATTCCCAAGCGTTCTGTTATCGGGCTAATTGATGCGTTTGGTGATTGGTTAGTCAAACAGTACCAGAAAACAGAGTTTCGTATCGGCTAAAACAACCCCATTTGTGGCGCTGAAAGCCTGTCAAAGTCCGTCCCAATGAAAGGGAGAATCGCATCCGCAACGGGTTTGAGTTGTTTATCAATGTAATGTTGATAATCAATCGGGCTATTGAGGTACTCATAAGGTTCAGGGCCGTTCACGGTAATAATGTATTCAATTCGCCCTTTGTTTTGATACTGTAATGGGCGGCCAAGCTTGGCATTTATCTCATCGGCTAAACGAGCTGCACGCACTTGTGGCGGGACGTTCTTCTGATACTCATGCAGTTTTCTTCGCAGTCGCTTTTGATACACCAACTGTTCATCAAATTCACCGTTGTTAGTTTTCTCAACCATCTCTCGGACATAGTCGCTTGGATCTTCACCATGGAAAATCATGCTATAGAGTGTATTTTGAAATTTCTGTGCTAACGAGGTCCAGTCAGTACGGGCACTTTCTAACCCTTTAAATACAATCCGTTCTTGCTCTCCTTCACCGATTAAACCCGCATAGCGCTTTTTCGAGCCAGTTTCTGCGCCACGAATCGTTGGCATAAGGAATCTGCGATAATGGGTTTCATACTCGATTTCCAACATAGATGTTAGGTTGTACTCAGAACGCAGGTGTTCTTGCCACCAAGAGTTGATGTAATCAACTAATTGATTTCCAACAGCGTCAGCTTCTACTTGACTGTATGGTCGATTCAACGACACGAATGTGGAATCCGTATCGCCGTAAATCACTTGATATCCTTGCTCCTCAATCAGCACCTTAGTTTGCTTCATGATTTCATGTCCGCGCATGGTAATACTAGAAGCTAACCGAGTATCAAAGAAACGACATCCCGATGAGCCCAGTACGCCATAAAAGGAGTTCATGATGATTTTGATTGCCTGAGAAAAAGCTTTTTCATTGTTCTTCTTTGCAACATCACGTGCTGCCCAAAGCTTTTCAATCATTTCTGGTAAAAAGTGTTTCGTACGATGGAACTGCCCACCGCGAAAGCCAGGTACAGCCTGATTTTCTTCTTTTCCAATATGGAGCAATAACCCCTCAACTAAACCCATAGGATCAATCAAGAAAGAGCGAATAATCGATGGATATAGACTCTTAAAATCCAATACTAAAACAGAATCATATAGGTTAGGGATGGAGTCCATCACGTAACCTCCGGGGCTGGCAATCCAATTTTCAGGGTGTAGGTTTGGGGCGACGTAGCCTGCTCGGTGTATCTGAGGCATGTATAGGTTTGTGAATGCTGCAACCGAACCGCCAACACGATCCAGTTCGACACCAGTGAGACGAGAGCGCTCTATTGCAAAGTCAAGCAGGTGAGTGTGATTGAAAATCTTATTCACTAACACGCAGTCTTGTAAATTATATTTAGCCAGCGATGGTTTGTCGGAGCGGTACATACGATTGATCTCATCCATGCGGTCATGCACGTTGTGGATTTCTTTACCTTCCCCCAAGAGTTCTTGAGATACAGACTCTAATGACCAAGATCGAAAGTGGTAAGTAGCCGTTTTTAGCGTATCGATACCATCCATCACAACTCGCCCGGGAATGGAGATAAACCCTTGTTGGCTTTGAGATGAACTTCTAAAAAAGCTGGCTTGGTCTGCTCTGCCAAGCATTAGCTTCATGTTGTGCCATTCTGCTCGTTTGTGTAGCAGACGAAAGTCAAAATCAATGACATTCCAACCGACAATGACATCGGGGTCGAATTTTTTAAACCAATCGATGAGTGCTTCTAGAAGCGCTTTTTCATCCTTAGCCCATTGTATCGGTGTCTCCGAAGGTTCTGGTTCTCCGATCATGATAACGCGGGAATCCATGACGCTGTCTAATCCGATTGAGTAAAGAATGCCTTTCTCAGAGCATTCTAGATCTAACGAGACAACGTTTAACTTCGGCTCATATTGCCCCGCACGGCATTTTGCGCTCTGGACGCGTTGGTAGCCATTGGTGCGAGTCACATTGCCTGTAAACTCGATACTGCCTTTGATAAAACGCTCCATTAGGTAGCGATCGGCGAGGCGAATATCACTTTCATACGTAGTGATATCTTTTTGAGCGAATGTGTCTTTGAGTGCGAGAGCGTCTCTGGTTACATTGGTATAGCAGGCAGCAAGAGGCGTATGTTCAAAGGTTTTGAGATCCAAAAGGCGGATGTCGACGAATATGTTTTTTTCTCGTGCGAGTGTCTTTGCTTGCTCTGAGTGTTTCTGAGCGATGAAAAATACTGGCTTCTCACCATTAATAAGTAACTGAGTAGGACCTGCTTCTGTCGAAAGCCACAGCTCGATTTGAGTTTGACCTTTGATGTCTCGTGCCTGTCGAGTTAGCAGGAAGCCTTGTTGAATATTCAAATGTGAGAAACCTTAGAAAACTTGAAGAACGTTAGTTTAACACTAAGAACTGTAAAAATAACCAGTAAAGAAAGCGTCTCAAATTTTTGCTGGAATTAGTGATTACAAGTTAGTCTTTGGTGCAAGAGGGACAGTGTCATTTTAAGTTATAGCGTGTTTCTCTGGGCAATATGAAACCTAGTTACTTGATTTATTGTACTTAATGTTGTTAATTGTCTTTTCTTAGATTTCGGTTCTGCTCATCACGCTCTAAAATAATAGAGTGGTTTATGAATAAGTTCTTGCTAAAGTTTGCGTTTCAGCACATATTCATAGAAAGCAATTTTTTGTCGATTACGTTAGTATATAGGCAGTCATACTGATATCCACATTTAACAAATAATGGTTATGTGGGTGCAGAACCAATACAAAGTGTGGAGATACAAGTTTGATAAATGTTTTCCTTGTAGATGATCACGAGCTGGTTCGCACAGGGATACGACGTATTATTGAAGACGTCCGTGGAATGAACGTAGCAGGAGAAGCTGACAGCGGTGAAGATGCAGTAAAATGGTGTCGCAGTAATCATGCTGACGTCGTTTTAATGGACATGAACATGCCAGGAATTGGCGGCTTGGAAGCCACTAAAAAAATTCTTCGCGTGAATCCTGATGTGAAAATCATCGTACTTACCGTTCATACAGAAAACCCGTTTCCAACCAAGGTGATGCAGGCAGGTGCGTCTGGTTATTTAACCAAAGGTGCTGGCCCTGACGAAATGGTGAATGCGATTCGTGTAGTTAATAGTGGGCAGCGTTACATCTCGCCAGAGATTGCGCAGCAGATGGCATTGAGTCAATTTTCTCCAGCCTCTGAGAACCCTTTTAAAGACTTATCCGAGCGTGAATTGCAGATCATGCTTATGATCACCAAAGGCCAAAAGGTAACGGATATTTCTGAGCAACTTAATTTAAGTCCAAAGACAGTCAACAGCTATCGCTACCGACTCTTTAGTAAATTGGACATTAATGGTGACGTTGAGTTAACTCACTTAGCGATTCGCCACGGAATGCTGGACACCGAGACCCTTTAGCGTGAATCCTCCCTTCGATTCGGCTTCCTTTCTCAAAACAGTAACTCATCAGCCCGGCGTTTACAGAATGTACAACGCCGAAGCTGTTGTAATCTACGTAGGTAAAGCCAAAGACCTTAAAAAGCGCCTTTCAAGCTACTTTCGAAAAAAAGTAGACAGTGAGAAAACTCGCGCGCTTGTCAGTAATATCGCCAAAATAGACGTCACGGTGACTCACACTGAGACAGAGGCGCTGATCTTAGAGCATAACTACATCAAGCAGTATTTACCGAAATACAATGTGTTGCTGCGAGATGATAAGTCTTACCCTTATATCTTTATTAGCGGTCATAAGCACCCACGGCTTTCTATCCACCGTGGCTCCAAGAAGCGCAAAGGTGAATATTTTGGCCCCTACCCAGATTCTGGTGCAGTAAGAGAAACATTGCATTTGCTGCAAAAGATGTTTCCTGTGCGCCAGTGTGAAGACACTGTCTATTCCAACCGAACGCGCCCATGTTTGATGTACCAAATTGGTCGTTGTGCAGGACCATGCGTTAATACCATCATTTCTGATGAAGAATATGCAGAGTTGGTTGGCTTTGTGCGCATGTTTTTGCAAGGCAAAGATCAGCAAGTACTCAAACAACTGATCGAGAAAATGGAAGTTGCCAGTCAGCAATTGCGCTTTGAAGATGCCGCTAAATTTCGCGATCAAATCCAAGCGATTAGGCGTGTTCAAGAGCAGCAGTACGTCTCAGAAGACAGCATGGATGATATGGATGTACTCGGGTTTGCTCAGGAGAATGGTATCGCGTGTATCCATATCCTGATGATACGCCAAGGCAAAGTGCTTGGTAGCCGTAGCCATTTTCCGAAAATCCCACAAAATACAAGCCAGCAGGAAGTGTTCGATAGTTTTCTGACTCAATACTATTTGAGCCATAACGAAGCACGTACAATTCCTTCTCGTATTATTTTGAATCAAGAGTTGGCAGAAGATATTGCGCCAATACAGAAAGCGTTAAGTGAAGTGGCAGGCCGTAAGGTTCATTTTCATACGTCGCCAACTGGCTCTCGAGCAAGGTATCTCAAGCTTTCGAACACTAATGCACTAACGGCGATTACCACCAAAATCAATCACAAAATGACGATTAATCAGCGTTTTCATGCGCTTCGCGAAACATTGAATTTGGAGTCTATAGCTCGAATGGAATGTTTTGATATCTCCCATACGATGGGGGAAAGCACGATTGCGTCATGTGTGGTGTTCAACAATGAAGGCCCCGTTAAGCAAGAGTATCGTCGCTACAACATTACTGGGATTACCGGTGGTGATGACTACGCAGCAATGGGACAAGCGTTGGAGCGCCGTTATTCGAAGCAATTGGACGTAGAGAAAATTCCCGACATCATCTTTATCGATGGCGGTAAAGGTCAGTTAAATCGTGCGCATGACATCATTTCGCAGTACTGGGGGGATTGGCCAAAGCGTCCTATCATGATTGGTATTGCAAAAGGCGTTACTCGCAAACCAGGTTTAGAAACGCTGATTACAGTCGATGGGGACGAGTTTCATTTACCAAGCGATGCTCCTGCGCTGCATCTTATCCAACATATTCGTGATGAAAGTCATAACCATGCTATAGCGGGGCACCGTGCTAAGCGAGGTAAAACCAGACGTACGAGTGCACTCGAAGGGATTGAGGGAATCGGCCCTAAACGACGTCAGGCGTTACTCAAGTACATGGGTGGGTTACAAGAACTTAAACGTGCAAGTGTCGAAGAAATCGCCAAAGTACCGGGAATAAGTCACTCTTTAGCAGAAATTATTTTCCAAGCATTGAAACAATAAGGAAAATCGCGCAACATTAAGCCGCAATGTGTAAGAGAATAATAAAATGCGTTTGAATATCCCGAACATTCTGTCTCTTCTTAGACTGTTCCTAATCCCTGTTTTTGTGGTTGTCTTTTATCTACCTTATTCATGGGCACCGTTTGCAGCAGCAATGGTGTTTTGGGTAGCGGGTTTTACTGACTGGCTTGACGGCATGTTGGCCCGTAAACTTGGCCAAACTTCTCGTTTTGGCGCGTTTATTGATCCTGTCGCTGATAAAGTGCTAGTGGCAACGGCATTGATTCTAATCACGGAACATTATCATTCAATTTGGGTGACCATTCCTGCGGTAACGATGATTGCGCGAGAAATCATTATCTCAGCATTGCGAGAATGGATGGCTGAAATCGGTAAGCGAGCGAGTGTTGCGGTATCTTGGGTTGGCAAAGTAAAAACTGTTTCGCAAATGTTCGCCTTATGGGTGTTGATATGGCGTTACGATGAATGGATGGTTTGGCTAGGCTTTGCGGCCTTGTATGTGGCAACTTTCTTGACATATTGGTCAATGATTCAATATTTGGCTGCTGCGAAAGACGATCTGTTGAATGAAGAGCACCATTAAATTCTGATGTTAGAAAGCAGGCTTAATAGCCTGCTTTTTTGTATCTAAGACAATCTACAGCATTTTTTGCTTCTCTCGCTTTTCAATGCTTGCTAACGGCCATGCTTACAATTTGTATCTGGGGCTTTTGCTTCGATAGAGTTCCATTTGTGATCTAAGTCTTGTTTTTGTCCTTGGAGAGTCTTAGAGAGGCGAGTCTTCTGATTATTAATACTCCAATGCACGCAACGCACGGCCAGCAGTGTAAGGCGTAGCCAAAGTTTTATGATAAACAAGTGTATTTAAGCGATTTTTAGTATTAAAACTAAGCAATCCATCGTCTTTCGCACAAATTCTAGTCAAACGATTTAAAAAAATAAAAATAGTGTTGACTCGATCGCTCGAATCCGTAGAATGCATCCCGTACCCAAGAGAGCACGGCTCAAAAGGGTGGTGAAAAAGCTTAGCTTTATTCACAAATGAGGCGCCTTGGCAGAGTGGCTATGCAGCGGATTGCAAATCCGTGGACCTCGGTTCGACTCCGGGAGGCGCCTCCATT
>NZ_JAWOWJ010000007.1:0-213401 GCF_033340495.1 Vibrio sp. 1249-1
GTGAATGGTGATCAGTTCCGTGGCAAAAACGAGTCTGAAATCGCTATCTGGAATGAATGCGCAAGATTGCTTGCCAATGCGCTCATCTACTTCAACTCCGCGATACTGAGTCATCTTCTGGGACACTTTGAAGCGACAGGTGATGAAGAAAAAGCGGCTATCACTCGTGCTGTTTCGCCCGTTGCATGGCAAAATATCAACTTAAGCGGGACGTATAACTTCACCAATACCGGAAAATTTCCTGATATTAGTGAAATTACGAAGCCAATCGTGGATGATTAAGCTTGGAAACGAAAGTAACCCACAGCTGGAGGCTATATAATACAAAGCCTGTAGCATTCTATGTTACTTTAGAGGGGAAAATCCCTAGAACCCCGTAATGGGACAGAAAGGAGCCGATTGGCTCCTTTTTTGCTTTTATGTCGTGTTAAGCTTTTGTTTTTTTATCGATGTAGGTTGAGGGTAGCTTTTGGGACAATACAAGTATGTTGTCATAAGCTTGCGAATTCAATAGATGGTGAGATGATTTTCAAAACTGCAAATCAAGTCGCCTCTTATGGAAACTCAACTATCAATTGCTCCACCAGCGATATGTTCATCAATAGAACATTCAACCTTGCAACAATCGTCAATAACAACAGGGGTTCTTGCTATTGATACGATACTGGGCACCGATGGCTACAGTGCCGACCGCATGATAGAAGTGGCCGGGATGCCGGGAACAGGCAAGACAACGCTCGTATTGCATAGCATTGCATGTTGTCAATCAATGGGGCTAACCGCTGCATACTTAGAGCCTGAGTGCGCTCTAGATTTACGATATGCAGAGACATTAGGTGTTGACCTGAACAATCTCATATTTGGTCAGCCTAAAACTGCAGAGCAGTGCTTTGAGATGGCCTTATCATTACTGGCTTCAAAGACTGTGAAGATGCTTGTCATAGATTCAATCGCATCTCTGGTTCCAAGATCTCAATATCGTAATGACAATTGGGAGGATAAAGATGATGCGATAGAGATGTCACGCCTATTGGCAAAATGGTTTTCAAAGCTTCGATTAGCTCTTAAAGGTACCGATTCAGTAGTAATATTCACTAATCAGCTACGGAGTAAAACAAGTCAGTTCGGTGATGCCTATTATGTAAGTTACGGTGGTATCCCTGTAGAGCGTTTTATGGCTACGCGATTACTTCTAAGTAAAGGTAATGAAATCCTCTTAAGAAAATTTCCTGTTGGCCAACATTGCATTATCGATGTGGTTAAGCATAAAGATGGTTTGTGTGGTAATAGAACGCAGATACCACTTCTCTATCGTAAAGGATTTTCAATTAGCTATGACACAATGACCAAGGCTCTTAGATACGGAATACTAACGCGCACTCGTTACGGCTACTATGCATTTGGTAAGCTATTAGGTGTTACAGGGAAGCATGCCAAGGATACATTGGATAAGACGCCGAAGTTGCGACTTCTTATCCACAGAGAGGTTTTAAAGTCTTGGGTCAATGGAAATGACGGGGCCGGTTGATGCCCCGTTTTCAATATTACTTGCAGTTATATATAGCTACAGCGTAGAAGTCGATGCCCGGATTGGAAATGGCCTGATAGCCAATGCTACCAATGGTGCACTGGGCGCCGGCTTGGTACAAGCATCGCTGGACACCATCTTTTACTTTACAACCACTGCTTAATTCACTCTGAGAGTAACCAGATAATACCTTCATATATCCACCAGGATTAGGTACTTGTGTTTGAGATGCGCTTTGATATACCCAGCTACCGTAAACAACTTTACTTCCTGTTGCTCCTTGTGACTGAGAAGTGTCAATAACGCGATTCTCTGGCCTTGTAGTTACAACGGTTGTCCCATCCTTGTAAGACCATGTTCTTACTTGCATCTGTTTACAGCTTCGTGTCTGTGTAAACCCGGTACCACTTGCAACTGAACCCGTACCTGGTGACCAGGAACTGCAGCTGTATACACCTCCAGAATTTGACCAGCCTGAAACTGTCACAGCAAGCGTCCTTGTCTGGTCAATAGTTATAGCTCGAGTAATGTTCTGTAGCTCACCAACATTCCTTATTTCTCCAGTGACGGCGTTTTTCTCCTGCTTTTGTTCTGTTCTTGTTTGGTTCTGCCTGTAGTTCCTTGACTGGTCAAAGTTTGCTGTTTGAGCAACGATTGGAGGCTCCCAAGAAGAATAATCATAAGGTGAATCAATGTTCGTCCATTCACCAAATGCAGATGCAGTCCTTAACCAAGGATTTTTGGTGCCTGGTACAGTCCGATATTTGATGTCATCGATACTCTGTAGTTGAGGGTGTGTGCCAATAACCTCACTACCGACCTTGTAAGTCCATGTACGAGTTTGATCCTGTTGGCAGGTATACGTTTGGTCGACGGTCAGCCCTTCATAGGTTTCGGAGGCCGGTGGTACCCACTCGCCACAGTCATGCAGATCACCGACATTCACATATGCGTTAACGGATGCTTTCACATCTCTTGATTCAGTAGCGGCTCGATAATCGTATTCGGTTACAGGGTCACCGTGATTACGAATCTCCCCGACGTTCGTGTCTTTGTCGCGGTCTTGACGTTCCCGCGTATACACGTCCTTGTATTTGCGCGTTTGCGTAAAGTTGGCCATCTGTTCACTGAGGGGAGGTAGCCAGCTCTCATAATCGACATTCTGGCCAGAGTCGACCCACGGGGTATAAGTAGGGTCAAAGACTTCCCAAAATCGGTCATCGATCGAATAAAGGCTAGGGATATAGACCTCGTATTCAACTTTGCCTATATCCTGCTTTCGAACTGGAGCCACTTCAAAACTCAATACACCGTTTTCAAGGGTTTTGGTCATGGAAATAGTGGCGCCAGGCTTAATGACTTTTGAATCCGCTTTAATTGAAAATGGAGAGTCGTCGGAAAGTCTTATCTCAAAATCATGTGCGCCGGTTGCAATGTTCTCTTGAGAAGTTCTCAGTACGTCGGATTTGAAATAACCTACAGGCTTACCATTGTTGTCTCTCAGATATTGATCAGCCGGTAAGGTTACAGAACCCTTGTCAGCCGAAAAAGAGGGAATAGGTAAGATACAGGCGAGGGGTAGGACATAGCAGGAAAAATTTGAAAGCCTCATTATCATCACTTTTGTTGTCACTGATAATAACGAGGTTACTGATGTTCAACTTGTTGCGTGGCTATTATAGTGTTCGATTTGGGCCCTAAAAATGATTTTTAGTAGAGCCCGAAACTTGCGTTAGCATCATCCCACGCTTCATTGTCATCAAAGTACTCTTGAAGAGTCTGAACAGATTTATGGCCAGTCATCTGCATCACTTTATTCATTGTCTTACCTGCGGTGACCGCCGATTCAACGAAACCGCGCCGGCCACTATGCCCTCCATAAAGACCGATTAACCCGGCTTGTTCGCAGCGCTCCTTTACCATTTTATTTATCGCATCACCGGTAAGTGGAATAGAAAGCATCTTGCGGTTTCTGTTAGCACGTCTAAAGATGAACCCATCTTTGATTTCTGCAGCCATCAAGTAATCTGATAGGAAAGACACTGGGCACATTTCCCCTTTGCTACCAGCCAGAATGATTTTGACCATGCCGTTTTGTTTACGCTTAACCTTATCCAGTTTTATCTTTAGTCCTTTGCCCGGGAACAGTTTTACGTTCGCATATTGGAGTTGAACGATTTCGGAACGACGAAATGCACCAGCATAAAGGAGCATCAAAATTGCCCGATCTCTGAGGTCTACTTGGTCTGTAAGATCCATCTGTGAGAAAATAAGACGTAAGTCATCAGTGTAGATGCCTTTAACCTTCCTTTTTTCTGTTCCAAGCTCTGCAGCAACACCCTTCATTATGTCACTCAAGTATTGAAGTTCAGTTTCGTTAAACGAGCGACCGTAATAACGCTTCAACGCGAATTTAACACCGTTTAATCGACGGTAAATAGTGGAGTAGGCAAGCGGTGCACCCGATGTCAAATAACCAAGGCGTGCAGATTTATCCGTCCAGACCCATCGATTTAATTTTCCGACTGTCTGATCTGTGAGGAAGTTGATTATTTCCGCTGTACTTGCACTACCCGGATTTATTCCCTGAACTTCACACCAAGCACAGAATACGCGACCATCAGATATGTACGCATCGAGAGTCGATTTAGAAAAGCTCTTTTGGAGTAGTCTTTTTGCGTCATCCGACAAGTCAGAAGCTATTTCAGCCTGAGTTGAAAGACCAGTATGAACAAGTGGGTCTAAATAAGGCTTTTCGTACTCAACTATCTGTTTATTTGTCATTTTTTCAGTTACTTGTTATGTATCGGCATTTATCAAGCTATCACGCTTCTACAATCGCGCCAGAAGCCAACCTACTGTATATAATACCAGTATCTTATACCAGATTTTCTTTTCTTTGAAGCCGCCTTATAACCGATTGAAAAATGAACATTTTGAGTAATTAGTGGCAAACTGGACGTGTAGGGCAAACAGAGAGCTTGAAATCGACCTAAACTCAGACCAAAATAACTGTATATATAACCAGCATTAGAGTTTATGAAACTTATACCATTAAAGCCTCACGCTGGCATTGTGGGTTTCGAGTCCTACGCAGATGAACACAAGATGCTTGACTTATCTCTTGATGATTTCGTAGAGAGGCCAAGCAGTTCTTTCTTAGCCATAATCAACGGTAACTCGATGGAAGGTGTAGGCCTATTCGATGGTGACCCTGTGCTTGTCGATCGGTCTTTAGATGCCAAGACAGGTGACATTGTTGTGGCTGTACTTAATGGCGAGCTCACTGTGAAGATCATCGACATCGAAAACAGGCTTTTGATTTCAGCCAATCCTCAATACAGGCCGGTTGTAATTGATGAGCTTGATGAGTTCACGGTCGAAGGTGTGTGTAGTTTTTCACTTCGAATGTTCAGACCATCACATCTACTGGCCAAATAACATGTTTTGCTTAGCTGACGCATCCGCATTTTATGCAAGTTGCCATCAAGTATTTGAAGTTTCGTGGCGAAAAAAACCAGTGATCGTCCTGTCAAATGAAAACGGGATCATCGTTGCGGCAAACAAACAGGCTTTATCACTGGGCATTCCTAAATTTTCAGCCTACTTCAAAGTTAAAGCTCTTTGTGATCATTACGGTGTAGTTGTATGTACGTCAAACTTCCCCCTTTATGCAGACATAAGCGGAAAAATGATGACAGTAATGAGTAGTTTCGCTCCTTCCAGCTACGTGTATTCCATTGACGAGCAGTTTCAGGATTACGCGGGGTGTGAATCGACTATCCCCGATTTCTATGAGCATGGTATGAAAATACGCCGCGCAGTATGGAAGCAGGTACGAATACCGGTTTGTTGTGGGTTTTCCCACACACTCACTCTCGCAAAGACGGCAAGTTTTGCATCCAAACGGTTGCCAGGTTTTCGCGGTGTTTGCGTACTCGAGACAAAGAAAGAAATAGATAACGTACTGGCTCAAATGAAAGTTGATAAAGTGTGGGGTATCGGCTCACGCTTGGCCAAGAGGCTTCAATTTATGGGAGTTGAAACCGGACTGCAACTTTCTCGGTTAGACCCACAAAAAGCCCGGAGAGAATTCAGCATTGAGATGGAAAGAATAGTCAGGGAACTGAATGGTCAGCGATGCAAGAATTGGGATGATGTGAGGGCGCCGAAGAAAGAGATTTTCTCGACTAGAAGCACAAGTGACCGATTGGTTACGCTGGAGGCTCTTACTCAAGAAATATCTGAACATGCAGCTATCGCCTCAAGAAAAGCGCGAGATCAAAAATCACTTTGTCGAGTGATGATTTGCTTCGCCGGCAATTCATCATTTGATGATCGCCCAGTTAACTATAAAGCAATGCACCAGTTCGCTTATCCAACGGCAGATGTCGACCAAATAACAAAAATTGCAGCTCAAATGGCCGCGGAAATGTTTAAAGCAGGCGTCAAGTATTACCGAGTAGGAGTCGGGCTTATCGACCTTGTTGATGGCCAACATGCACAAGAGGATTTGTTCAACCCGGAACCAAACCGACCGGAGCTGATGTCCGTTTTTGATGGACTAAATCAAAAGTATGGCAAAAACACAGTTTTTCTTGCTGCGCAGGGTATACCGAGAAAATGGGAATGCGACACTGCAATGAAGACGCCGCATTACACGACCTCATGGCGCGACTTACCGAGACTAAAGTGCTGAGCCAAAACCTCTACCTAAACTGGTTTGATTCCTTTCTATAGTGACGAATCATTTCAGTTAAATTAGGGAAATCTGGACCAACATGCTTGGTAACACATGAATTACACAAGAGTCCCTTGCCATATTTTGCTGGAAATGTTCCACAACACACGCAAATTGACGAAGAGCTCTCAACTTGCATTCCACTCTTAGAGCCGTGATCAGTTGTGCTTGAGTATTTGGCAGTTTTACTTAGGGATGACTGGTGTTCTATATCACTACAATTCCCCAAAGGTTGCTCAACTACGAGTTCTGGTTGTGGCCACCGGTGCATCACCACAAGACTTGCCCAAGATTCAAGAAAGTAATCAAATACTTCATCGGAAGTATACAGTTTCAATTTATCGGCACTCCCAAATAACTTCCGAGCCAAGGAGTGAGTATCGACTCTTAAGACGAAATCTATCGAATCAGGGTACTTGTTAATGTCAAAACCAGAGTAGTTGGCAAACGGTATCTCAATTGCAACCGTATGCCCTGATATTTCATCCTTTCCGTATGCATCGAAATGGCAATCATCAATGACTTTATCGATGTTCCAAACAATGTTACTGAATGGCCATTCATCCAGATCGAAGTCAGTGAGATGAACTGGTAATTGCTGTCGAAGTATTAAAGAAACAGCAGTTATTGGTGAGAATTTGCATTCATTAGTGGTCGATGAATCACTAGTTCTATGAGCAAAATGCCATTGATTGATTTCTGCCTGTCTAGCTGTGACAGGGGTGTTGCATGACAGGCATCGGCAATCACATTTAGCGCCCCTTTCTGCTTCCTGAATACCAATTATTTGCCCGGTTTTGTTACTTTTAGCAAAGGGCATTAATACGAAAAATTCTGACATTTCAGATTCAAAACCTCACTTGGACGACTAGGTAAGCAGACCGCTTAATACGAAGTGCACAAACGCAAATCAATTATCGACTGAGTAACTTTATCACGACTAACTTCAAAATCTGGGTAAATGCTAAACATTGACTCAACCATTTCTTCAACTGTTGCGTTCTTCCCAGTTAAACTTGGAATAGTATTACCATCTCTGAATGACCGCTGTAGGATCATTTTTTCCTTCAAGCTGCAGATACACATCCCCATTTCTGCATCATTAATCCAGAAGCGATTGATGCCATCAAATAGCACCTCACATCCCATATCAGCAGAACTTACGATCGACACACCAAACACGCCATTGTGTGAAGGTTTTGACACCCAGCGAAGAAAACCATCGTGGTTTTCTATATCAGCACAATTACCAAATTCAAACTTTATGGATATTTCCTTCTCTCTGCGATGGTAGGCGGCATGCATTCTATGGTTACCGTCTTTGAATTCAAAATGGTTTGGTCCCGTCATAGATGCGAGTAAGGCATGATTAATACTTGGATTCCAGTTTTTGACAAACCAGCCAATACGACGTATGTGTTCATCTCTCGAAGCACTGAAATTATCGACTTTATCGTGTTCAAAAGGGTCATCAGTAAAGTGGCCAGGTTGGATCAAATCTAAGGGGCTTAATAGAGCCTGATTTATTTCCTCAGAACTGACTTTACTCTCGTTCTGCGACCACGGGTATTGCGTAGTTAGATGTCCTAAAAGTGCCGGGTCAAAGACCGCGACACATTGTTCAAATACAGAAATCGTCATAGATAAGAATACTTACGTTGATTACATCCAGTTAGTTACTATCATTGTTGTTTTGAAAGGTCACGATGATTTGATCATTCTGAGGGTAAAGCACTAACATCAACACATTCTGAGCCATCACCTTCACCAAATTCGACAGTGCAAAAGCATACCTTGCACACGAGTTCATCATCAATGAATGTCGAATAGGCTTGGCAACAATCTGTTAGGCGTGAGCCTTCTCGACGGCTGTAGAACTTTCCGTTGGACTTAACTACATGGTTTCCAGTGCTACTTTTCATTATCGTGCTCTCAGTGGATTTGTTTAAATGACACTACAATCTTAAATTTATCCCCATATCGCGCAAACTCACTGACACTGGTGCAAACTGGGAACCATGATTCAATAAAGACATAATTGCTCAACCATACGAAGAAGACCAATGACCAATCTTCCTAATGTAAAGAAACCATGCAAAGACTGTCCCTTCCGAAAAGACTCCCTCAATGGATGGCTTGGGAAAGACAGAATGACTTCAATCCTTGATAGCGGCAGTTTCGTATGTCACAAGAAGACACACCTACAGTGTGCTGGTCATATGCTGATTAATGGTCAAGATAATGATTTTGTTCGACTAGCAAGCAGGTTAGGGATGGAGATTGAGTTATCGGGCGAAGAATTGATTTTTGAATCACGTGAAGCCTGCATCGGACACCACGATTTTAATGCTAATGAATAAACACGAGAGAGAAATTCAATAAATCTGACCAACCACTTCTTTAAGGGTGACTTTAATCGGTTACCCCAGATCTAACAGTCAATACCCCCCAATATTTCACTACATAGCGAATGCCTTGTGAGCACAAACGACAAGCAAGGCAACGACACTCGCTATCAGTTCAATAATTCTTGTTCAATATTTTCGAATAAGATATTCAAAAAAATAAGAATTCCTACCATTCTGAATTACGTATAATTCAAAAACTTTCTATTTTGAAAGCGCAGTAGTTTAAATAGAGAGCTAATATGTCACGTAAGAATGTAACACCTAAAAACTACAACTTAGCTGCAATCATAATGCACTGGGTTTCTGCCGTAACAGTCATTGGAATGTTTGTGGTAGGTGTCTGGATGGTCGACCTAAACTATTACAGCACTTGGTATAAAACGGCTCCAGAAGGGCACAAAGCAGTCGGCATTATGCTGGCTATTCTAACCGTTGGTCGATTTGTTTGGAAATTACTTTCAGCATCTCCAGAAACGGAAGGTACAAAATTCGAAAAAATTGCCTCAAAACTAGCACATCTAGCGATGTACGGTTTTCTGGCAGCACTATTTGTTTCCGGTTATCTAATCTCAACATCTGATGGCCGCGGAATAGAAGTATTTAGACTATTCACTGTCCCAGGGGCAGGAGAGTTGTTCGAACACCAATCTGACTTAGCCGGCAACGTGCATATGCTTGTTGCATGGACACTGATTGGAATAGTAGCTATCCACGTGTTAGCTGCAGTGAAGCACCACGTAATTAATAAAGATCAAACCCTCAATAAGATGTTAGGAAAAAGTAAAGCATGAAAAAGTCTCTAATCGCCGCAGGTCTATTCTTATCAATGGCAGCACCACTAGCAGCAAACGCAGCTGACTACAAAATTGACACATCGGGCGCACACGCATCGATCAACTTTGCAGTTAGCCACCTTGGTTACAGTATCACTCAAGGTCGATTCAATGATTTCGAAGGTACATTTAGCTACGACGAAAACAATATCGAAGCTTCAAAAGTAAAAGTAGTTGTTGATACTACCAGCTTGGATAGTAACCACGCGGAACGCGATAAACACATTCGTAGCGCAGACTTTATCGATGCTGGCAAATTCTCAACGGCAACGTTCACTTCTACTAAAGTTGTCGATAAGAAAGGTGGCAACATGGACGTGATTGGTGACCTAACACTGCACGGAATCACTCACCCAATCACAATCAATGCATCTGTTATCGGCGGTGGTGCTGATCCGTGGGGTGGTGAGAGTCTAGGCCTTAAAGGTACAACTCGCCTTGAGCTAAAAGACTTTGGCATCAAGGAAATGGGCGCGACTACATACGCTGATATGACATTGTATGTTGAGGGTATCAAGCAATAACAATATTGATTAAAACTTTAGAGCCAGCATTGCTGGCTCTTTTTTTTGCTCGATTTTGACCATCGATTCAAATAGTTAAGTCGTTAAGACAATTATGAATTTGGAGACTAGTATGAAAAAAGGAACATTGGCATAGCCAGCTTTTATCGTATTGAGGAATTCCATTTAGAAACGTTTCTCTGCCTTTTTGATAAAGGCATTTTTGCTCGACATTTAGGGTAGGTTAGGCAACCCCAAAAATCATTTCCATTTCTTCTGTTCGTTCGAAGGACCATTTTTAAACCACAATTAGGGCAGGTTGGTGTCTTATAATTACGGTCTGCAAAAATTTCTTTAAAAATATCTTCTTTCTTCTCGGAAGGTAACTCGTTAATCTTTTTGAGCAAATCTTTACCTGTGACGAGCTTTAGAGGCTTATTAGAGGCGAATTCTTTAGCATCTTTAGTGTATGAACCGGAAGTAACAAAATAACCCTCGGTGACGTTCCCTGCAGCCATTACACCGTAGAATTCACGAACAAATTTAACACCTACAAGACTAGTACCAAAAGCCTTGCACTGAACATAAGCTTTTCGGCCATCTTTCTTTTCTATAATGAGGTCAATACCGCCATCAGCACCGAACTGGGTAAGAGATGCGTTAAACCCGGAAGACAACAAATATTGTTTTGTGAGCTTTTCAAAGGCGAACCATTCCATATCCTTAATCATTTGTAAGGTAATGACATTAGGTTGTATAGAGCTAGTGTTTCCAATAGGTTTAATGTTCATTGGCACATCAACCGAATCACGATCACGGAATGGCTGAGTGACTAATTTTAAAATACCGATTACAAGGAGCGAGACAGTTTCAATCAATGCGCCAGGCTTTTTAAGAAGAAAACCTATAAATAAAACAGCAGCCATGTAAAGCAGGATTAACGAAAGGAAACCTGACACAGATTCGAAAGCTTTTCCTAAAGCATTCTGCATCAAAACACCTTGTTCAACTGACACTGAAAAACTCCAAAACAAACATATAAAGTGGTAGAAGTTTACAGCAATATTAAAAATTAATCATGTTAAACGCTGTATTTTGAAAGCTAAGTAGATGTTAATATATGAAGCCGACAAGTAGGATTATCGGCTCCAAAATAGGTATTAAAACTCTGCCCCAGCACCCGCCCTATAAAGGCTCAAGTAACTTAGGCATTCACTAACACCGACAACCTTACATGTCGGGTAGCTAATAATCAACCTTCTTTAGTCTCTACGATAACGCGCCATGAATTCTTCTGCTTTTTCATCGTAACCATCCATTTTTAAACAGCTCGCAACAAACAAATAACTCTTGGGCTTATTAATTTTATACGCTGGTATGAAACCTATTAAAATCCCGGCAGTCATCGATATGAAAAATAATCGGTTAACTTGAAAATTATCAATATAACCAGTCAGAATAAAACCAAATATCGCTATTGATGTTAACCATAATACCAGTGCCATTTTCCTACTGCGCATAAAGGCTGTAAAAATCGGCAATCCACATACAACGCCACCAGCTATGGTTTGCCAATGTAATGCCTTATCATAAGTAACGAAGTTAAAAATGGTAGTGGCCAGAATAAAGCTGTAACCAAAGGTCAACGGCCTGAACTTAAAAAATTGCACTATTCTAATCACCTTCTTCTTTCAATCTATCATCGAATACACCGCGCCAAAATGCATTCAGTTGATTCTCTAAATCGTCAAGATTGACTGACCCATTTCCTCTGGCCATAGCTGTAAGAAACCGATCTTGATGCTCGTTTTTGATGCTTAACAGAACCTCTTCTGACTCGGCTTTCAAAATATCACGCACATCAAAGCCCAATAAGAATGCGGTTACTAGCTCGACGTCATAATCGAACTCTTTTGGTACATAATCCTCCCAAATTCGGTCTTGATGGATCAATTGGTACTTATTCAGTAAAAGAAGAAAGTCACTCGCGTCTTTTGAGTTTTCATTTCCGCGTTCGCCCCAAGCGATCAGTTTCATCAACGCAATTCCCGGTAAAGATGCAACGTTGAATGCCAAACCATCAATTTCAACCTGTAGCGAAGATTCAAACGCCTCTTTAAAGCCAATTACGGACATCGTTTCTTCGTGTTTCGGTGGCCACTGTATACGCCGTTCTGCGTCTTCCAAGGCGCCAAATGGTAAAATATCCACTGGATACCCCGACTTTGGCTCACGTAGACGGTGTACCAAATCAGTTTCAGTCAGTCCTGAGCTGATTAACGACGCCTTTATATCTTCGAACTGGCCCCAAGTATCCACAAAAATGGCTGTATCAATATCAGCTGTCGCTCGACCAGGCGCGTGTCCGAAAATTCCATGCATCACAATATCTCTAGCGGTTGCACCAGCTATGAAATACGGGATCTCCAATGCATTAGTAACTTTAACTACTTCCGTTAACGCCGTGATGAACTCTTGGTTAAGGGAGTGTTTTAAGGTGTAAGTATCTGTCATTAATAATCTCCGCAACTTCCCTATTTCGTCCGTCTTGAGTTGCAAGTAACTCTGCAATGGTAAGTAATGCTCTGCCCTTTTCAGTTATCTTCAATTCGTCTCCCCAAAATGGTCTGCAAATCTGCAAACGCGGAGCCTTGGGGTTAGCATTATTGAACTCATAGCCTTGAATTTGACTCTTTGAGTACAGGAAAAGGTTTTGAGGATGTAGGTAGTTGGTTAGTTCTGCGGCTGCAGCTTCCCCACCCCAAATTGCACCGTCTGGTAACTCGATGGCTCTCCAATCTAAAGGCGGTGGATAAGGAATTGCTCTTTGCTTAGAACCAATGTGCTTGTAGTAGCTCAACAACCAGTCATACATAAGGCTATTTTCATCAAAGAATCTACGCTTCAATTTATCCTTTTGTATGTGATTTTTCTCTATCAAAAACTTGATGGCCTTATTTGCCATGCTTACTGAGATGCCTGCTTTCCGAGAAATTACCTCATAGGTTGATTTCAACAATGCCGGTTCACAGATCAAAGCAAATACGCATTTAACGATGCCTTCCGTCATCGCTACTGGTTGTTTTGCCATTACATCGCTTTGATAAGGTTTTGTAATCAGGATATACAGTTCGTCATTAACAATCCGAATGTTACCTGATTCGTCAATATAGTTGATGCCAAGGTTTTCACATTCATCCTTGAGGAAATCAGATAGCGTGTTCGTGACGAGCACATATCGGCCATCTATTTGCGTATTAGCTTTTACATTACGCAGAGACTCCTTTCTATGAATCCGCTTAAATTCGACTTTTAATCGATGATGTCGTTCACCTAGCCAAATTATCAGGGTCCCATCGAAATTCTTGTTCTGGGCAAAGTTGAAGTCGGCTTTCCAAGACTTTGGCAACCTTTCTGTGAAGTTAGTAAGTTCTGCCTCGATACTCATTTACACAAAATCCAATTTTACATGAATCATGTAAAAACTATAAACGTGTAATTTCAGCATGTAAAGAGGAAAGCATAATTATTAAATGGCATGAAAAGAGTAACTTATCATTTATGCAAGAATCATAACTGTAAAATTTGTATAGCAGTTGTTAATCAAAGTACCGTCATCAATAACCTTAAAGAACTACAGCAATCCCCTATTTCTACTTAATGTATGTAGCACTCAGGACTGAACAAGACAAAGTGCCTACTAATGAACATCTGCTTCAAGTTCGCCTAACATCGGATGATCCCTTCTCAATTAGATTCCTTTATTAGCAATAAGTACCTATAAATATCATTACATAATCACCTCATTACTATTGATTCTCATTTACGATCTCATTCGCATTTAGTGGTGGATTATGAGGTTTATTAATGGTTCTAAGGATTCTTAGCTCGCTCGTTATAACTTACTGCATGTTTTCAGTACAATACAGCGTAGCTGCTTATCAGGGTACTAAGACATTACCTTCTGAAGTCCTATTGAAGAACAAAAAAGGAATGTCTATCAGTTATTTTCGGTCACAAATATTACGTACCGACCAGAACAATATTGCTACAGGTGAACATACTTACGAAGTTAGACTCCCAAGTGACGCCGTTTTTTCTATCAAGGTCGATAATCATCTAATCAGTCCAGGCGAAACGTTTAGATCATCAAGAAATCTTGAGAATGGCGTTTTAACATTTGATGTATCTCCTTTAGGAAAAAATGACATCGGTAAAGTTGAGTATGAGGTATACATCCCTAACCTATACTCCATCGACGACCGATTTTGGGAAGTCTTTGACCCAACTTATACAGATTGGGTCGACTCTGGCCAGAATGTGGATTACGAGGACTGGCTTCCTCCCCTAGCCCAACAGATGACCGACTTCACTCAAACCCGTCAATACAAAGACGTGTATACCCGTGAACGACAAGACCGAGACAAAGACACAAACGTCGGGGAGATCCGTAATCACGGTGACCCAGTAACCGAATATGACCATCGTCCAAATTCTGAATCGAGAGATGTTAAGGCAACGGTCGACTCATATGTGAATACTGGTGACCTTCATGACTGTGGCGAATGGGTGCCACCAGCTTCTGAAACCTACGCAGGGCTTATGGTCGACCAGTCATTAACCTGCCAGCAAAACCAAACTCGAACTTGGACTTACAAGGTTGGAGGTGATGCGATTGGCAGTCATGCTCAAACAAAGAGTATCGATGACATCAAATATCGAACGGTACCAGGCACAATGAACCCTTGGTTATCCACTGCATCCGAATTTGGTGAATGGAAGGATGTCGATGCTCCACATTCATATACTTCTTGGGAGCCACCAATCGTTGCTCAAACAACGGACTTTGTTCAGTCACGAAGCTACAAGCAAGATCAAACACGAACTGAGCAGAAGCAACAGAAGAATGCAGTTACGGGTGAAATTAGAAGTGTTGGCGAATTGAAGCTAGTCTTTCAATCTGCAACCTTCAACGAGCAACGGACGATAGCAGTTTCGGTTAGTGGTTGGAACAATTCAGGAAGCGCATACAATTGTGGAGAATGGACCCCGGCGACTAACACAATTAACAGCGGAACACGGTTCACTCAAACGCAAGGCTGCACTCAAATGCAGGTTAGGAACTGGACTTATAAAGATGGTTCTACTTTGATTACTACACGACCAGAAAATAGAACAATAAGCCTCTCTCCTAACAGATCAGCTGTTGGGACCAAAGCTAACCTTAGACTTGTTAAAACGGCAACTTATCACACATATCGTGGCGAATTAAATTATGAATTATCAATCGCAAGACAAGACGGGGATACAATCATCAATTCAAGTGCTTACGATGCACAAGATGGAAAAGCATGCTCACCAGAGGGTTCTGGATACACTTACTATACAGTAAAACACCCTAATGCATATTTTGCGCTGTATACTTGCAAACGATAGGTTAAAAGCTATAAAAAATGGAGTCTTGAACTCCATTTTCCTTCTAACGCAATTTGAAATTACATAGCTTGTTTCTTTGGCTTAAACTTGCAGTATATGTACAATCCGATAGTCGCAAGCACAAGCCCAGTAAATAGGTATTGTGTCAGCTTGTACCCAATATAAATAGTCATTAGTACCGCCGCGCCCCAAAACAGGTATTTAAGCTTCTTCACTAGCTACATCCTTTGATTGTTGTGTTGAATTCACGAACAAATAGTCTCTTAGTTCATTCGGTTGGTATACATATTGTGCTCGACATCTATAAAGCGGCAACCCCGCGCTTTTACATGCGAGCTCAACAAAGTCGTCCCGATCTTTTCGTGATTTCTTCTGATGTCGGAGGACATTAAAGTTTGAAACTTTTCTATTTCCGAAGTGCGTTACTATCGTGGCTAAAAGAACCCAATACTGACAATAAAGATCGACATGATCTGCACCAGCAAGACTGGACACCTTGCTAAGCGACATATTGCTGTTCAAAGTTGACTGGGCTTAAATACCCAAGAGCACTGTGCCTTCTTGTCCGATTATAATCAACCTCTATGTACTCAAAGATCGTTTGACGCATCTCGCTTCTTGTCATGATTGGCTCATATTGAATGGCTTCAACTTTCATTGAATGGAAGAAGCTCTCGACACAAGCATTGTCCCAACAATTTCCTTTCCTACTCTTACTTTGCTTTAGATTATAAGCGGCTATCTGATCTCTATAATCTTTAGAGCAGTACTGGCTACCACGGTCACTATGGATGATAACTTGTTCTGGGAAGCCCCGTCGGAACAACGCCATTGATAGAGCATCACTGACTAGTTTTGCAGTCATGCGAGTATCCATAGACCAGCCAATCACTTGTCTTGAGTAAAGGTCGATAATTACCGCCAAATACAGCCAGCCTTCACTCGTCGCTAGATAGGTGATATCACCAGCCCACTTCTGATTTGGGGCTGAAGCGTCAAAGTTCTGAGCAAGCAGATTCGGGGCTACAGGCATTTCATGCTTACTGTCTGTCGTGCATTTGAATTTTCGGGCAGCTTTCGGCGTTAAATTCTGCCGCTTCATACTGGCTGCAATGGTTTTTACGTCGTGCTCATCACCGTTATCAGCCAGTTCCTTTTGAATTCGTCTGGAGCCGTCTCGTGCCTTGCTGCTATCAAAAGCTTTCTTGACCTTACAATCAAGCTGTTGACGAAATGTCTCACGATTCGTTGTCTTGTGGCGGTGCTTAATCCAGTAATAAAACCCACTTCGTGAAACATCGAACACTTTAACCATACTGGTTATACGGAAGTTTAATAAGTGTTCGAGCATAAATTCATAGCAATCTATTTTAGATGCTTCGCGAAATAGGTGGCGGCCTTTTTTACGATTTCTAGCTCCTCTGCTTGCTCAGCAAGTAACCTTTTGAGCTTAGCGTTTTCAGCAGCCAGTTCTTTTTCTCGATTACTGGTGTTGGTATCTTTCTTCGAAGCCTTTCGCCATGCATAGATTTGAGATTCATGCAGCGATAACTGTTTTGCAGTGGCAGCCACACCAATCTTTTCAGCTAATTTAAGGGTTTCAGCTTTAAATTCAGGAGTGTGTTTGATTCTTGTATTCTTGGTTGTCATTGTTCACCTCGTTAGTGATTGTACTCACTTAACTCGGTGTCCAAAACTGCTGGTGCGGATCAACACTTAGACTCAATCAATGTGGCTATCCAACGAAAGTGTGACAACAAAGTTTGTCATTACTGAGGGAACATGACGGGATAAGTACCAACCGATTCTGTCATGCCTTTATATTCTAGTATTCATATCGTTCAACTGCCTCACACATCGATACTCATTGATTGGGATTGCTTGATTCTCATCTCTCGTGTATTGAGCTTTTCTCTTTTCCAGATAGTCTGGATGGTACTGATACTCACGGTAATGTTTTCTTGTTTGAGTAGTTTCATCACTTGTATCGACGTATTATGCGGGTTGAGCAACGTTAACTCGATAATCCTATCTTCGGTACTCTCTGGGATTGCGTTTTTACTGCGTTTCAGTGGCTTATTAATTCGCTTAAGACCGAGTGGCCCTTCCTCCTCCATTATTTGCTGATAGGTATATAAGGTTTGGCGTGAGCAACCTAAGATACGAGCGGCTTTAGAGACACTACCAAGCTCTGCAACCAACTCCAGAGCCTCTATTTTACGTTGTACCTCTTTGCCGTATTCGTTGCATTTACGTGGCTCTACTAACTCAGTGATGTCTAACCGTCGATGACCGAAGTAAGCAGAGAAGGTACCATCGAACTGACATCGTATTTCTACTTTTTGGTTCTCTATGGAGTAACGTACTGGCGAGTCGATAACGTACATTTTGCTATCAAAGCTAAACGTGTGGTCACGTCGTATCGTTCGATACTCTTTCTGTACGCAGATGCTGTTAAGGTCTAGGTCAGGTGGCAACGACTTGAACGCAGAGCTCGATTTAGTCGCCTGAACCATCACATTATTCACCCAGTATTTGGGGATAAACTCCTCTTGCAAGTATCGGTTTGCGCTCTCCATGTCAGCGATGTTATTGAGGCGCAGTTCGGGGACAAGGCGGTCTTGGAAGGTGTCGAAGGCTCGTTCGATTCGTCCCTTCCCTTGAGGTGAGTTGGCGAAGATAATTTCGATACCGAGTTCATCACAAGCTCGCTGCATTTGCGAGAAGTTGCTGCGTTTCGGCCCACCAAAGATACCTGCTCGATCCACGTAGAGAGTTTTGAATATGCCTCGCTTTTCAATATAAGCTCGCATCACCTTCATACAGCCTTCGGTGGTCTCTGAAGGGAAGAACTGCGCATGAATATCACTAGTAGCGTCATCAATGATGGCAATCAAGCAAGACTTCTCATCACCAAACCAGCGATGAGGGCTGCCATCCATTTGCAGCATAAGCCCAGGCAACGGCATACGCTCTCGATACTTCCTTACTCGACTTCTACGGCGTTTAGAACGCTTCACATGGTGAATGTCATGAGCCCAAGAACGCAACGTTTCACGCTTAATCGACAGTCCTTCATTTTTGCTCAGAAGCTCCGAGAGATGTTGAAGATTAAAGTCGTAGTACTTGGTTTGAATGAGGGCTTGAACCTCCTTCTTGAGTGACTCAGGGATTTTATTGATGGGAGCACGACCAGTGTTACCATGAACCACGAACCGAATGCCTTCCTTGCGATAGCGACTCAAGTAACGTTCAACGGTTCTTCGTGATTTTTGCAGTAATTGCGTAGCACTATTAATAGTAATTTTGCCATCAATGACTTTGCTAATGATATCGACAGTAAACTGTGATTTTGAATCCATATAGAACATCCTTAGCACCCTTTAAAGCTCATTTGATTACTTTAAAAAGTACGCTAAATCAGTCCCGACATTTTCCCTCGGTAGTTAAGGTAATGACAAAGTCGCTTGGTAATTAAGGTACGACAGAATCGCTTGGTGATCACAAGTGTGACAACAAAGTTTGAAACTCGCTTTTGGACATAAACGCGTTAGATTAATGACTCTAACGCGCTTATCTGAGATTAGATAAAGTATCTTGAAACCTTAAACACTTGTTATGTGCGTAGCCGAATCTTGCGCTTAGTCAGGAACAATGATTACCCCTAATTGCTCCAGTAACTGCTCCTGTTGCCACGAGCATATTTTTACACCTGTAAGATCAATCTTTCGAGGATCTAAACCATAAAGCTCTGAATGACTTAAATCACAGCCTTGTACTCTAAACTGTTCCCAGCAGTCTTCTGAAAAAACGCCACGACTTAAATCTGATTCTTTAAATGAAGCGCCTCGAAGATTTGCACCAATCCATCTATTTTCGAACAGGTCACATTTTTCAATAAGCTGCTGCTCAAAATTGGCATAGGATAAGTTACAACCTGTTATGTATGCAGAGCAAAAGTACATTTTATTCGAAACCTGATTTACAAAACTAACTTGGCTAAAATTTGCCCCTTTAAGATCACAATCTCTCAGTTCAATACCAAAGCAATTTGCCCCCTTAAAATGGGACATTGAAAGCTGACAATCTTTAAATGAAGCATCTCGAAGATCAGCATAAGAAAAATCGCACCCTTCCAGTGCCCCCTGCTCTATGAAAGTACAGTTAATGAACTGTGTATCTCGAAGGTTTGAGCGCTTAAAATTACAATGTATAAAAGTACAATTGCTAAAGATATGTTCTTGCAAGTCCTGATGTGAGAAGTTCACTTGATTATATAATTGCTTTGATTTTTCCATGCTGTAGCTCCAAAAAACATTTGATTTGAAGACTACCATTTACCTGAAAGTTCTCAACAAAAACAAAACCAATAAAAACAGACACTTAAAACACCCCGTTTTAGCCAAGATAAGGCATCAAAATGGCATTTTAAAGGGTGCTAATTCAAAATAAGCGATGCGGCCAGCTAGAAAAAAGTTTTGGTGAACCTGGTGAGTTTTAGAGAAAGCACATAACGCTTTCTATGCGGCTTTTAGCCGTCTTTCATATTCCTATGATGCAACCTTTTTAATACCCCATCAACGTGTAATCAATAGGTTAATGAAAGTTAACGGAGGTTAGATTGCATGATGCCTTATAATTTCAGAAAAATGCTGCTACCCAAACTCCTTCGGATAACTTTTGATAGGGGAAAGTACTGTGAACTAAGTGAGCGAGAACTTTTGATCTGAATTGTTTTGGGGCAAAATCGTCTCAGAGAAGAAGGCAAACTACGACAAATGGCACCGAAAAGTTTCGCACTTTATTGTCATAGTTCTAATCTTTATTGTTCGAGTTTCAAACTTTGTTGTCCACCGACATCTGATGTGAACTGTCATCTAACTCTATGGCCGCTACGTAAGAAAGGTCTGTTCGCAGGCAAAGAACAAAGTCAAAATGCTTACTTGATATTTTGGCAAATAATCGTGCGGAATCCTTACGATCGAGCCCTTTAGTGGCATAAAGTACATCAGCAATTCGCACCTTACTCATTACAACCAGTTCGTCTGGTACCACACTTTCCAATACACTGTCAACGCCAGTTTAAAATTGACCCACTTATCGACGTTATCGCCGAAGTAAAACTGACCCACCCACGTAATTAACTTCTACTTTCAGATAGATTCTCTAGAACCGTTGGTATGGTTCCAGCCGCCTTCTTTCCTCGTAATCGATAGCTTTCTCCATTGATTTGTACGATGTGCGAGTGATGAAGAAGTCTATCCAGTAACGCCGCCGTCAGTGTCGTATCGTCGGCGAACGCATTTGACCATTGAGAGAACGGCAAGTTACTGGTCACGATAATGCTGCCTTGCTCGTATCTTTTAGCGATGACGTTGAAGAACAAGTTCGCCTCTTCTCTGCCGAACGGTAGATATCCGATTTCATCGACGATAAGAAGCTTTGGAGCGAGCACGCTTCGTCTCAGGTAGCTTTCAAGCTTGCCTTGAGTTTTTGCTGTAGACAGTTGAAGCATTAAGTCTGCTGCTGTGATGAAGCGTGTCTTTAGACCCTTTTGAACCGCTATTTGACCAAGGCTCACAGCAAGGTGGCTTTTACCAACGCCACTTGGGCCAAGTAATATCACGTTTTCCTTTCGCTCAATAAAGGCTAACCCTGTTAGCTCCTTAAGCTGTTTTCTTGGAGCGCCTGTTGCGAACTTGAAGTCATAGTCATCGAATGTTTTCTCCATAGGGAAGCTGGCGAATTTGGTCAGCGTGGCTCTTGTGCGTTCAGCTCTCGCATCAAGCTCTGCGTTGAGAAGTGACTCTAAGTAATCGGCTAGGCTGAACTCACGACTATTAGCGACTTCTGCCAGTCTTGGCCAGTCCTGACCTATAGCTTGTAACTTCAGCGCTGCACAGGCCGCTTCGATGCGATTCATTTGAAGGTTCATACTCGTACCTCCAACAGCGCGTCATAGGTTGAGAGTGGGTGTTGGAAGCTCTCAACTGGCATTACATTATCACCCATTGTTAGCGGTACCATTAGGCGTGTCGGTGACGGGAGGGGTTGAAGTGTAAAGCGCTCTTCATCTAAGAGAACTTGAGGCTTTGTACCCGTCGTACCGTGGATCCGTTGGTGAGCGACGGTTTCTAACCACGCGCCGATATGCCCATTAAGAACATCGACGGTGACTTTAAGTCCGTGTTGTTTGAGTGTCGCTGCAAGCGGAGTAACGAAGCTACTTTTTAAGTAAGAGTTAAATCGCTCCACTTTCCCTTTGGTCTTTGCGCGATAAGGGCGGCAAGCTCTTGGTTTGAAGTTGTACTTCTTAGCGGCAGTGAGCAACATAGGATTCCATCGGTGTTCACCTTCACCGTAAGCATCTCGTTCTATCATGATGGCTTTTGCATTATCGAAGAGAACTTCTTTGGGTACGCCACCGAAGTATTCAAACGCTTCTTCAAGACCTTCAACCCAGTCTTCTTGTCGCTCTCGCTCACAAAAGCGAACGAAGGTCGCTCTGCTATAACCAAGCGTTGCAACGAAGGCTTTAACACGTACGCCGTAATGCGTGATGGTAGTGAAGTCGACCTGCACCTGCTCACCAGGCTTTGTCTCGAATCGAACCACGGGGTCGACTGGCGTGCTAGGTTTGTATTGCTTGATGTGCTCCTTGAGCATCGTTATACCGCCCTCATAGCCAAGCGCTTTTAATTCACGTAGTAGGACTGTTGCTGGTATCCAATACGGTTTTGCTGCGTCAATGCGAGTACGCAAGTAGTCATGGTATGGCTGAAGTTTAGTTGGTCGCGATTGACGCTCGGGGTACACGAGGGCTTTGCTTCTATCACGGAGATAGTTACGAACGGTATTCCTTGAGATACCCAAATCCTTGGCGATACGGCGGATGCTGCACCCTTGCTGATGTAAAACATGTATTTCCACTAGTTGCTCCTGATTGATCATAATCCGCCGCTTTGTCCATTTACGAACGGATAGTTTGCCTCAAGTGGGTCAATTTTAAATCGGCGTTAGTGGGTCATTTTTACATCGGCGCTGACAACACCATAAAAACTTCTTTCTGCTTTAGTAAGTAACCCGCTTTTCAGCGTGTAATCGACCAGGTTACCGTCTGCATCTTTCAAGGTGTAATTGCTTGAGGTTGGTATGTTTATCAACTTTTTGACCTGTTCCCAGCCAAACATGACCACCATACCAATCAGGGCCAGCACTAGACATAAAATAGGATTAGTGAACACCAAGCCAACCGTTGCGAGGGCAATGATCCCAAGTCCTACTTGTAGATTCGTTATATTCAAAACAAACTCCAATAAAAAACCGCCCCTCAAGAGGGACGGTCATAGTTATTTTTTACGAAAGCCGGTACATCCATTTTTCGTGTGGTTTACGCAGCCCCAAAATGGTTTGCCTTCGAACTTCCCTTTAGAAGCTATGCGAGTCACCATAGTTAAACCGCATTTTGGGCATTTAGGCGCATTCCCTTTAGTTCTCACTTTGTTAAAAACCAAAACTGCGAACGCAATCCCAAGACCTGCAATAACAAGAAATGGCTGTCCAGCTAGAAAACCAGCGATGTCTAGTTCCATATTAAGACGACGCGCTGATCGCCTTGCCTGATTTAAGCAATTGCACTTTATTCTGAGTGATAGATTCAAGATCTTTTAGCGGAGTGAATCCACTCTGTTTAAAAGCATTCTGTGCCGACTGGTATGTAGCACCGATAATGTCTAACGGCACAATACGAGGCAGATTGTCAGTTTTGCTAATACGCTCAGAAAGGTAGTCTTCAAAGTATTCTCTGCATGCATTTTCGTCGACAGCATTAGCAATCAAGCTGCCAGAACAACGAACGTAGCTTGCTACACCTTTGGTGTCCATTTCTAGAATTGGTCCCGGTTGTTGCATAGACAAGCCGAATGCAGAAACGGCAACAAGAGTACCTAGTAGGAATACCCCTTTGCGCTTACTAAATGAATACCACTTTTTGTCATTGTCCTCTTGTGACATTGCGAGTGTGTTTTCTTGAACGTTTTCCAAGGTAGAACCCCTTTTTTCATACGTGTGTAGACATAAATGTCTAGTTAGATAAAACCCATATGCATTCATAACGCTAAAGTTTTATCACGAAGTTTTTCAGAACGAAAAGTCTGATAGATTTTATCTCATTCTATAACGCTAAGAATTGATATTGTAGTACTATCTAGCAGCACTTAATTTTGAAAAGGTATGATTGTGAAAAAATCCACCACTCTTTTACTCGTAGGGACAACTACTGCCTTGGCCATCATTGGCGCCGGCACGTATGGTTACATGGCCATAAATAGTAGTTACGAAAAAGCAATAACGAAACTTGAATCAATTGAAGGCATTTCTGTAGAAAGCCACCAGCTCTCTATTGGATTAACTGGCAGTAGTGCAAATACAGTGATAAAGATTTTGCCAAAGGCGTCAGGCGTTTTAGGTGAGCAGTTAGCATCTGGTGAGCCAATCATCCTGGAAGCGACTCATACTCTCGGATACTTTTCATACCCTTTTGAAATAAAACACGACATTCATTTCGATGAACATACGTCGCAGCTGGTGGCTGACAATTTGAATGTAGAAATCCCTAAAGGCGAACACATGCCGATACCGGGACAAATCATGACTAGACACAGTGTAAGTGGTGAATTTGATGTCATAGCTATGACTGATCACATCAACTATGGTCAGTTATTAACTATCAGCCCTACTCGGATTTACTTCACTTCAAACCGCGATGGCAGTGATGCAATTTTAAAGACAAATACTGACTCAATTAATATGAGCAGTAGTGGTAACACCGGCAGTAAGATGGAGTTAGACGGCATCAACTATCAATGGCGTGGTTCTCTTACCGGGTGCAAAACTATCTGTGAAGGTAGCCAAACCATCACCGTAGCGAGCTTTAAGCAACTTGACTACAACAATGCCATCAATCTACTTGCGTCTAACGTTGGCTTGTCATCAAGTACATATATCCAAGATGAGAAATATCATTTCACATTCAATGGCATTGCAAAAGAGTTAGAGAACAACGTTATACAGTGGAAAGATGTCGGCCTTACAACAAGCGTAAATGACGTAAAGACTAGTGCCATTGACGAGTTTAGCGACGAATTAAAGGTTGTCATGCAGTCGAACACACCAAATTTTCTCGCATCAAAAAACATGGAAAAGATGTATGCAAGATTGCTTGAGACTGGTCTAAAATTCAACATTGATAAGATGGTGGCCTCTACTGATAACGGCAATATTGCTACTGAACTTCATGTTGACTTACCAGAAGGGAAAATGCCTAACCTGTTGCTCAACCCTCTTGGACTAATCACAGTAATTAAAGGTGACCTAGATGTTCAGATCCCTGCTGCCGAAATTGACAAAGTGTTTGGTATAGGTGCTGCTCAATCTGCAAGCCGAACTGGATTTGCACTATTAGGTAACGATGGCGTATTCAAGACTACAATCAAAATATCTGACGGTGAAGCAAATGTTAACGGCCGTGTAATCCCGCTTTGATAAGGGTATTTAATTCAAAAAGGCACGTTTAACGTGCCTTTTTGATCTCACAAAAACAAAAGCTCAGAGAAAGTACATCTAAATCGTACAACATATTCATCAGTCGAATTTAAATAACCTCATAATATTCAAGTAAGTTTTTTATAGTAGGACTCACTGATGATAGAGCTCACTCTTAAATTTATAGGAATGCTATCCCTCGCTGCAACTGCATTACCTATGACATCTTTTGCCGCCCATCAAGGGACGCTTACGTTACCCTCAGAACAGTTTCTAAAAGATAATAATGGTAAGCCGCTTGGCTATTTCAAATCCGATGTACTGAGGACTTCTCAAGAGAACATTGCAACCGGAATGCATGATTTTGAGATAAGAGTACCTGATGATGCACCTTTTTCTATTAGGGCTGATAGCAGGGTGATCAAACCCGGTGATACTTTGGCAATGTCAAAGGAGCTAAATAATGGTGTGCTCCAATTTGAAGTCGCCCCATTGAGAAAGCAGGATATTGGTAAGGTTGAGTACGAGGTCTACATCCCTAGCCTCTATTCGATTGATGACCGCTTTTGGGAAGTCTTTGACCCGACATATACCCCGTGGGTCGACTCTGGTCAGAATGTCGATTATGAGAGCTGGCTACCTCCCCTTAGTGAACAGATGACCGACTTTACGCAAACGCGCAAATACAAGGACGTGTATACGCGGGAACGTCAAGACCGCGACAAAGACACCAACGTTGGGGAGATCCGTAATAACGGTGAACCGGTAACTGAATACGATTACCGCGCTGCGTCTGAATCAAGAGATGTGAAAGCATCCGTTGACGCATATGTGAATACCGGTGATCTACATGACTGTGGTGACTGGGTGCCACCAGCCGCTGAAACCTATGAAGGGTTGACCGTTGACCAGACATACACCTGCCAACAAGACCAAACCAGAACGTGGACTTACAAAGTTGGAAGCGAAGTGATCGGCACTCACCCTCAACTACAGAGTATTGATGACATCAAATATCAGACTGTACCAGGCTCTAAATATCCGTGGCTAAGTACGGCATCTGTTTTTGGTGAATGGACAAATGTTGACGATCCATATTCCTATACCTCTTGGGATCCAGCGATTTTCAACCAAACGTCCAATTTCACCCAGTCACGCAGCTACAAGCAGAATCAAACTCGTACTGAACAGAAGCAACAGAAAAACGCAGTAACCGGTGAAATTAGAAACGTTGGTGCTCTGCAGGACAACTCTCGGATTAAAACTGTTGATGAACAACGAACAATAGCTGTATCAGTATCAGGTTGGTCGAACTCTGGCGATGTATACAGCTGTTCGGCTTGGTCACCAGATACAGGAACGGTGGCCAAGGGCACAGCTTTTACTCAAACTCGGAATTGTTCTCAAATGTTAGTACGAACATGGTCATATAAAGATGGTAGTACGATTGTAACGACCAGAAATGAAAACCTTGTATCGAATGCTAGTCCTACCCGCACTGCTACTGGGACTAAGATTGTTTCAGGCAAGTGGGTAACCACCACTGTGATCGAAAATGTACCTCAGTATGTGATGATGGATATAGCTCAACAAGTACGAAATCAAGGTTACCAGGCTACCAGTACAAATACTGAGGTTAAAGCTGGTGCAACATGTAGTCCAATTGGACTCAAGAAATATACAGCCTCTGGTGTTTATGGACCAGTGGGTTTTCCTGGTTATTACGTGAGAAAACACGACTGTAAATAAAAGCTGTTTAGAAAAACGATTAACAGGCGTATATAAATACATGCGCCTGTTAAATGATATAGACAAAAGGCACCGAAGGTGCCTTTATAATTAATAGTTATCAGCTTTGCTTTTCTTTTTGACGATCTAGGAAAAAGCTTTCCATGCTGGTTTTCGTGTTCTTAATCCATTCAGCATTATCACAGTCAAATGACTGTTCTGCAGTGTTATACAAGGCATCCAGATCAGAAGTGGATACAATATGTGTTAGTGCCGTGAAGAAGCCAAAATAGGAGTTTGTTTGTCCAATGTTCATAATTTCAGCTTCTGTGAATGGAACACCACATTCATTTTCTCTTTTAAGGCCAACCATCTTAATGGTGCGTGAAATTGTTGGGCTAATCTTGTCCACTTCTTCAAGTTTTGCTTCTACTGCAGCTGAAATAACAGTTGCTTCTTTTTCTCCGGGTTGTTCCTCAGAAGTACTACCGGCATGAGTTGAGCACCCCATAATCGTGCTGGTGGCTAGTAGGGCAACGTACAATGATTTTAACTTCATGTTTAATCCTTTGAGTTAAGCTTTTCGACTTGAACACGGCAAATAAGCGCATCAGTGAACTGCTGAGCGAGGTCTTTTAACCGAGCTTGTGATTTGAGTGGGCCAAAGCTGTATTCAGCCATAACGGGTTGAGATTGTGGTTCAAAATTTCCTAAAGGATTGCTAAAGACCACTCCGAACCATTCGCGGCCAAGAATCGTAATGTCGCCTTTCTTGAACTGGACAAATCGTTCAGATTCAAAATCGTGGCAGTTATCTATGGCAATTTCTTCATCTAACGGTTGCTCTACTACGGCAAGATTGAACATGTAGGTTGTTCCACAGTGTTCGCAATCCATCACTGAATATGACCAACCTATCCCCTTCGCTGGTTTACCAACATCAAGGTTAAGCCAATCACCATCTACCCCCTTTACAAGCCCTCCACATTCCCTGCACGGTAGAGTCACATCATTGCTCGGAATTACCGATATACTGTCAAATGTATCGAGCATCATTTTTCCTTAGTTGTTTCGTATAAGAAGTAACTTGCTGGGGCTAGAAGCTCGTTTTTCTCCGGTGGAAACGCAACAAGGCGGTAGTTATCAAGCAAGCGAGATTGTTGACCATTACAAGCAAGAACCGTCAGATAGTTTCCATCTGTAATCCCACCATCAGCACCATCTAGCATCCCTTCGATTGTCAAAGGACAGTCACTAAATCGATAATCGTTTGGCTCAACTACAAATTCCGATTTAAAACGAACAGCATCATTTTTGTAGAGAGTGATGGAATCAAACTTAAGAGGAATTAGCTTGCTTTGGTCATAGTCTTTGATGTCACCGGTATATCCGATGAACGTAGAGCGGAAAACACCAATTGGGTTTTCAGACAAGAGTTGCCCGGTGGCCATCGCTTCCTGAGCTTGCAATTTAATCCATCTCCAGATGTTTTCGACTGACGATGTGTTCAGGGCAACACCTGCAGAAATGATCAGCGCAGCACTAAGGGCAACTTTGTGCTCTTTTACAAACTGACGTACCTGGTCACTTTTCGTAGTTGGTATTGCACTCTCAATTTGCTTTAGTAAGTGGTCATTTTCCTCAATACTATTCGTCTGACTTCGCAAACTACGGCCTGCATTCAATTCAGAACCCATTTAATACGCTCCAGCTGCTGTTTATTTGTGTAGATACTAAGTTGTTGGTAAACTTCTTGCAACTTCAAAGAACAGCGTATTCAAAAATGACAGAATTAACTTCGGATGAAATCAAAAAGCTAAAAGTTAAACGTGACCGACTTGCTACAGGTGCTGTTATCGGTTTGTATTGCCTATCTATTTTTTCTCAGTCGATCTACGGCTTGCTTTTTTCAAGCCTTTTCCTTTTCCATTTCGCTGCGCTTTACATGATGATGGATCGAAAGAAATTATTCGGTGTCGACATCATGTACCTACTCCTTCCTCAGTTAGCTAGTGGATTTGTGGCGTTCTTCTTGTTGAACTCCAACGTAACCGGTAATGCATTTGAATTAATGAAAGACATTGACTTAACAATCTGGTTCGCTTGCGGCATCGGCCCTGCTTTCATACACCGTGGCTTCAACCATTACTTAGGATTAACCAAGAATGGTCATTGATATATCGATCGATGACGTTGCACGCGGCACAACGGTTGCCCCAATGGTTATTGAGCAGTGTGTTGAGAAAGCAGCTGATAAGCTCGACTTCGACTCTACATTGATGATGGCAATATTAGATGTCGAACGGGGAAAGAAAGGCACCGTTTCTTATAACGAGTCGAATGGTTCATTTGACCTTGGACCCGGGCAAGTGAACACAATCCAGTTTGAAGAATACTGGTTCAAGCATGAGTACCCGACCGTTACTTGGCAAAGGCTCAAAGATGATGTTTGTCTTAATCTTGAGGTCGCTGGCCGCGTGTTGAAACAACGGTTGAATGAGCTAAAAGATGGTCAAAGTGTATGGAATGCTGTTGGGCATTACCATTCTAAGACGAAGACATATAAACTGATTTACCTGCAGAAAGTAATGAAAGCATACCGCATCCGAGCTGAGAAAGAAGGTGCTGGTTTTAATATAGTACGTGAATAATATATTGATGCCGACCATTGTAGGTTCGAAAAAAAAAAGAGAGTGGCGCAAATCGCACTCTCTTTTTGTTTTTTACCTGTACCAATTCAATTATGTATCGAGCTAGACATTAATTTTTGCATTCATCGCAGCCAGTTCGATGTCACTGCTATCGTTACTTTCACTAAAAGTGATCTCGATAGCGCCAGCATTACAAATCACGCCACCAAGTGCCTCCCTTTCGAGATTGCTAAACTTAAGCTCGGTGACAACCACTACAAGTGGGCTAGGTAGTAGTTTAGGTAGTTCCTTGTCAGTAGCCGCGATACCTTCCCGAATAATTTTCTCTAAGGCGTACCTATCGTTATGTAGAAGTTCAAGTACGGTATCTTCTAGCGAAATGGAATGCTCCTGTCCTCTCCACTTCATGAAGATTTTCGAATCATAGATGCTCAAGACCAATGGGGAATTTTTAGCATTCTTATTCAAGCGGTTAGTAATACGAAGAAAGATCGAAAGCACTGGAACTATTAGAGCAAAGGTAAATAGTGATCCCATGAAATCTGCTGCCAGTGTTTGGCCGACAAAAATGTGAGTATGCTTTAAGTCGATATAACACAGTACAATTAAGATAGACATCGCATCATGAAATTTACGGTTAATTACCAAAATCTTATCCTCACGTTAACGACAAGACGGAATCTTTAAGGTCTTTGGAAGGTTTAAAATGAACTCTTCCACGATAACCTGTGGAAACTGTCTCACCGGTTCGCGGATTACGTTTAGTGCCTGGTTTGTAGATGACTGGGGAAAAGGTACCAAAGCCTCTTATCTCTGTTCTTTCGCCACGCTCAATACCACCAGCGATTTGATTAAGTACCACTTTAATTGCCATCTCACATTCATCGACAGATAGATGATTATTTTTTTCCGCTAGTTTTAGAGCTAAGTTTTTTGTAGAAATTTTTTCAGTTTGAAACATACAACTTCCTCTCCATTCAATCACTACTACAAATTCTACACTTAGCGTATGCATTCAATCAATGAAAAGGTATCATAGAATTCAATACTTTCTGGTTCACGGACGTGCTACGGAAAAAACTCATAATAATCAACACAACATCCGTTTTAAGAAGCCTGTAATTGCCAAACGGACAGTTTGCAAAGACAAAACTCTTCGTATGAGATCTACAACTTGAAATCACCCCTGTATCAAATGTATCCTTAACCACACATTCAATAATTAGCGTTTTCAATATGTCTACAGAGTCATCTACTTCAACAAGCTTTCAATTTACTAAGGAAGCTAAATCTAACGTTAACCAATTTCGCAAAACTACTGGTCTAACTCAGCCTGCGATCATCAACAGAATTTTGGAGAAGGTATCTATAGCTGACGTTAAGGAATGGTGTGCCGACCTAATTGAAGAAAATGAATCAAAAAAAGAAGAGTCGAGAATTCGTGCTAACCAAATGCTAGAGCTAAGTAAGCTTCCATCAGACGTGTTGCAAAGCTTAATTGCATCACAACAAGTTAGTGCTTAAAAATGTCACTTGGTGATGAACGAAAGCAATTTTTTCAATTGGCAACAGAAGCCGGCATGATCGATGACTTATCATTGTTTGCTAAATACTTTGGTCGATTTCAAAGCGCTTCTATCGAACTGGCAGACGGTCGTTCTGCCAGTTATGAAATACCAAAAAATGTAAGACTCCTCCCTATCGATGGTTACCGCCCAGTCTCAGAGCTGTCTGCTCAAATGACTAATTCAAAGCAACCAAGTAACAATTCTTTAAACGATTACGCAAAAGTTAGAAGTAAGTAATCCCCAATATTTTAATTACCTTACCTACTGCTATATACTCTCATTCGGATATAAGTAATTATTTGAATAGAGGTGAGCAAGGTGGCTAATCCAAAAGAAGCAGTAGAAGACTTTCAAGCTGAATTCCTAAGTGTCATGAGTAGAATCCGACGTATGCGTAAGTATCTCAAGCCGGTCGACTCTACAAGCATGATAGCTATGAAGGAGCGCTTAGAAGAACTAATCCTAGAACGTCAGATTGAAGAAGAAGAAGAACGCAAGGCTCAAGACGAAAGACAGCGCAATATCGAAGAAATTAAAGAGATTATGAAAGCGCGTGGTTTGTCTGAATCTGATCTAACTAGTTCTAAGCCACAAGAAGTTGCAGCTAAGAAAGAAGCTAAGAAGCCTCGCAAACCGAAATACTTGCATATTGACGGTGAAGGCGAAGAACATCGCTGGAATGGTAAAGGTAGAACGCCTAAGTACTTTGCTGATCTTATCGAGAAAGGTGTAAATATCGATAAAGATTGCCTGGCTAGAAACTTAGAACCAGAAGACGAAGAATAAGTCGAATTGGCCTCCAGATGGAGGCCTTTTTATGTCCACTATTTCCAATTCTTTACACTACTTTTCTTTATGACCGTCTATCAACCATGCAATAATAACTACACTTATTGAATGCGTAGTATGGTGTGATATTGGATCTTTATAAAACAAAACCTCAAGTGCTCTATCGACGTTCATTCGTTTTACTGAGCGTTTCCCTTAGCTTG
The DNA here is from genome assembly GCF_033340495.1 of Vibrio sp. 1249-1. Lineage (NCBI taxonomy): Bacteria > Pseudomonadati > Pseudomonadota > Gammaproteobacteria > Vibrionales > Vibrionaceae > Vibrio > Vibrio sp. 1249-1. The sequence goes on from NZ_JAWOWJ010000007.1 coordinate 31,932, forward strand.
GTATCTACGTACAGTTATTCATTTTCAACTGAGCAAACAGATGACTGGCAAAAGGAAATACTGGCACAAGTACAACGCCAATCTAAAGCTGTTCAAGAGAATCAAACTCAGCAATCTAAAAGTACAATGAGCCAGGAAAGAATGGACCAGATAATTGGACAAGTGAAAGAGATTGCAACCGTCAAAGGTGAATTCCAATTACACCAAGTTCAACGCTACTGCCAATTTGAAATTAGTAGCTTTTGTTCATCGAGTGATGGAGACACTCAACACTTACTAAAATGCCTGATCAAACAGAAAGAACGTGTATCGAAGCAATGCAGCAGAGTTATTTCTGACAACAATAGAGCTCAACCATCCCTTGCTGATGAATGGCGCCACGACATCTTAATTCCGGCCGGCAGCACATACTTTGTTGATCCTGTGGACAAGAGTCTAGGTGTGAATCTATCGCGCCCTAGCCGATACATGAACATCCCTATCATTGGCCAACTCAGTTGGTATGAGGGTGGTGCAATCCGCTCATATGTACCAAACCAAACACCAGTTCAGTATGGACAACTAGTATTTGCTGCAAATCAGGAAATTACATTGTTTCCTAGCGGGCAAATCAAAAGTGGCGTACTTAGCCAACCGATTGTCACACAAAATCAGAGTTTTAGTGCTGGGCAAATCATTACACGTGACAGTGACAAACAACCATTTCGCTCACTTAAATAGTTATCCACTTTTTCTGTGCAAAGACCTGTGAATAGAACCCGGAGTACCAATGAAACTAAAGCGTCATCAAGAGTTACAAGGCAAATTAGCAAACCTCGTAAAATCTATTACCGTTCCAATAGAAAATAGCAGTGACGTAGCCAGCGCTATTTTTTCACTTTTCATGGGTATTGGTTTCACTATATACCTGTTTAACAGCTGGTACATTGCCAAGGATTTAACTGAGCTATCTTCACCCCTTTACCTTACGCTAGTGTGCTTTATGAGTTTCAATTTCACTATGCGCCCAGTCACTTCAATGTTGCTTGGCAGTAAGCTCTCAAATCACAGTATGATTCTGCAGTTCCTAGCTACATTTTTGATTCTTAATGTTATCGAGAATGATTGGACTTCTATCATTGACGCGATCTTATCTAATCAGTCATTGTCGATAATGATTTTTGCCGGGGTTATTCTCGCATATGCTATCAACTATTTGATGCCTATTCGTGTCATGTACTCGAATCTTGGTGAATGTCGAATGGCAGAAGCAAAGTTAGTGAAAACTCAATCTTCACCATTCCCAACGAAGCGTGACATTAATACCGCGTCCATTCATGAAGCAGGCCACGCCCTAGTGTTCGCTGCAGCTGAGGGGATACCTGACAGCTTCAAAGTGACAATTAACGATAAAAGCAGATTGGACAGCACTCTTGGCCAAGTATCCTTCGCGCGCCCAGGACACCTCCTTAATACTGGTCCTGAACTCGAATTTGAAATTCTCTTGAAACTTGGAGGGCTATGCGCAGAACGTACTGTATTTGGTGAACACGCAGATGGCGGTGGCAGTGACATTGAGAGGTATCAAAGTGTTGCTCGACATTACCTGAATTCAGGTTTTTCAAATCTACCCTACTTCAATGAGCCACAAACACTGTTGGAAACGGAAGTGAACAACCAGTCTATCAATGAATTAAAAGATGCCTATACAACAAAGCTGGTGGAATTCATGGATAGTAACAAGATCCTATTAGTTGAACTGTCTGAGTTGCTTAAGGAGAAGAAGGTATTGAGAAAAGAAGATTTAATGCCATTCTTTGGCCGCGCTACTATCCCGGAATGGATGCCGGCAGTGAATTTTAGCGAATAAGGATTTACAACCAGCCTCGCAAATTGCGAGGCTGGCTCTTTTAGAGTGTTAATGAAAATTCTAAGTAGGCAAATTAATAGAAAAAATCATGCGGCAATTTTGGGATTTTTCCCTTGCAGCATTTTTTGTATTTCTTACCAGATCCACAGTAGCAAGGTTCATTTGGGCCCAGCTTGTCTTGTTTGATGTGAGGATTCTGTTTTTTCTCCGGTTCCATTGCCACAAACTGCTTTGCAAACTTCTGGATTTCAAACATCCCATGCAACATCATCCCTCTTCTACAACCCTCTTGTGCCGCTTCCTCTATCAGCGTGTGAGCTAAAGCATCATTTTGCGGCAAATAATCCCCACTTAGATATTCCATAGCCAATGTGGATTTTGCACTCCGGGCGCCCTCTTCAACTGCTCTATTTAAATATTCATAGGCACGCTTTTGATCAAAATGAGGGTTAGATTTATCTTTAAAGAACTGATAAAGGGATAGGTATACGCCAGGTTCTACACCATCAATACACATTTCAAAGTACTTCAACGCTTCGTCATACTTCCCCTGATTAAAATAGAGTTCTTCTGCGTAAAATAACTGTGCCGGTTCAAATCCGCGCTCCGCAGCTGCTTTAAGCCTCCCAACCTTCTTTTTGATGTTTGCATCAGTGACTAACTCTGCAGTTAACGCATAGTTGAACAGCGCTTCAAGGTCTGCGTGTTTCGTAATATAAGACTCACGGTTGGTTTCATCTAATTGGCCATAGATTTCCTTCTCAACCGTTATGTTGGCACTTAAAGTACAACAAGCATCAAAGAGGCTCATTGCCACAGCTCTCATTGATTCAGAGTGAGCTGAGTCATTTGCTGAAACAAGTAAGCTGCCCCGCTCACTTTGCTCATTGGCGGCATTATCGACCAACAAAGCTGCTTTCATTTTTGCTTCAAAGTCGCAAGTAAGAATCCCTTGAGCAACTACCTTTTGAAACTCTTGGATAGAAAGCTCGAGCATTACAACCTCACCCAAACGGATGCTGCTGTCTTCGAGACGTATTACATCCTCAAACAAAGAGATTAGGTGTTTACGCCCCTGTTCGACCAACTGAACCATCATTTCTTTCTGTTCAGATGTATCACGAACAGCGTTACCATCTTTTGGCACATCACGTTCAATATGAGCACCTTTGTTGCCCAGGATACGCACTTGATGAAAGCTGTCTTTGGTCGTCTTATTGATCAGTTGTGAGTCAAATAGTGTATCAATCCGAGTGATTAAGTCAGTTCGGTCAAACTCAACTTCATGCCGGTCAGCTAATTGAGTGAGCATCGCATCTATAATGTGGCGGTACTGGATCAGAGAGTAATCGGGTATGCTTTTTGCGAATTCAATCGCCTTGCCATACAGATCACCAACTTCTGACGAAATCAGGTAACTCAGCTCTAAATCGGTTATTGGTTTCATCTGTGGCATGAATGGTTCGTTCCTTCTTAAACTCAATATTTCCACTAATTTATTCAATTGTTCAAATCGCACAACTTGTTGATGGAAATTCTAATATGCATGTAGATATGAATAAACTTTAATATTGTGTGAAATACTGTTTTGTTACCTTTCGCATGATTTCAAAGGTTTGAATCCAGTTTTATTGCGAAACATAACACTTACCGCACATGACTTATTCTGAAATACCTCTATAATACTTCACGTTCAACATTTAGCGTTGAGAGTATGATTAGTAATGCAACCGCTAGAGGAAATATGAAAGAGAAAATCGCCGTCGTGCCTGGTGCATTCAACCCGCCCACTATTGGCCATTCGCAATTGATAGAGAGCTTGAACAATTACGATCGGGTGTTTCTAGTGCCAATTCAGGCTTACGCTCGTAATGAACGACTGACAGATTACAGAATCCGAATTGATATGCTTGAAGCTTTCCTATGTGACATATCAGCTCACAACGCCTCAGTGCACGCTATAGAGCATTTAATTCACTCTGATGGCACCTACGTAAAAACAAGTCAGGTGATTGAATACATTGAATCTGAGTACCCTTCTGCAGATGTAACTCTCGTTGTAAAACCCGAACTCATTGCCAAGTTTTCTACATCGAGTGATACATCGCACCTAGTCGGCCGCATATCTTTGCTGGTAAACCCTGAGATCAGCAACATTAGCAGCTCAATTGTTCGTGAGAAAAGATTCCGCGACATCGACATTAGCGAAGATATTACCCCGTCTGTCCACCAGCTTGTTCATACCAAAAATTTGTATGTTGATTTAGCCGACTCCTTGTAAAACCCTCATTTTTCAGGTATAAAAAAGCTCGCCAAATAGCGAGCATTTTTATTGAATTTCAATCACTTATTTAAACTATCCTTCAATGCTTTTCCAGCTGTGAATGCAGGTACACTCGCAGCCTTGATCTCAATAGCTTCACCAGTCTTTGGATTACGGCCTGTACGGGCAGCGCGCTCATTTACTTTGAAAGTACCAAAACCCACAAACTGCACTGGTTCTTTAGCTGCCAGCGATTCGGTAATGCCTTCTAGCATTGCATCCAGTGCGCGAGCTGCTGCTGCTTTAGAGATGTCTGCTTTTTCAGAGATAACTTCTACTAATTGCGTCTTATTCATTTATGTTCCTTGATTATCAGGGTCTAAATTCAGTTCTTGTATTAAAACGCTATTCATTGAATCGTGTCAATGAATTCAATAAATATAGCGTTTTTCAATTATTCGACAGTGCTTAAAGTGTTCAAATAGGCACTTAATCGGTCCATTAAATTCAATATGGAAACGCCATATGAAAGATAGTAGGCTTCTTCGATCACTAGCCTTTCATTTTTTAGGTACAGCTTAATGTTTGGGTGAGCCTCATTCATGGCCATTACCGTTTCACTGTCAAACATCAGGTGCTTTGGCATAACCGAGCGTAGTAGTAAAAAGTCCGACTTTGTTTCCAGATCCCAGTCGATATGCTGACTCAAATTAGACACCTGAATTTCAACATCTAGGTCAACAACTTTTATCTGTAAGTCTCGACCACTGGGATTAAAGGAATAGCGTAACCCACCCTCACCGAATTCAGACGTCACGCTTGAAATAAGGCTTATCATATCTTCGGGTGAAGCTTCTTCTAATTGACCATCAGCATCAAATTCCTTCAAAGCGAACTGAGGAATGATTCCCTTGATGTTTATTACACCCGTAATGCTTTCATTGATCATGCATTATCACCTTCTCAATCAATAGGTTTCAATTAACCCGTATAACATGTTCAATACGTCGTATCCGAGCCAAACGGCTATTGCAACCGTTGCTAGAACTGTCGTAAATAAGTACTCAATGAACCCTCCAGTCCTAAAACATATTGGGCTTCTAATTTTAATTGTCAGTGGCCAAAATAGACGAACTCCCGCAGGTGTTAATGCATCTCCTATTAAGTGGGCGACAAATCCAAAACATACCGCAGCTGCTATACCTAACTGGCCTGCTAGAAAATAGAAGCAAGCGGCAAGTGCCCAAATTGAATGTGTTATACCGCGACTGTGCGTATCTTCACTCCAAGGAAGCAAAGCACGATCTCCTTGCAACCAGCTTAATGGTACAGAGATAAACTTCACTCGCCGTCCCATAATGCTCTCAGGGCAATCGATGTCAGGAAGCAATGAGCCGAAAAGCACCGCTACGAACATTACAGCTGATTCAAACGGTTGCGGTTGGTAATTCAATAGGTACGGCTCAGCCAATAACCAAGCCGCACCAGCGCTTATGACATGATTACGTCCGATCACGGTTAAATCTTGCTTTCAACAGTTTGAATTAGCGATGTAGCAGATGCTGTTAACTCGTTATTTCGAGTGTCATTCTCTGCTTTCGCTTGCTTACTAGCTGCTGCCTCAGCCTTGGCCTGTACTTCTGCCTCAACCTCTGCTTTTGCCTTTGCAGCTGCGGCAGCTTTATCTACTTCCAATTGGTGGCGTTCTGCAGCACGGCGGCGCACTTCGGCTTCAACTTCCTCATAGGCTTTGGCTGCTGTAGCTTGAGTCGTATCGCCAGCCTTACGAGCGAGGATCTTTGCTTGGTTCTCGTATGACAAGTGCAGAAGTGTGTAAACGGTGTATTGGCCGTCGATCAGTACAACTTCATTTTTGACGGTTGAAACACCAACAATATCTGCAGAATCAACAAACTTCGTCACTACTGACTCTGAATCTGACTCTACATTACCGTTAGATCCTGCGCGCATAAATGCACGTTCACGACCAGAAACCTCTTGGCTTAGGTTTTTAGCTAGAGTGAATTCAGCATTCAATTTTGCATGATTCATTGAGAACTGTAGGTTATTGCTGGTGGCAGTACCAACAGCATAAATGCCTTGATCATCGTTCTGTGGTGCATTTAGGAACCAGCTTGGAACAGAATTAAACTTCTGCTCTTCTTTGCTGTATTTCACCTGTTTTTCTTGTTGTAGCTTCTCTTGATACTGCTCTGTAGGAGTACTCGAACAACCAGCCATAATGATTGCTGCAAGTAGAGAGATAGCCGATACGTTTGTTTTTACGAATGTCATAACCATTTCCTTTTCGTTGGATTACCGGACAATCATCAACTCAATGTCAGATCCCGCAACCCCCCAAAAACCAATTTTTTTAAAAAAATTTATACCGTGTATTGCCAGCATATCCCGCAGATCAACTGCCCAGGACTGAGGACTTCCGTGGTTTAAGTTTGAAACATTGTATCAATCTTGAATACGCTAATATAGTTACATTATCACGCTTTCATTATGGCGCGTTTTGAAATCTATAATATTTTAGTTATTACATATTTCAAATACGGATGTAGACATGAAAAGCCACTATCAGAATCTCATAGAAGACATTAAAAACGTGTACAACGAAAATTCCATTAATTGCTTATTAAACACTAAGGTCGAAGTTGAGTTTATACATCAATTGGTACCTAACCTTGAACGTAGCCATGTAATGGGTTCAGATACTATTGAGAGCCTTATTACTGCAATTACTCATGTAGCTCGTTTAGGCTTAACTCTAAGCCCAGAAAAAAGACTCGCTTCTTTAACTGCCTATAACGCGACAAATAATTCCCAAGAGTATTACATCGATGTCTCACTGGCCGGCATAGAAGCAACGATGTCACGCGTGAATGAGTACAAGATTACTACCCTTGATGTTGTAACTGGTGATGAAGGAATCAGTTGGAATGGTAACGTACTCGGTACAAACACAGCTGTAAGACCGCCCGTAAAGAGTGAAATGATAAAAGGTGCTATCTGTATCATTGAAGTACCGTGTGGCGATCAACTGCTTACGACGATCACTATTAATGAACTAAAAGAGCTTTCTCGACTGAGTACAGGTGACCTAAAGGCGTTGACGCCTGACTTCGCAAAACGACATGTATTTAAAAGAGCACTCAAGAGTTTAATAGCCCCGCCCTGCTCGGTTCTTTCAGAATTGCAAAAAGCCACAAAATCTATCGATTTAGCCTTGTTTAGCAAACAGTAACGTTTGGTGCGCTAGAAAAAAATAATGACTAGCGCGATTTGAAACTTGGGTTCTAATTTTCGTAAAGAGAGGAATTTGCAATGAAACAATACCAGTTCGCCATTAATCAGATAAAACATGACTATCTCAATATCGTAAGTGAAAACGACTTCAAACATTTGGATTTTAATGTTGAATCCCGAATCGCCTTGCGATTAATTTCCAACTCTCAAAGTGGCCGTGTTCCATTGTCAAAAACAAGGCCTGAAAGCATCGCGCATGCACTGTTTAATGCAGGTGCACTTGGTTTGTCTTTATCACCGTCACTTGACCATGCAATGGTAGTGGGTGAAATGAGTGCAACCGGGCAAGCTATTGCTAAATTGCACGTGACTTACAAAGGTCTACTTCATCTATGTGCCGAAGCTGGCGCTTTGTCGCATGTGACCACTTGGGTTATTCATGAAAAGGACAAAGTGCGACTTAGCAATGATTTAACCAGTAAGCCACAAATTGAGATACCCAATCTCTTTGGTGACCGTGGGCCTGTTGTTGGTTCTTTATGCACAATATGCACTCCTAATGGTGATTATCTCACCACGCTAATGAAAGCTGACGAGCTCAACCAAATAGCTTTGCTTAGTGGAAATGAAGCTTGGTTTGGAGTCTTTGCTGATGAATTCCGTAAGAAACAAGTCCTAAAGCGTTCATTGCATTCTCTGGCTAGCGCTCAGCACGGCCGACTATCAAAAGCAGCAAAATATTTGTCAGATGATGACTTAGACCTTTATGAAAGAACGGAGCGTCGAGCAATCGTCAATTCGTCACGTCAATCAGAACCAAACAATGGCCATCGCACTCGAGCAGAGGCTTACTTCAAGCGCACACCAAAACCAGAAATCGTTGAGACACCTTTGACCGACCACCAAGAAACCGCCACTACTCAAGGGCTCTATTTCACATAGCGGCCACTTGCGGGATTTTGAAAGCATCAGAGAATTCTGATTACAGGTATAAATTAAGGATTTTTGTAATGAGTAATACATCGCAACACCATTCTGGCTATACAGGAATGGAGCAAGGTCGATATAACAACACACGTCCAGTTATGGAAGAGAATCGTCAACATGCGCGTACTGCTCAATCTCGAGTAGCACATCCTGTTGCTCAAACATTTCCCCATCAACAAACACGCACAGCTAATAAGCCACCGGCTCGTGTGCAAGGGAGTCAACAAGTCAGAGGTGCCGGTCAAGCTCCTGCGCAGTGGCAGGCTCAAGATCAACGCCCCCAGCAAGTAAAATCCAATTTGCCGGCAGCAAACTTTACTGAAATTTCTAATGTGCTCGATGGCGCCAAGGAATCCTTCGACAAAATTGCTAAAAGTTCAGGGTTAGACATTCGCTTCTACGAAGAGGCTATTTATGCAAAGCAATTAATCGAAGTGAATTTCAACAATTCAAACAACAAAGATTACAGCCTCGCCTATGCGACACACGAGTCTATTAAAAAATCACTAATTCTCGTTGCCAATAGCGGCCTGACTCTTAACCCTCAGCTTGGTCTTGCATACTTGGTCCCACGGTGGAACAAAAACCTTAAGCGCGTTGAGTGTCACTTAGAACCTTCGTACAAAGGTCTTCGCCGCCTTGGTATAGACAGCGGCGCAATCGATAGTGCTGTTGCCGAACTGGTGTATAAAAATGATGACTTCAAGTGGGTAGACCGATTCACAAAACCTATTCACGAATATAACCCGTTCGATACTAAAGCTCGTGGCGAACTTGTTGGTGGCTATTGTCTTGCTCGCCGCCCTGACGGAAGTTTTATTTGCACTCCAGTAAGCATGGACCTGATCAACAAGGTGCGGAATTTGTCATTTGGTGCAGTATGGAACGACTGGTTTGAACAGATGGTCGCTAAAAGCATCATTCGACAAGGCTTCAAAGATTGGCCGATAAACAGCACTGGCCCAATCGCAATGCGATTAAGTGCTATGCAGGATTATTTGAAAGGTATAGATGCAAATACGGACAACGTTCCAATGCATGACACGCAGCCGTTAGTAAATGGGCATGATGAACATTTACCGTATTACGAAGAAATGCCTTACCACCAGCCACAATACTAATTTATCTGCCCCGGTTAGCCGGGGCCAACAAAATGAGATATATCAACTATGCATTCTAGCTCTCAAACACAAATCCTGGCTGAAAAAGCCATCGCCCTGTTCCTTAAATCATCTGGGGCAGCGACCGCGGCAGATGCTCAAAAAGCGCTGAATAAACTGGTCGCCGTTGCTTCGCAGGCAGTTGAAACAGTTGTGGGTCATGAAGCTGCAATCGACATGCTCGATGGAGTTAAAGTTAACTGTACATTCAAGCATACCAGTAATGCTCTTGCTGTCTGCGCTCCACGGCACTTGAACATTATGGCGTGCGCGCCTGGCATTCAATGATCTGAGGCACCCAATGGTAAACAACGAAGCATTAACTGTTGCATTGGCCACTAAAGACGGAAAAACGTTTGAACTTGAAACAAAACGCGGTAGCCAAGGACATATTATTGAGCTCACGGAAGTTACTGCCGGTGGCCAACTAAAGAAAAGTTTTCACCCATCCACACCAAAACCAATACCATCAAACATCATCTTTGAGATGTTTAAGTCAGTGGTGAATAACTACATCAAAGAGGGGTCGATCATCATTGACTCGACAATGCCGTTCAAGTTTGAAAACAACGGGGACAAAACGAATTACCCTCTAGTTACTGGATTGGATGAAGTTAAAGAGCATGAACTAAAGGACAAGTTCAGTAGCGACAATTACGCGGTACAAGTAGTTCCCGCATATGGTGTCGACGCCTTAGTGAGTTTTGATTCGGACGCTCAATATGCAATTTCAGTAATGAGCCCAGCAGGTATCCCCATTTGCGTAAACCAGCGCAACATGGCGGTACTTTGCAAAATCAACCAGTACTTGAGAGGTCGTAAACTGATTGTAGATGTACAACTGGCTGCCGATGGTTCCGTGTATATCAAGGACATTTATTACGACGGTTGCGACAGAACCACATGTAGTCTCGAAGAGCGAATTAAGCTGTTGAACGAGACATTTAACCGAGCAATACCATACACCTACGTTGTAAACCCTCTTTATTCAACAGAGGAAAAGCATATTGCTTATAAATCTTGTGAGATAACCGGTAAAGAGATTGTGCTGGTACACAAAGAAGCAGTAAGAGACTCAAATCAACTAACAAGAGTGAAGCACAAGATGGATTTGAAAAACGAAACTACGCTCCAGGTCATGACAGTTTGCAAGGTCACGAACACAGTAACACTCTGCGCTTATGTCGATGGTATTCCTATTGAGTTGGGTAAAGCGAACAACTCGCTAGAGCTCGACGTCGAAGAACTAGATAATGTAAGGGTAAAATTTAGTTCTGCGGCGACAGGAGAAATCAAAAACATTGAGATTATCTCAAAACTTGAAGGTGATGAACCCGCGTTATTAGATCCAGTCTTAGCTCGAAAACTTGGATTCAATCTTCACCCAAAAAGCATTACTGTGCGTGAATTGTATTCAAGCGAAGAGATTGGGTTCTTAGATAAATTGGAACAATGTAAAGACTGATATAAACTACACGTTCTAAATTGAGCGTTTAAATATGAATATAGTATCAAACTACCCAGCTGTCCTACTTCTCGTGGCGGTCGCTTTAATATCGATATACCACATAGTAAAAAGAAGTATGGGAAAGAATAAGCCAAAAAAATCTAAATCGGATGCAAAGTATCTCACTAGAACGATCGGTGAAACAGAGTCCGAAATGCGGCTGTACTTGGATGTGAATGAGCAACTTGGTGATTGTTACCTAGTCCAGTTCGGTACGAGCTTAAAGACAATAGTTAGCAAGATTGAGCAAGATGTGCCTGATGTGGCAATTGATATACTGCTTCTGGACCCAAGAACATTGAAACCACAATTGGCATTCTTTGTGACTGCTGGTGGCCGAGACTGGTATAACGAGTCTGAATCAAAGACGCTTGAAGCGCTCGATTTGCTTAGTAGTCTCAACATCCATACTTTATCGATGCCGAAGCAAGACTACTATAAGGCGGATATAGTCGTTAAACAAATGCTAGATATGCTTAATGACACTGATGGTGAGACGAAAGAATTTTACTAAGTTACTGATCAGAAAAAGGCTAGATTGCATTTGCTCTCTAGCCTTTTTTCATTTCGCGTCGCCCAAGGTATAAAGCGACCAATTTTGATATAATCCCTGCCACAAAGATAAGGGCGAGGTATACCAGAACCTCTTGATTATTATTGTTTGTCCATTCGAAAAAAAATGCTGCTATCGAACCGATAAAGCAACCGTTACCAAAGTTAGAAAGGAAACGGATATTTCTATAACGAATACAAAGGGTAATGATAATCAAGGTTACTACTACAACACTTAGGATGACAATCATTCTGCTCTCCTACCAATACCTGCCTTTCACTATAACACTAGATTTTTAAACAACCAAGGTCTTGCATGTTCAATATTCGTTGTATAATGGATAAAAACCTAACCAGAAAGACAGTATTATGAGTTTAAGTTTAAGACACGATAATCCAGCAAAGCTTGCGCACGTCGCGTGGTGCGCCCTTGTCGCTCTTGGAATTGCGCGTAAGTACCCTAACCCACCTAAAAACCGTGTAGCAGCGAATAAATTCATTGGCCAATGGGCGATTCAAGCGGCTAAATCTGGTCGATTTGGAAACGCCTTCAAAGACGAACTGGACATCTGGGCTTCAAACGGCATAAAGAACGGAATGCTGAGTAACATGGAGAAAAGTCTTGAGTCAGTTATTGAGGCTTATCAGAAGAAAGTTGAGCACGCAAAACGATTCCCAGGCAGCTACAAACGCCGTATCAATAATGCCGGCGATAAGCTAAAAGAAGCTGGTTGGGAAATTACATGGGGTTTGGACCGAGATTGGGAAACAGAAGGCACATACGAAGCTACAGCCGAGAATACTGCTTTCATTATGCGCGAGCATTTTGAATCCTTTGATAACCTTGGCCGTTTGACAGCTCCAATCACGCTTTTAGTCGTTAGCAACAACGTTCAAGAGCTCGTTGACGCATTCTATGACTCAGGCATCGTTTTATTCCTGCATCAGAAAAATCGTCATAAGGGTCGAACACAGTATGCTATCGAGATATGGCCAGATAATAATGGAAGCCCGGACAAGCATATGCCGCAAACAAACGTGTAACTCCCCATATATTTGAACCAAAAAAAAACCCGTAGGCGCCTCATTAGAGGACAACCTACGGGTTTTTTATTTACTACAGCCTTTTAACTATCAGAGATAGCCAAAATAGACCAAGGCTGATTGCGATAAGAATCAATCCGACAGTTAAGCCGATATTGTCTCCACTCGTAACCGCTATACCTATAAGTCCAGCTGCCGCTGCGTTAGCTGCAGTAGCAGATAGGAAATTACCCAAATCTGCTTGCTGCGACTTTCTCAGCTGTTTGTTTTTCTGTTGACGTCGTTTATCGTTCTTTTGAAGAGCGTTTTGGCGACGTGTATTTCTGTTTTTTCTGTTTTTATGTTTCGCCATAATATTCACCTATACGTTATTGAAACCCAGGTGAGAGACACAGCGAACCCATATGGGAGGCTATGCTCCCAAATGGGGATATTTTGATTTAATTTACTTTCTTTTTTACAACAAATACTTCTCGAAGCTGTGGTGTTACGATGCGTATATCAGCAATGATCTGAACACTCAGACTAATGAAGATAGACACTGCTATAACAGACCACATAGGCTCTACTGCGTAGGCAATAAATACCTTCAGAACACTTAGTACCACTAGTGGCACAGCAAGCGTAACTGATGCCTTAGAACACCACTCCTTAACAAACTGAGGTTTAATAAGTGCCAGAGCACTTAACCCCATTACAATGACCAAAAACGATAGAGTTTTTACGTTTGCCTCAAAGACATTCGTAAATTCAGAACCGTCAGCTGCTGAAATGACACATGCCACTGCAGAAACCAAAATTAGTTTTTTAGCTGAATTAGTATTGTTATTGCTTTTCATATTTTTATTGTCCTTTTCCCCTGCCCTAAACTTCGCACTTCTTTAAGTTACTGCTCCATTTTGAAAGAGGTTGTGTGTTTTATTTCAGGTCCGTAGAACTGAAACTGACTAGTTATTGAAATAGATAGTTAAGTTGAATTAGATTTCGTCTAACTCGTACTTTGATGCCAGTTGGCCAACGCACTCTGCAGGTGTTTCATTCCCCGCGAAGCACGACTCAACCATTTCAGGTCCAACATCATCGATACCTATCCCAAATTGTTGCTGTAACAGTTCCTCAACCTTGTGAAAAAAATCACTTTGAGGCTTGTTCGCTATAGTCATATTTTCTCCCCAGCCTGAACAAAGGAGTATCCCATCCGGGAAACTCCCCGAACGGGCATTAGTGTGATTGAAATGTGGTGTTAGATATTCGCCGCTACTAAATCAACATGATCAGAGGGCAACCAACCTGACTCGAAGGAATCTCGCAAAGAGACTTCATCGATGTCACCATCGTTCACGCCAAGGCGTGATTTCAATAGGTTTACTACTTCTTTTTTAAACTCGTTGTATGTAGAGAATTTCATAATTGTTTTCCTGCTATTAATTGAAAATTTAGATACTTGCACTTGAGTGAACAGATACTGAATTGTCTAAGACCATTCCGCTCCATTTAGCCATCTCAAGTTGCTCTTTAGCTTCTTCGGCTTCTGCAATTGCTTTTAACTCAGCTGCACGACGTTCGCTTTCTTGGCGATCTCGTTCAGCTAAAAGTGCTAATCGCTTTTGCTCACGAACTGCTGCAAAGAAGGCCTCACGCTCTGGTCGTTCCATATCGAGTAAAACTCGACATTCACTTACCAATTCATGAATTTGCCCACGTACTTCGCAGCGAAAAGAAGCGTTAAAATCTTCATTTATTCCCAATACGCAACCGCCTAAGTAATTTGTAGCTAAGCTATCCAGAGCATCGTAGTCCTCAAATTCATCTAAAGTTGTCAGGTCAAAAACTTCTACCTTCAAACTGAAAAACTTGAGTTCACCTTTAATGATGGATTGCATTACTTCGGTATCGTTTTGGATGTCCTCTTCGGCATCACAGCCAAAAAGGTCAAACCAATCTTCATTGCACTTGCTAACAACCACACGAAGGCGCCCCAGGTGACGTGTAGACACGATTTCAGGTTCATCTTCGGTTGGTGTAGCTTCAAGAAACGCATAACCCTCAGACTCGAACCTAGCGGCCAAATCTGTAAGGTCTTGCTTAATAGCTTTGACAAACAAATCACATGCCTCTCTTTCGAGTGGCGTAGGATCTGATGACATTCTCCAATCTTCATACTCGGCATCGTATTTACCACCAGCGGAAAATTCGATGTCTTTATCAATAGCTCGTTTCACGGCTGCGCGATGTTTACCCGTCATAAGGCGATCACATAATGTTTTCGCATCATCAGAGTGAAGTTTTGCTTCCGGGAAAAACACACCATCGCCTTGGCAATAATTAAGTGACCAAGTGGTGTTATTTTCTCGAGCAATATCGTCGTAACCTAAGCTTTTGAGTTGAGAGTTGAAATAAGCAGTTAGTGTTTTTGTAGTCATAATTCCTCCACAGAATTGTTATTCAGGAGGGACTATCCCCAAAAGGGATAATCACACTCCCTTTTAGGTTGATGGTTTAAAGTTGAATCGGTTTAGTGAGCGTAACGCTGAATGTATGAACTACGGATGCCGGCACGATCGTAATCGCACAGGTTGATAGTCCATACCTTAACAACGTTCTTCACTGGGTGAATGTAAGGTGTTTTGGTTAGAAACTCCTTCACCATTACCGTAGACGTAGCTTTAAGCAACTCAGTCGGTACCATTGGGTAAGTTGAGCCACCAGCTGCAGTAATCTGAGCATCAGTAAACTTACCACCCCAAGGGGCGCGAGTCGGGTTAAAGCAAATGTCGTATTCATCTTTAGAATTGTTTTTGAAACCTAAGATGACACCAAAGCAACCGGCAGGAGCTTGGCTATCAAAAGAATCAATTACTTCAACAAAATCACCAGGCATTGGTACGTCATAAACATCGTTTAGTACGCATGCAGGTGTATCTGAAAAAGTAGTGTTGTTGTTTGTTGCTTGCATTTTAATTCCTCCACAGAATTGTTTGTGAGGGGAAAGCGAACACAACTAGCCCGTGAGGGAGTTGTATTCATCCCTCATGGGTTTGGTTAATTACTAGATAGAAACGTCGTTATGACGCTGTTTGGAGCGATTCACACGATAAGAAACGAAGCCTGTCTTTGTTTGAAATAAACAAATGAGAAAACTCCGGGAAAGTTCTAATCGTATGGAACATCGGCGGGTACGCGGCATCATCACCGGAATACCGTTGAATGGCTTCTACAAGATCCATCAGTTCAGAAGCTTTCACTTCCATAAGAGACAAATACTCTCCACTGACATCACCGATTACCGTTTCAAGGGTTGGGTCAATGTACGTGTCACCAACTTTAAGCCAGGCATGTTCAATAGGAATGATGCTTTGATACACCCCTAAGACATAAGTCGCATCGAGATGCATGGCCAATTGAATGCTGTTATCAAAGCATCGCTTTGGTAAAACAACTTCCTGAGCAATCTCACGTTGTTGTTCATTCATTGGTTGCACTGATACAGGTACTAATTCAGCCGGGTTAAGGCCATAAGACAATTTCACAAAAGTAGATAAAGACATGGTTATTCCTCCACAGAATTTATGAAGGAATAGCCCAAAGGGGTTATCCCTTCGGGGTAGTTAAAATGTAAGTACTAAGCGTTGGTGCCAATATTCAAAGAGCCAAAGAATGCGCGATCTTGCTTAACATCTCGGCTTAGAATTTTTCCACTGCTTATAAGTTTGCTGCGGGCACAAAGCATCACATTATCGATTTGCATACGAACTGCTCTTTTGTAGAGAGCTAATGGGTTTTTGCCCAAATCCATAATGAAACCTTCAAGAGCTGTGTGCTGCACCGTTTCGCCATCCCACTTCAACTCAAAGCACATAGTGAATAACTCACCATCACGTTGATATATTTTTTGAAGTGATAAAAGCTCGCGGTCAAAGTTCGCGTAGTCCTCAATCTCATAATCCAAATGAACTTTACGGATCTCTAACTCACATCGACCATGCTTGATGGTACGTAACATGTGTGTCTCACCGTGTCTTGAATTATGGATATACAGATTGTTGGCCAGCTGTTTTGCTGCAGCTTCCAACTCATTACGAACTTTAGCAATTTTCGCTTTCAATACTCTCGACACTTCCGGGATCAAGTATGAAATCGGAGTGTTAGTAACGACAGGACGACAGTAAATTTCATCGTCTGTTGGTACAACAGAGTTCTTACCAACGATTAAATCAAAATCATCAATGTTATCGAGCAACGTCCAAAGGTTTACACCGGTGAACAACTCACTGATCAAAGAATACTTACCTTGAGAGCTAAGTTTCACTTTGTTTTTAGGAACAAAATCAAAAGCAAAGACTTGTCCTATATCATCAGCTTCAAACTTCACAAATGACGCGAGTTCTGAAAGATTTGCATAGTTGGTTTTGAATCGATCTTCGATAAAACGAGCGATAGATACGCACTTATCTGACATGGGTTAATTCCTCCACAGAATTGCGAGGGAGCTAACCCACAGAGGGTAGCCCCTCTGGGTTATTGGTTGTTATTGATTAAGCGACTCGTGAAAGTCGTGGGCGACTGGAAAATTCATTCAACATTTTGATAGCGCGAGTCATAACTTGCGTCATGACGTCGTTATTACCGTTGAAGAATGACAGCCATTCACTCCAATGAGTGGGTGTTGTAGGGATTTCCTTTGTCACAAGACCACTAGAGGCAACATTGCGATCATTAAGTACTTTCCTCACCTTAGCGATCAAGTCATCAGAGTTAAGTATCAAGCCAAATTCAATTGGTGGCTTACATATCAAAGACTCAACATCTTTGTGCTTTAACTCCTTAAAGGTGACTTCATCATACCCTTTGACATGAAAGAAGCGTGCAGTCGAATCTTGACGCATGTAGTACTCGAGTAAGAACGGTGACGCGCCAATCCGTAATGGAAGTAGCAACGAACCACACTCTCGAAGCATCCATACGTACTCACGGTTGCCATACTTCTTCAAATTACTGAAATCAATATCCAAGTCTTCCTTGTAAAACTTAGGAAGGTTGACTGATTCAGCGTGTTCTTTCATCTTTTCAATAACAGTTTTAATAGACATAGTGATTCCCCACAGTATTTGGTTGTTACCAAAGGGAACACTTTCCCAAAGGGAAGCGTTACCCTTTGGGAGTTGGTTGGTTTTACATTATTTGATTTTCGCGGAAGGAACTAAAACCAATCCGGCCGATTTTGGCTGGCTTGGTTCTGGCTCAGGGGCTTTACCTTGTAAGGCACATTCAATCATCAGGTTACTAAGTCGCTTGGTTGCCCTAACGTAAGTACCGATAAATATCATGTTCATAATAGGGTCGACCGGATTTAAAAACGAATCTCCCCATATAAGCTTCTCAGTGATCATCATTGTGAAATTAATCGCAAAGTAGGCAACAACGAACAACATCAACATTGTCCCTTGATTAAAGCCAGAAATCACAAATAGCTTACGATAGAAACCCTTTTCTTCTTTGGTAATATCAATAGCCTCGCGCATCAGTTGAACGGTGCGGTGAGTACTTAATGCATGGTTAAATTTTTTCATGTTATTGCTCCACAGAGAGTTTGATTAGGCAGGTTGTGACGTTAAGAATTGATCCAGGCATCTGTTGACCGAAGTGGTAACAAAGTTATGCCCTTCAACATTTCTAAGGCGACGGCGTACACTTAAGCGAAATCTCGCAATAAGTGAGTCACGAACTCGCCAGTCGATTAAGCCTTCTTTATCAAATTCATCTGCTACCACTTTAGCTTCAACAAGAATCAACTCACGAATAGTTGAGCTCATTTCGTCTTCACTTTGTGGCTGTGCCGTACATGATTGTGTATTTTCTATAAGTGATTCTCCGACATCCAAGGCAGCGATAATCGCTCTGGCATATTCAAATTTCTTAGCACCCGTCATACCAAGTTTTGCCAGAAGTTTACCGGTAACGAAATCCAGGTCAGTGTCAGAAAGTTGCTTCTTAACAATGAGTGAATCCGCGGTTACCTCTTCAAACTGGCCCTCATTCATTAGCTCGTTAAAAACGTCGTTTCCCCTTCCCTGTTGGCGACTTCCTTGCTTGAGTAATACTCGGCTAATGGAAGTAAATTGCTTTTCAGGTTCAAGGCCAGCTCGCATATCGCGGAAGCTTTGGCGTTCTTCTTCAATGGCATGAACAATAGTTTTTGATTTACGGTCTAGAAAAATACGTGTTGTTGACATGAGTGTTTCCTCCACAGGAATTTAGTAAGAGGGAAACACTGACCCATGAGGGTATTGTGTAACCCTCTAGGTTGGTTTGTAGTTTAAATTAGCTGATCGCTGCGTTTAGTTCTTCATCCAGTTCGGCATCTAAGTCGCGCTCGGAAACCAGCTTGAATGATTTATCAATCTGAGGATTATATTCCACAGTGAAATTCTCGCTGTCTTCCATAAGAGCATTAAACATAGATGGTTCGATGGTCTTGAGCATTGTGGCATTACCACCAGTGCAACGCTCAAATTGGATGACCTTACACTCTGAACTATGCTTATAACCAAATAAGGCAAGTACTTCCTTACTCAGCGGCGAGTCCAATGAGCTAGTGGTTGATAGAACTTTATAACGATGTACGTGACGTTTATTGTCGTAGACATTGACTATGAAGCGGCTTTCTAGCTCAGGCCAGAATGTGTTACCTACATTATTGAAATGAGGTAAGTAGCCAGTGAAAAATTGCTTAAATAACTCTTTCACTTTCTTCTGTAACATCTTCGACGGAATCATAGCGTCGTTTGTAAACAGGCATGTTCGGTGCTTAAACTCAAACGTATAATCCGAATGAAATATAAGCTTCACGCCAGATCCATCAATGTAGTCATTGATTTCTTTTACAAACTTATCAGCATTTAAAACGATTAATTCAATAGACATTGGTGTGTTCTCCACAGGTTTGGTTGGTTATGAGAGAAAACACCACACCCAAAGGTGATGTTTACCCTCGGGTGGTCAAATATTTAAAAAGATTAGTATGAGAACATTCTACGCTGTTTGATACCAGGAACATTCATCAGATAGTCATCGAATAACTTCTGAATATTTTCTGGAAACTCGCGTTCATCTTCTTTCAAACTTTTCCTTAAGGCTTCTTTACGCAGAACAGCTTGGCGGTCTTTTAACTTAGCGAGAGTTGCAGTTAACTGCTCTTCTTGCTCTTTAAGAAACTTCCATTCTTGACAATCAGACTCAATGAGAAGATTTTCTGCAGATTTAGCCGCATTATTCTCAAAAAATCGATGTACTTGCTGTTCTTCTTCATGGTTCAGCTCTTGGATGTTTCTTTCCATTATTCCGGTAAGAGCGTCCTTGGCAGCTTGAAGAAAATTCACTTTGTTAAACTCAGTAGTAACAGTATCACGTATAAGTTGCTGTCCTTTTTCATTTCGACGGCGGCTTATATGAAGCGAATACGCGAAGTTAATATCGATGCTTAGGCCACGTCGAGAATCGATGTTGACGCCATAAGACACCTCAGTCCCTTCGACTTTGTTGTGAGAATAACGGTGAGTGGTAAAGAAGTTTTTTGGTAATTGATCTTCCGTGATTTTAACCGCCACTGATTTAGTCAGTGTGTAGCTAGAATCTTCATGCTCAGCTGTCTCGAAAACCTCAAAAAGAGAATCATCAAGAGTATTCAGTGAGAAGTGGTTAGTCTCAAATTTACCAATAGTTTTGTTTACGATCATGTGTATGTCCTCCACAGACTTTATTGAGTTGGTGGACATAGCTTCCCTACCGGGAAGTATGCCCGGATTGGGATTGTTGCGATGAAATTAACGGATAGCGATACATTCGCCTGCTTTGATAAAACCACGGTATGAAGCCCATTTGTGAACTTCTGCAGAGATTTTTTGGCGATTGTTGTTTGTGCGTGAATGAATCTTGGTATCAAGAATAATCACATCACCGGTATCCAGATAAACAGTACAGTCCACTGAGTAGAAAATACCGCGTACACCGCTACGAGATAACTTTCCTAGTTCTTTCCATTGAGGTGCGTTTTTAGAAACGGTTCTCTGTGGCTTAACAGGTTGTTGAGCTTTTGGAGAAAAGAATTTAGGTAAGATAGATGATAGTTGCATGGTTGTGTCCTCCGAAGACAGGGAGCACAACCCCATAAGGTTGATGCAACCCTATGGTTTAGTTGGTTTGGTTTAATGAATAATCGAATCTTAAGCCGAAGCATTAAGACACGCCTTATGACCGTTCTCAGCATTCCAAATTGGATTACTGGGTTCAATCTTCAATTCTTTATCCAGTTCGACACACACTATTTCAGCATGAGTACAGTAAGGAAGGTAAGGCAAGCTTTCACGATCGAGAGAAATACAATATTCACGATTAACGTCAAATGCAGCTTTGATTGAAGTTTCGACCTTAGCAGCTCCCAGAAAACGATTTCCATAATAGAAAAAGGCAACCGGGGTGTTAGGTTGAGTATTGATAGTCATAGTGTTTCCTCCACAGAATCACCGAGAAGGAAAGACAATTATTCAGTCCATCAAGGAATGAAATAATGCATTCCCTAATGGTAATGGTTTTTGGTTTATAGCCTATCTGGTCGTGGTTAACGAGCAAACAGTTTAGTTGTTCAATACGAGATCGAACGTAATACAGAACTTTTTTGAGTAGTGTTCTGGGCTACTATGAACAACCTAAGTTAAAGCAGAAAAGTATCTGTCAAAACGTCGGTTGTTGACCCAAAATTCAGTACATCACTCAGCAATCCAAGACAGGATGTGAGAGGAAGCAAAAGCTTCGATATGTAAAGAGTTTAGGGGTTTGGTAATTCTTAAATAAAGCAATTGTAAAACGAACAGTACCCTATTCACTTTAGAATGGCTTTACCGGTTAGACACAAGCCATGAGTGCTAATGCACTCATAGTTTGTGTTGCCAGTAAAAGTATCTTACTACGATAACTGGTCGAGGTCGATCATAAATTAACGCTTGTTTTTGAACACGAAGTCAGGTCAAAAGTCAGGCGCCCAGGTCAATTCTGAAAACATCTCTTCCGAGAAGATTTCCAGCTTATCGAAGTCCCAAGCAGCTTTCCCAAATAACCCACTTACTGTGTCAAATACAATTGCCATTTTGTCTGGATTAGTCGGTGACTCGTAAAGGCGAAACGAAAGGAGTTTATCTTCCCCGGTTGCACAACTCGAACCAATTAACTTCCAGTATTTATAATGGCCATCATGCGGCTTTTCAGTAAACACAACACGAGAATAGAAATCCCTACCCTCTAATCCAACATGCTGTTTAAGCATGCTTGATAAGCTGTAAAGGTCACAGTGGATACTCCAATCGAAGTCATCCAGCTGCTTGTTTAATTGCTCACTATGTGTTTTACAGGTACTTGATGCCCACTGCCATTTGAGTGCAGCAATGAACGTTGGCTTAAGCCAACTTCCACGGCAAACGCGACTTTTGGTAGTGACGAGACTTGATTTGGCGATCGGAACTAAATTAAGCACTTTCAGTTACTCCCGCATCAAAACCAAGAACGTCTTTGCGTATAAGACTGTTTACTGTGGTTCGCGTTGATTCAAAGCCATCACTTATTCTCACAGCTAGTCCCTGACGCTCAAAATGCTCAGTAGCAAGTTTTTCAGCCACAGATTTTGAATCAGCGATCGCATAACGATGCACTGTATCAGTAAAACCTTGACCGCAATTTACGTGAACAGTGTCTTCGAAAATTACAGTGACTAGAAAGATTGATAGGCCTGATTTAAGTTGGTATTTCATCTGTTGTTCCTCCGAACATAAATTTCAGAGGGACTAATTACCCAGAGGGCATTAGTTACCCTCTGGGTTAGTTGGTTTATTTAAGTTTTTCAATACGTCGAATTACTTGAGATTGAGTGTTTTTACCACTCCACTCTAAGTTTCGCTCAGCGGTGACCGCGTTACGAATGGTTTGCTTTAATGGTTTACCGTCGCGCTCAGTGTGTTCTCTGCAATGGAGAGCTTCAACACCCAGCAAATAACGGATGTCATTTAGCGCGATAAGGTAATTTTCCTTGAGTTTGGCATTCTTAATAATCTTTTTACCAACAACAAAAGTTGTCAGGCTTGGGATTGTTGCCGTTAGGATATGACCACCAGCTTTTATCAGTTCGACTAAAACTTGTGTTTCAATGTCCATCGTTGTTCCTCCACAGAAAAAAGCGGAACAACACCCAGCGGTGTGTCCCGCATGGGTTGGTTTATTGGTTTATTAACTCAGAGAACTTCCCAGTGAAATATTTCCTCTTCACCGGTTGGCTCGCCTTCACTTACATATAATTCTAATTCCATAGTGCCTTTGGTTTCAGACACTTCATTAAAGCCATAAGAAACGATATGGGGAATGAAGCTATGTTCCATTTCTGGTTTAGCAATTCCACAGTCAGCGAGTGCCTGCCCTTCTACTTCATCGTCGCATACAACGCCAGGAGCGCTGCAGTAATCAACGATGTCATTAGCAGCTTGCAATTTGAAACGTCCTTTTTTGCCATAAGGGTCTGTTACTTCAATAAGGAAGTGACCTGTTAGGCATTCGAATTTCTCTTCGTCATTGCTGATCGGTACCAATGTAGAACCTGCTGTTTGATAACAGGTGCCATCCTCATGTTTCCAAGAGTTTGTATGTTGGTCATAAGTGAGAATTTCAGGGGTTTCCGCAAGCTCTAGGCTGTTTTTAGCGGAGTTAATGGTTGGGTAGTAATAGAACTTCATGTTGACGCCTTTAAGTAGCGAGAGCTCCCCCAATGAGGTCGCCCTCAATGGGTAGGATGGATTACGCTAATGCCTTACGTGCCAATGTGTACTCTTTTGACTTTACGCGGTATGCGTTGCGCTGATTGCGAAAGTCAGATATCACTTTTTGGCGGCACGCAAATGGCACAGCAACCATCGAGTAACGCACTAACTTGGTCCAACTACTTAGTTTCGTTGAATCTCCGAAATAGAACGGCCAAATATACTCAAATGAGTGACCTTGCGTAAGGTATCCATGCAACATGTCAAAAACTGTCCCCATAAGCTCATACCCCTCATTCTTGGTCAAACCAAGGTAGCGTTGTATGGCTTTGTTTGCAGGAACAGCAAGGACAATTATTAGGACAGCAAATGGTAAAGTAGGCAGATCACGGATTAGACGTTTAAGAAAGGTTGAAGCTTTTTTTAACGGTCGAACTGTTAGCCGATCGTATTCCTTTCTATATCGAGCATGCAGATCATAACTATCCAATACACTTTCGTCTTTAGGTAAAAGAGAAAGCAAGTATCTACGTTTTAACTTTCGGTCACGTTCGGAGCTCGTATTTATGAAATCCATAAATACTCCAGCTACACGATAATCACGAATCAATCTAACAACCTTTACACCTGCAATTGCTCGGTTAATACCGACTAACTCCAAGGAAAGGTTTACGTCGCGGGTCTTCACATAAAAGGTAACCGCTAGGTATAGGTAAGTCGTAATACGTTTGACTAAGTTAAACAGTTTTGATGGTAATTTTTTCATTGTGTCATTCCTCCACAGAATGGTTGAAGTGACACAACTCGCCCAATTAAGGGAGAATCGTGTCCCTTATGGGTGGTTTATTATTGGTGGTTTTGTTAGCCGGCGGCTTTTTCCAGTACATCAGCCAAGTTAAAGTCGTTGCCGTTGTATGAATCAGTCACATGACCTTCCGTACTTACGTCAACAAACTCAGTCCGGGTAATCCCGGATTTGCGGCGATAATGAATACTGACAGATTTACCAGCATACTTTTCTCTGAGAGAGGCCATTAGCTCTTCGCCATTGGCACATTCAGTGTCATTTCCATAGTCAGCGATCTTGAACATAAAGCTTTCCTTAACCTTGAGTAACATCATTGGCAAGGCCAACTTGTCTATCGTGCAAATTCTTTAAGTCCCTTTTTAAGTTTTGGATAGCAGGATCATTCAGATACTCAGGAGCATCAAAATCAAATCGCTGTAATGCGCGAGTCATATCCTCGGCCAAAAACAAAATGGAACCCAAAACATCAGTGCTACCTGACTTAGAAACTACAGCGTCCTTATTGAAGAGTCGGTCTTTATAGACTTTCGCTTCCATGATGGACTCTCGTAGGTCTTCCATAGCCAGGTGTTGATATTTCTTCTGAACGGATGCTTCAATATCTGGGCGCCACTCTCTTACGAAGAGTGCGATGGCAGATACATCAGCTTGTCGATAGTGAAAGTACTCGTGAAGAGCTGGCATTTGACAGCACAGGTAATTGCGATCCAATTTAATTGAATTGCCTGCCATGACTGTCCCGCGCTTTTCCTTCATGTTATAAGGTTCAGCGTTATGCTTCTTAAGATGAGCAAGTGCCATCTGTTCCGCTTCGGCCAGTGTTATTGTCGATTGACGAACTTCATCCAACAAACCGGTTTTAGTATGTTGGTCGATGCTCCACTGATCCATTGACTGTAGAACTTCTTCTGGGTGGTGGATAACAACTCTGAAACCATCGCCATCGATGATATTCAGATCAGCATCCGTTAGGTGAATTGCTATTTCGAGTATTGGATAAACCTGCATACCGAGTTCGCCATTCTTTAACTTATCATCCAGACCACCTGTTTCTATATCTGCCCAAGCAAAAATAATTGAACGGATAATTTGTGCATTATTCATGTTCGACTCCTTCTGACTCTACTTTTGCTTTTGAACGTTTAACCATTTCTGTCAATGCTCTAAAAAAGCACACGAAACAGATAAAAAGACCAAAAGCGGGTAAAAAACCGTTGTCCGAATAGACGTCAAAGATTTTCGACCAGCAAAACCAGATAAGGGCGATCAGTAGAACTAATGCAATGATTGGTTGTTTTCGTATTAATTTATACATGTGTTCCTCCGAGAACATAAGGGATAGACCACATGCGCCAATGGCGTTTGTGGCCAGTTGGCTTTATTACTAGGTTTCTATCTGAGTGTGGTTGGCAAACAGACAGTTTGAGGGTGTCATAACGTTACGTTGTGACCTATTTGAAAGCGATTTTAGAGTAGTGCTTATCTTCTACTTGATGCTGCCCGGTCAGTTTCAAAGAGTTTTTGAATCTTACTGGCTAGCGAACCTAAGAACTAATCATCATCCAGGCATCCAAGAAGGAAGTGGAAGGCAGCAAAGCTACGATATGAAAAAGTTTATAGGGTATGGTTTTTCTTTCAGCGCGCATGACACGCGGTGGAGTCATATGATGACACATTCGGCAGTACTGAATTCAATACTCTCGAATAAGCCACCAGCAGGACGCTAATGCGTCCTACATAAATGGTGGTGCCAAACCCTTAATCCAATAAGGAAAAAGGGTCAGGACGAAGCCACGGTTAATCGTAGCTAATTTCATAGAAGCTCTCAGGGTCTGCAGGAACCTCTGTGATGAAATGCCCCATTCGATTCACTCTGTGGTAACCGTCAGAGATGAGAAGAACTGTATCGTAGTCTTCATCATCTTCATCGCAGTCAACATCATCGCTTTCTATAAGGGTCCAAACACAGTTTGGGTCAGCTGCCTGAACTTTCGATAAATCCGCGCCATGCAGACCAAACACATAACAAACATCGTCAACTTGCACGAAGCCGTCACCGGTTGGGTTTGCTACTGGTTTGAATTTTTCGAACCATTCTTCAAATGTCATTTCAATTGGAGCGCGTTGTACAGTCATATCTTGATTCCTTGTCTTTGCTTAAGTTGGTTTTCTATGTTGATGAACAACAGTGAGTGTTATTTGTTGTTAAATAACAGCCTCCCGAGCCAGTGCCATTGAATCTGCATAACCGCTTTCCCATACCGCTCTTTGGTTACTTAAAACCGGGTATGGATTAGCATTACGTCCTTTCTTATCTGCATGAGCCTGTTGGCCAGCAGAGTAGATATTGAAGTAGTAATCTGAAACATGTTTTGAAGCTTGCATTGTGTATTTCCTCATAACAAGGAAACACTTATCCCGCAGGGGAAAGTGTTCCCCTGTGGGTAAAGGCGATGACAGAGCATCGCAGTTAATTTAAAACGCGTTGATACCTACGCTTTGACTCAGTTCGATAGGAAAACCTACCGCACCTTCTTCTACGTATACGTCCAGCCAGTCCACAGAAGTTTTACCTTCTGGGATTTCATAGTCAGGTACGAATACTTCAACCAAATAGCCCTCTTCTCTCAATCTTTCAGCCAATTCTTGAACTGTCGTTTGACCATCACCAGAACGATCGTTATCACCCCAAAGAGTAATAAGAGTACGGTGCTTAGGAACTCCCTGAACAACTACGCCACTGGCAAGTTTCAGTAATGAGCTCGAGTAGTGAGGACGCATTGGAATGCCGGTTGCTTCACGAATTGCCAAAGCAGTTTCCATCCCTTCACAGTAGCCGATGATAGCCAAATCAAGGCCGTCTTCTGCTTCGTAAACGATTGGATCATCCATAGCAATGTAACCACCTCGAATATCCCACGGTGGAGACATAAGAAGCTTGGTTTTCTTTTCCGGCGCCTTTTTGCCATTCGAAAGAAAAGTACGATGTAAAGAACAGTTCTTTCCATCTTTATCTCTGAATGTACCAAGCATTGCGGAGTACCAAGGATTACGGTTATCACCTTCTTCGCGGAACGAAGTTGGGTAACGTAATCGGTTGTGATAGCGAATAGTGTTAGGCAATTTTGAAAAATCACCTTTTAAACCACGGCTACGTAGATATGCATGTAGCTCTGGAGCTTGTGCTGCGGGAATAGAAGTTTGCGCCACGCCACGAACTCTGTTCATGCGTTTTAGCTTTTCTTCTTCATCACAGTACTGCTCACGAGCTTGCTGCATTTGTTGTTGTTTCCATCGGATTTGTTCATCAGACACTGTGGAAATATCGCCACCTAAAATGCTGACGATCGTATCCATTGCTTCTGACTTACTGCATCCTTCAATCCAGCTAACCACCTCAATACCATCAGGCATAGCGCCATCTTTATTGTGGTATGCGCCCCCAGTTTGAACCCAATCTTTAAAGAATCGGAACTGTGTTGAGGATTTTTTAGCATTTGGTGAAACTGGACATGGAACTTGTTGCGGCGCCTTCTTGATAGCAGTGGATAGTTGAGGGAAAGCCCCAAATACTACGTCCCACTTACCATCCGCGATTGCGCGAACTTTTTCTATTTTTGATTGGCGTTGTGCGTACATTGGTTGCCTCCGAATAATCGTACAATTGAATTCCCGTAGGGACTCCAAAACTCCTGTTACCGGAAGTTTTGGTAGTCCCCACGGCAACAGTTGATATGAAAAAAGTAAGTGGCTTACGCCACTACTTCTTCACGTTGATTACTCGGTGCAACAGCTGATTTCTCAAGCTTCATTACGCCCTTCATCTTGAATGCCGAACTAGACATTTCAACAATCGTTACACGATCCATACCGTCTTCGAATTGACTTAAGAACTTGGCAAAGCCAGGACCCGAAATCATTCTTCCAGTTAAGAATTGTTCACGACCGTCAATGACAGTAGTTGCAGCTTTCATATACACGCCGTATTTAAATGTCTCAATGATAGTCACTTGCATAATAATTCCTCCACAGAATTGTTGGTTGTAGAGGATTGACACACACTGATCCCCAAAGGGGTCAGGTATGTCGCCCCTCTGGGTTTGGTTGTTTTTGCGGTGACCTTGGTTGAGGCCTATCCGCGGTAGTATGTTCTTAGGTAGGCGAATAATGAATTTGCTAATTCATTCGCACTATTAATCGCAAAGTAAGGTCGATGTTCGAAGCCGGCCAGTTGACCTGTTCCGATACCGATACCAATAACGGTGATTCCCATAACATCACATTCTCGCAAAGCAGCTTGTACCGTAGCACCGCTGGTTTGTCCGTCTGTAATTAGGAAAAGCACCTTTTTAGGTTCTTTGCGTAAACCTAAACGAGCAGTTGCACCTTGAAGAGCTTCGGCAGTCGGTGTGCCGTGGTCGGCATGGACGTTGAAGCTTCTTTGGGCAACAGAGTTCATTCGCTCAGTAAATGACTTAGCAATGTGAACATATCCATCTTGACGAACTGCGTCGTAAAATGGGTAGTAAAGCACTTCACACTCAGCGCCTTTGATGAACTCAATAGCTTGACCGATTGCGAAAGCTGCTACATTGGCCATCTCCATGTTTGGGCCTTGCATTGAACCGCTTCTATCAATCAAGATTGAAAAAGCAGTATTAGGCGACTTAGAGATAGTTTCTGTTTTGAAAACGCGGTTGTTACCTGCAGAAACACCCCAAAGAGTGCCAGCACAGATTTCAGTACCTGAGTTTTCATAGCTACGCTTTACACGGTTGCGATCATTTAGAATGCTGTTAAGCACCAATTTTACTCGCTGTGATTGCTGTCTAGCCTGTGACATCCATAATGGAATGCCTGCGGCATCTGGTGACTTATCGCATCGGTAGGCCATTGTAGGCGCCGAATACTCGTTACCGTATTCCTCTTGGAATTCTTCCAAGTTTTCTTCGGCCTTATCTTCCATCATGCGGCGAATACCATCATGCATGTCTTCCAATAGGTCGTCGTCGTCGGCATTGATAGCTTTCTCAATTTCTTGAGAGCTTACCTGATTTGAAAAGCTGTCAGTTTCTGACTGACTTTCAGAATCATCGCCGTCTGCATCATCATTTGAATCAGTGTTTGATTGACCAGATTGTTCATCATTGCCTTGGTCATCAGAGTCAGATTTTGAATCACCAGATTGGTTATCATCACCTTCGTCGTCAGATTCAGCATCTGAACCACCATTCTGTTCATCATCACCTTCGTCATCAGAATCAGACTTTGAATCACCAGATTGGCTATCGTCACCTTCATCGTCAGATTCAGCGTCAGAACCACCATTCTGTTCATCATCACCTTCGTCCTCAGAGTCAGACTTTGAATCGCCAGATTGGTTATCATCACCTTTATCATCAGATTCAGAATCTTGGTCACCAGACTGATCACCTTCACCCTTATCATCTGAACTTTCTGAGTTATCAGAGTCATCAGACTCGGACTGTTCTTCATCATTTTCAGAGTTAGAACCAGAGTCACCAGATTTATCATCTTGGTTTTCATCTTGATCCTGTTCTTCTTCCTGTTGCTGTTGGTCTTCAAACTCTTCCTGCAAAACCTTTAGTACATCTTCCGCACGACGACGAGCGTCAGCAGTTGAATGGTCATTGGCAGAATCAGTAAGAATGGCTTCTAACTTAGGAAACGCATTTGGTAATGCGCGACTTAGGTAAAAAGCAGCATCTTGAGAGAAGTCTTTGAGTGGGTATTGGTCGAGGTGCTTGTAGCGGCCAGTGTACAAGATGTACTTCTGAACCAATCGTACAAGGTCATCCTCATGAGATGGTGCACTAAATAAACCGCGTTTAATTGCAATCTGAACCAGCTTTAACAAGTTAGTTTTAGAGCCAGGGTACTCATGCCCGACAAGTTTCTCGATTCGAACATCTTCAAAGATATTCGTAAGGCGTCTGACCATCTTATTGTTGATGCTGTACCACTCTGAAAAATCAGTGTGCTTACAGTGACCATTTTCATGATCAATCATGCCTTCAAGCATGTCTAAGTACTCAGGGTCTTCCATATTACCTAGCGGCAAAGTGGTCGTATTTCCCGAAGTACAAGCTTTAGTACCTTGAATTTTTACACCAACGCTGCGGCCAGTATTCATCGTTTGAAGCAAAGTAAACTTACGTATAAGTGCCTGTTTACGACGCATTACTAACGCAGGGTTTTCTGGTTTAGCGATTGCAGTATCTGCAGTATTGATTGACATAGGATATTCCTCCACTGTGGTTTGGTTTTTGGTCAACCCACAGGGAGAAATACAACCCAAAGGGAAGTATAACTCCCCTCGTGGGTTAGGTTTTTTTAAAAGAAGAAACCAGATGTAGTCACGTTTTGTGGCTCAGCTACTGGAATCTCAGGTGTAACAGTTTTAAATGTATCAAGTGCATCAAGGTCTACTGTAATACCATCTTCTGCAACAACCACATCGTCAAACGAAGCATCAGCTTGTTCAACTTGAAGCGGTTCTTCCATAGCGACAGGTACTTCAACCATTGGCGCCGGCATTTCTACAGGTGCTTGGTCAACAGTAGGTTGCTGTTCGACAACTGGCTGTTCTGCAACAACAGGTTGTGTATCTACAACTGGTTGTTTTTCAACAACTGGCTGAGATTGAACTGCCTGTGGTTTTTCAACAACAGGTGTTTCAACAACTGGAGCTTGAGCTTTAGCAGCTTTATTACGACGAACTATTTCTAGCTGACGCAGTAATTCCGCTTCAACATCATCGATGCCGGTATCAACTTGAGGCGCGTTATCTGCAGCCGTTGTTGATTGCTCTTCTTCCTCTTCCTCACTTTCAACTTCGGCTACCTTAGCTGCAATCTGGTTAATACCCGATGCATGTAGCTTAAGCTTGTGTGAGTCAGTCATCATCATGACGTGAGCCATAAGATTACTGAAATGCGATCCTCTGATTTTGCCTGTGTTCGGTAGAGCCTTATCCAGCAAATCGTCAAACATATCGACAACGCCTTCAAATACCGGGTCAAGCATGTACAGAGAGAACACTTTGTCACGTAGGCGACGCAGTGGACGTTTAATATCTTGAGTACATTCTTCTTTACGTGAACCTTTCGCTTTACCATCTTTGATTGTTAAAGAGTCTTTAAGGAGTGCTTGTGCTTCCTTAGCGATGTCTTCGAACAACTGTGCTGCAGCTTCACCGACAATATCTGCCAGATCTTCTTCAACGCGTGGTGTGAAACGAACAGGTTTGTAAATGCGCAGACGGAAACGAGCGCGAACTTCCTCAACAGTCATGTACCCATCACGAATGACAGATTCCAATCCCGGATGTGACTGACACCAATCTGTGATCAGCTGTTCATACTTGCTACAGAAGTTATCAACTTCTTGCTCATACTCTTCAACCAATGGTTCAGCTTCTTTTAGCAGCTCGATAAGAGCAGAGTCAGATAGTAAATGGTTACCCATAAATCTAACGCCAAACTTATTGAACAAGCGGCCAAATCGAGAAGCGAACTTATTACAGAAACTAAGGTGTGTTCTTGTATCCAGAAGTGACTTACGACCCGGTGAAACTAGATCGTCAGGTAGTTCAACAGATTTACCGCCTGAATCAAGCGCTGTTACTTTACCTTCACTAAATGTCTTCTTACCGCTCCAGTTACGCATTTCGTAACCGATAATCACACACCCCTCTTTGAGTTGTTTGTGGTTATCCAACAGCTCTTGAGTAGCAGCCGTTGCATGATCGATAACAGACGAGTTAGTAGTAGTTGATAGTGACATGGTTATTCCTCCACAGAATATTGGTTTGGTTTGGTTATTCAAATCAACCCAGGGAATACCAGTCACAGATCAACCCCTATGGGGAGATTGTAAAAAGCATCCCCATAGGATTAATTTTTAGGTTTGTTACACAAAAGTTCGAGTCAAAGAGTTAAAGGTTTTTTGCCCAATTGAGACATAACCTTTCCCTTCTTTTTCAGTGATCTTCTTGCGAACATAAAATTCACCTTCAATGTTTGACCCATTAAAGTCAGTGACTAAAGGCTTAAAGTAATAAACAAGTTGGGAACCGCCCGGCTCAGTGAACCAGGTATGGACACCGCGTTGATCTTGGCCTATTGCCCAAGTCTTTTGCTTGCCATCCGGTCGGATTGCTCCATAGCATTCAAATTTGACGCTAGAAACATCCTGTTCAGGGGAAGAACAATAGTCCTTCTCCTGATCAGTTCCCTTACTTACTTTCCCGATGCATTAGCCTCGTTCCAACCATCAGGATGGTCGAAAGACTCTCCGAAGATACGATGAACGATTGCATAAACTGCAGGTTCATCCGCTTCATCAAGGCTGTTACCGAATACAAAGTCGAAAGACTCTCTCAACGGAACATTTTTAACACCAAAGATTGTCATGTAATCTGCCCATGCCACTAGAACACGAGTAGAGAATGCACAAGACAGACGTTCATCTGGCAGAGCCAGTTTCTTAAGTGCTTCCGGTGTGGTCGCTTTGGCTTCCAGCTGAGGTGCACGAAGTGCAAGTCTCATTTGGCCAGCCAACTTAATCATCTTGTGTCGAGTGCCTTTGCTGATGTCAGGGTAACTTGCAGACAAGATACTATCTTCCACAGCAGCTGATGGATAATCACATTCAACGAAAGCAAAACGACGACGGAAAGCTTCATCAAGACGTTGAGAGGTATGGTATCTACCTGTCATGTCACCACCACCATTCGTATTCGCGGTTGCGCAAAAACGGAAGTTTTTATGTGGGGTAATGATTTCGCCTGTATCGTCTAATTGCCAAGGTTTGTATTCAGCAGGAGTGTGAAGCTTGCTCAGGAAATCTCCTGAACCTTTATCACATTCATCCATAATCTGACACCAACCATATTTCATAGCGCTTGCCACACTACCGTAACGGTAAGGTGTTTTGCCATTAAACAAGATGTAAGAGCCTTGAGCCTTTTCAGGTCGCATACTCTCATTCACCGCGGTTAAAGACACTGGCCAGTTCATACGGTCAGCAAACCATAAAAGCATTTCAGTTTTACCAGTACCTGTTTCACCAAACATGAAAAGCGATAGCTTACGTGTTGGAGCACACCACCAAGCAAGGATTGCTCGAAGTACATCACGTTGAGGGATGTAAGTCGGATTCGAATCGATGCATTTTGGATGACGGTGTTTAGGGCGTTGGATCTTGAACATGCCTTTCGGAATGTGTGGTGCAAATACTTCGCCGGCATCAACCAGTTCCAATTCGCTCCAGCGAGGGTCACTGTAAACAATGTCCTCAATCATTGGGTTTTTAAGCTCCAATAACTTAACCAATTGCTCATTAGACATTTGGCTAGCTGTTTCACGGTTGATAACTTGAGTTGGTTGAGCAGTAATAGTTGCAGTATTAGTCATTTTAAAATTCCTCCACAGGATTTAGAAACCCGCAGAGGACAAACACAACTATCCCGTAGGGGAAGTTATGCCGTCCCCTTTGGGCATGGTTGGTTTGGTTTTTGGTTGTTTAATTAAACGTCGAACTCAGAATCTTCTGGATTCTGAATAAAGTACATTTTTGGTTTGATACGGTTGATAACGCCTGCCATGTCCATACCGATTTTACTGGTTAGTTCACGTAGTTCGTCACAGTGCATCAATGTTGCTACCTTTGCCCACTTAGCTTTGCTGGTTTTGCATTTGCGAAACTCAGACAAGAACCAGTCAGCTAATTGGTCTTTAAAACGACGAGAATTACATTCACGCGGTGAAAGGCCAATTTCATTTACTTCATCTACAACTTTGTGGTCCAGCTTCACAAGCATGTTAATTACTTTGCGAGTCTGGGCGGCACTGTCGTAGTTTTGAAGCGCTTCAAGAACACCATCACGAATATCGTCAGGTTGGTAACCAATCGCAGCACACAAATCCTTAAAGGATTCGCTTTCTTGCCACGATACGATTTCCTCACGAGTCGCTGAGCCAGGTTTAGTTTGACGTAGCTGTTTAAGGTGTTCGTGTAACATCCCATCCCATAGTTCAAGCAATGTGTTTTCATCCCAATCAAGTAACAGTTCATCAGTTGCAGGATCGTACTCAGGGCAAAGCAAGAGCATGTGATCAGGCATAGACTGTGACGCATTGGCATGGCGCATTGTGATACCGTCTTTGTCTTCAACCATAGCTCGAGGTGCAGTGACGCGTTTCTTAGGCGCGGTGCTCTTCTTCGCTTTAGGTTTAACTTGACGTGGTTTAGGTTGAGAAGCAGTTTCGATAGAACCAAAGATGTCGTATTGCATGTGTAATTCCTCCACAGAATTTTGGTTCTGCTTAAACGAGGAATACACTTCTGCTTTGGCAGGAGTTATTCCTGCTTAGGCAGATTGGTTTAATTAAAGATTGGTTTAGTTACTAAATTTACTCGAGGCCAAGTTCTTGCATACATTCCCCTTCGATAGCGCATAGACTTTTGCCTAATTGCTCTTCTCTGAGTTCTGTAAATTCTCGGCCTTGTTTTGTTTTCTCTTCTGTCATGACAAACCGTTGCCGGCTATCAAGAGAAAAGTAGATATGCATCCGTTTAGGAGCATTCTTATCCCCTACCGTTCGGTGCCGCTCGATTCGACCTTTGCAGGACGACGCAAGTTGAAACATCAAACTAGCCATGACATCACCTTAACAAGCAGCAAAGTAAATTTCGTTTGCGCGAGTTACTGCACGATCGGCCATATGTATAAGGCGGTCACATGTAGAAGCATCACGAGCAAAACGAGCTTTCTTACGTAGACGCGTCGAACGACGTTTCAGGTAAGCTGCTGTTTGTTTAGGATCGGTTGAGTTACAAGAGTTGTTAGTAGACATGGTGACCTCCACAGTCGGTTTAAAAAGGGAGATCACTGCCCCATTAGGGAGTAGTAAATCTCCCAAATGGGTTTTTAAGTTGGTTAGGTTTAGGTTTAAATTTCAATGGCAATGCCAAACAGTCAGTTATTACTGTTGACGGCTACCATAGAAATCTTCTTCGTCCCAATCTCCACCTTGTTGTGGAATTTGGTCATCAGTGTACTGCGGTGCATGTTGCGGTGCAGGGCTCTGAGGTGCGCTGTAATGCTGTTGCTGCTGCGGAGCACGTTGAGGTGCTTGCTGCTGCGGTGCATGTTGCTGCGGTTGACGATCATAATGACCTTGGCCACCAGCTTGTTGAGGTGCTTGTTGAGGTTGAGATGAATAATTCAAACCAGCCTCTTTAGCTAACTCTTTAAGTGCTTTAGGAAGATGAGACACTATAGATTCAACTTGAATCTCAGTAATCATATGACCTTCTTCACCTATAGCGCGCTGAACGAGAAAACCTTTTACACAAATATCATCACCAGAAAAAAGACCGCCATTGCGTTCAAGTTTCTGAATTTGATAATCGTTAAATTTTAAATTCATCCAAACTTTACGCTCATTGAATCCGGGTCCATCTTTTTTGCGCCATGAAGTAGTTTGACAAACAGACACAACGCCAAAGCGAGGTCCATTATTACCACCAAGTATCTTCAAGTCACGACCACATGTACCACCAAATCCAACAGTGTTTTCGTTCGTTTTAATCATTTTGTTGCTCCACAGATTTGTTTATAAACAAGCTAAAACGCTTGTTATTGAACGTGTAAGCGGAGCATATAGTATCTTACCCAAAAAGGTAAAGGACAAAGCTCCACCCGTTCGGGAAGTAAAATCTATCAACAAGTGGTTAGCTTGAAGACAGGTTGAAGACCATTTATATAGCTGGTCAATGACTAGTAAACATCTCTTTTTAGAGTAGTGAGATTAGCTACTTGGGGTGTGACTTATGCTATTACAGGTAATAGTGTCAGTTAGGAAAAGTATCCAATTAGACAAGTCACGATAGCACTTAGATCATCAACATTCCCGATCCCAAAATATGGGGAGGAAAGGCCAA
Organism: Vibrio sp. 1249-1; assembly: GCF_033340495.1. Classification (NCBI taxonomy): domain Bacteria; kingdom Pseudomonadati; phylum Pseudomonadota; class Gammaproteobacteria; order Vibrionales; family Vibrionaceae; genus Vibrio; species Vibrio sp. 1249-1. Next base: position 68,123 of record NZ_JAWOWJ010000007.1, read on the forward strand.
AAGGCAAATGAATCAACTAAGGTGCAGGTATAAATTCGGAGGCTAGTCAGGTCTTACAGTTGCTGCCTAACGCCTAAACTGTCGGTGTGTGACCAACAGCTTGATTGAATTGGTTTTATTAATGAACTGCTGGGGAGAGTAACCTCCCCCAAGCAGCTTGCCAGGCTTGTTATAAAGATAACGAGCTAGGACGAACTGAAACCCTGCGACCTATCTAGAAATTGCAACAACCGCGCACTTTACTGGCTGCTCTGTGTATCGAGCCCAGCGGTGCAAATGACTTTTTCTAGCCATAGAATTTATAGTGGTTGATGGTCTTTTCTTTCGGAAGCTCACTACGTTATCGCGGTAATGCAATGAAACGTTTGATTCAGTATCGAGTGTGCTGTTTAGAGTTTCAGGTGTGGTTTCAGTCGTCATGGAATGCCTCTCTTTGTATTCAGATCTACCCTCAAACGCTCTCGCGTAAAAACGCTTGAGGTGGTAGACCTGAAAGAGAAACCTAGCAAGTGTAAGCCAAAGCCAATGCCAAAAGGCGTTAACTTCAACTTACATCTAGCTAGATATGCTCCATAACGGTTATGACAAAATCACTAAGTGAAAATGTGCATAACACTATAAGGTACGACCCTTACAGTACGAGCTTTACTATGACAACAAAAGGATGACGTCAGTAATAGCTTCGATAATGTCTAAAAGTAACATGGTATTTTCCTTTAATTGAATAAATCAAAACCACGTCACCTAAAAGGCAATGTGGTTACCTACTAGGTGTTAGACGAACGTATAGTCAGAACGACGAGCGGCAAGAATCACACGAGCAAGTTGCACGTATTTGTGATCTTCATGAACCATCCAAGTTAAATACTCAGTTGGAACTTGTGCCCATGTCTTACCCTCATGCTTACCAAATCTCACAGTTAGTTTTTCTAAGTTGTGAACACGTTCAGCATCAGAGTGGGTATGAACTAGGAAGCCACCAATTTCTGGTACAATAATCGCTTCTTCTTCTAGTTTCTTTTTGTGTTCAATAATCTTGTTTTCGATAGCAGAACCACCGGTGTAAAGCAAAGCAATTACACAAACACCAAGAACGAACAATCCTAAAAACGCCATAATATTTCCTCCGAAAATTTTAAATGAATAAAATTTGCACAAAGGAATACTATGAGTTTTTCCCGTAAGGAGAGTCATAGTCTCCTTATGAGAACAAATTTTGTTAATGACTACAGAGAAGCTGGCAAGCTAATCGGCAGTATATTTAGTTACTTATGCGAACATAAGATTTATGTATTTATCACGATTGAAAGTTATCAAACGAGCTTACTTTGGATTCAGTTGTGAGTAAAAAACACAGCTCTTCTTGAAACAATCCAACAAAGTCTCTCAAAAGAGAGGAAAGTTGTGGGAAAGGGCTAATGCCAAAGAAGAAATTTACCTTGTAATAGTAACCCACGTTGAAAGCGTAAGCACCTATAAATACCCTTACCAGCGGCGATTAAATACGACTTTGTAGACCCACTTAATCGCCACGGATTTTATGCTGCCTCTTCCTGTTCTTCATCTTTTCGTTGTTTGGCCAATAACTGTAGTTTTTCCTCAGCTAAGGCCAATTCTTCGGGGAATCCTTCTGCTAAGAATTGAGATGGCTCTTTCTTCTTCGCCGTTCCCGATGAATCAGGATCGCTGTTAAAAGATAGATAAAGTTCGTCAACTGCTCGAGTCATTCCAACATAGAACAGCCTACGCTCTTCCGGGACACCGCCCGTTGATTCTTCCTCCAGCGAGTTGTTAGATGGACATACGCCTTGATTTGATCCACAAATCCAAACCTGCTCCCACTGCAACCCTTTCGATGAATGAAGACTCGACAGTGTTACCACTCCACGTTCAGTGTCTTCATCGCCACCCTTTTGGCTTGGTGCTAAGTTCTTTGAAAGCAATTCAACCCGGTCGACAAAACCACCTTCAACTTTCAGGTTGATTAGGATGTCTCCAACCAGTTCAATAAGCCTAGCTTCTCGACTTTTCCCACCGCGATGCGTCTTAAGGAAATCAACTATCGCTTTAACCCGCACATTCAAATCAGACTTGGTAGTTGTATCACTCCCCCAGTCTTTCCAATGGAGGTGCAATTGTTCAGAGCTGTGGCGCCAATCCAACCAAGCTGGTGGCATAAAGTCTCCAAAAGAAGTACGTTTTTGAGCTAACCCTTGAGTCACCATTTGAATCGCTTCTTCGTCTTCCCCTAACCAACCAAGGATCTCACCAATGAAGCGAGTGTCTTTCGGACGTACTAAACTCCATAGCAACTTGAGGACAATATTCGCAACATTATCATCCCAAAGCTTCTTACCGCCTAAACGACGATATGGAATGTCGTGCATTTTTAGGTAACCTTCGGCTTCATCCAATATACGGTTAGTACGGCCAAGGACAGCCCATTGGCGATTGTCCGATGTAATGGCTTGTACCATGCCCTGAAATTCATCCGCAGCTGTTAAGTATCCTTTGAGTTTAACTATGCCGCCCTCTTCCCTGCCGGACACCATATCTTTGTATACCCGGTCCTCGTTGTACTCTATAACTCTTTTCGCGGCTGCGAGTATTTCTGGCCGACAGCGAAAGCACATCTTCAAAACGTAACCAACCGCATTAAAGTCACCCTGAAAGTTGACCATATTCTGGTAACCTGCCGCCCCGCGCCACGAGTAGATAGATTGGTCGTCATCGCCTACCACCACTATTTTTGCACCCATTTCTCCATGTATCTGTATCCAGGCATACTGCATGTCACTCGTATCCTGAAATTCATCAACGAGGATATGGGTTGCATCCCACGGCGGCAACGTGCCGTTTTGCACACCCAGGTATGCTGAGCGCGCTATCAGGTTAAAGTCTTGGCAATTGTTTTTCTTAAGTAGGTCCGAATATGCTAAATAAATTAACCATCCCGGATTGCTCCCCTTCCCACTTATTGGTTCAGGCTTAAGCATCCGTCCATAGGTATCAATGGCATTCATTGCTTCTTCAATATCCATTGACAGGCCTGCGTGACGCATTGCCCTTTCAAGGAAGTTATATTGCTCACCACCCACTAGGGTTCTCTTAGTATTTCGGCCACCATTTCTTAGCTGTTGACCAAATACAGAGTCAAACGTTGCAGCTTTAGCGCGATATTTACCACTACCTTGAATCTTCTGAGCAAGACGCTCATTGAGTTCCTCTGCAGCAGCTTTGGTGAATGTAATGAGTAGCAATTTGTATGACGGGTCTTTATTTACCAGATTATCCGCTAAGGCCACCATTGTATGGCTTTTACCACTACCAGGCAGTGCACAACACATAGTATGGCCGTCACTATCAGCCACCAGCTGTTGGTCTTCTGTTAATCCTGACACTATTACCTCACATGTACTTCTAAATGTTTGGCTTATGATAAACAAGATTGAATTATCTTACGAGTTCAATGGTTAGCGTTTTTATCTGGTTTGGCAACAACGTACAGAATTGATTTAAATTTACCCCAAAAACTGAAATTACTTGTTGATGTGCAACCGTAGTTACGTATCATTCGTCGGTTGAATATTTCCAGTGCCCTTAATTTTCTTCACCGAGCAGTATTGCACGTTCTGCAATAGGCTATAGCATTTAAATATCAACGACATAAAACACACGTTAAAGGATTTACCAATGAAGAAACTATTTGTACCTGCAATGGCTGCACTAACTTTGGCTCTTTCTGGTTGTGCGAGTAACAAAGCTATCGACCCAACACCTTTGCAATTAAACACGTCAGACTCAGTAGCAATGCAAACTCTGAAATCTGGTTACGATTATGTTCCGTTTGATATTAAGGACGCAGTAGTAGCGAAAGATGTTTATGATAACAAAGTAGGCTATGGTGCAAGTGCTGGATTAGGTTTTCTTGCTGGTGGTGGCATAGGCGCCTTGGGCGGTCTTGGTATGGCTGCGATCATCAACGCTGGTGGTAACGTACAAGCCGATTTTATTCAAATTATTGCTTGGATCCCTGCCGATAACATTGATATTACCAACAAAGCGGCTCTTGATGATTACTTAAAGACTAACTATTTAAAGCCTGCTGCGGATACGTTCATTGCTTCTGATTTCAATAAGCAAATGGAACACCCAACAGAGTTTGTTAGCTACAAAGATGGCTCATACCGTGTTAAAGGTGGTGCATGCTGGCCTGTAATGCACGGCGATGCTAAATATGGTGAATGCAACCTATTCCCTAAATATTCAGTTGATGTAGTTCGCTATGCGACTAAAGAATCAGGTATTCCATTTAACCCTGACGTAAAAGCTGATCGATACATTATTGTGCGTTTGACAGATGGACTACTGAACACGGCTACATTCCTACCATTTATCGAAACAAACATGGTTTCAGCTTACGTACCAGCAATGAGCTACAAAGCAGAACACCTTAACCGTTTTTCTCCATCGGATAAGCCTTTAGTAAGCCAAGATACTCCATTTGTAATTCGCAAAGGTGTTCCTAACTTCTTTGTGAAAGTTCAGAAATAGAACTCTAAACACATTGATAAAAGGCGACATTGGTCGCCTTTTTTGATCAGTCAGGCATCACATTGTGTAGAAATTTAGCAAATGGCACCACATCACAATCGATCGATGCGCTTTCTAATGCGTCAAGATATGCAGTTCTTTCCGTTACTGGCACCACCGTCCAACGATAACCACCAAGAAGAAACATGAAATTCATTAGAAATCGGCTAGTACGTCCATTCCCATCTGGAAATGGGTGTACGTATCCCAAGAAGAAATGTCCTAAAACAGCTTTTACAGCAAAATTAGGCTCACCCACAATAAGCTCTTTTAGCGCGTCCATACAGTCCATGAGATGTTCACTTTGTGGTGGCATATGGCGTGATGTCCGAATCATGATCGGCCCCTTTCTGTAGCCAGCAAGATCACGCTCATTAATGATGCCAGCCGTAACACAAGGCTTAAACAAAGAGGTATAGATTTGAGTTATGCTAACATCGATAAGGTACTCCAGATCCAAGTCCTCTGATCCTTCCTCGTGCGCCTCTTGAATCAACCCTCGTAATGCTTGGAATGCTTCATAATAACCTCGCGCTGCCAGTGCATCTCTTTGTTGCTTGTCTGCGGCTATGTGTTCTGAATCCCACTCGCCATTTGCTACACGGTTAATCAGTTCTTCGGTAACAACATATCCTTCGATGGACAGCGAGTGATAAGCATCCGATACGTATACCTTATCCATTGAATCTAGCAGTTCATTAAGAGTGCTCTTAAAGAAGTCAGTAGATGCCTTATCGGTAAACACCTGCTCTACATCTTCACGCAGCTTTTGCCATAGCAAACGAACGCGCACAGCCGCCGCAGATTCTTGACGTTTATTACCAATTTTAATGACCGGCACTTCAAAAGGGTTCTCACCCTTAATTGGTGATAGCCCAGCAGCAGTAATAATGTTTGTAAGGTTTCGAGAGTCAGCTTTACGACCAATCTCGAGATACGCACCAATCAATCTATTGGCCGATTGAACGTTCTTAGTAACGAGTAAACTGTCTGCAACTGCATTAACGTCAGATTGTCCAAGTGCGATTTGCACAGCCAAAGGATTAGACCTGTAAATTGTGGGAGCTAACCCGGCCAATGCGAACTCAAGTGTAAGTACCTGAACACCTTGGTATTCAGTGATGTGAGTAGGCTTACCAGATTTCTTTATCACCATAAGACTCATGTCGTTTGGCAATACTATATTTTTTGTTGCCCCCTCACTGGTAAATACAACTAGCTGTTTTGGCAAAGAGTTGTTTGCCGTATGAATATCGATGGATGCTTCCGGGTTTAGCCAGTAATCGTCACCGTATGCTTCTTGCAGGTATTGGCCAACGAACTGCCAAATGGATTGGTACCAGAGAGCTGACTCACCAGCTTTCTCTACTGTAATGTCTGCATCGAACAGGTACCAACCTCGAACTATTTGTTTTAGATAGCCTTCGGACACCAATAAGGTTCGCGTTGTAGGCTTAAGATTACTACTATTAACGATGTTCCCCGCTCGAACTGCAGACGCCTCTCTTAACGCCTCTGCAAGTTTTTCATTACCGGTTTTAGCCATAACTGTGTCCATCTTTTAAATTATCAGTGAGTGCTAAAAGTATATCACTCCCAGTTATGCATTTAAATTACTCTTAGTTACGCAAATGCATTACTTTCACTTACGCATTTATTTTCCTTTCAGTTACGCGCATGGGTTACTTTCACTTATGCATTCAAATTACTCTTAGTTGTTAACTTACATTACTTTCAGTTACGTATTAAAAAGGCGACCCGAGGGCCGCCTTGTTTTTCTATTTACTGATTCGGAGTGAACGCACCTTGCTCACAACTCTTCGGTCTTGGTCGCGTTGTACAATCGACATTATTTCCTACATCAGCCTCTTCCATCTCTTCTCGACGTTGAACCCAGGCATTATCGACTGAACGTTCTTGGTTACGTTCGAGAGCATCTGATCGGCCAAATCCGTTAGAAATGTTCCCGCCGGTTATATCTTCCATTGATTTATCGATCGGCAACTCATCTGACTCGGCCATCATTTCTACCCATTCAGTAAAGTCAATTTTTGAAAAGTTCACTTTGCTGAGCTCGGAGATCTTTAGCCCTCGACAACCCATTTCGTTTCTAAACGATTTAGCGCTCCATCCAAGCTGTACAATCGCTTGTTCCATGATGATTCGACTAATTACGCTTTCATAACAACAATGGAAATCTTTTGCACGATTAGTACAAACACCGAATACTTTGTCGCAGTCTTCATGGTGTGTTTTAAAACATTTCTTACTGAGTAATTGAACTCCCATGTCTTCTTCTTCTTCGGTACACGCCGTCAACATTGTGTATGCCAGTTTTGCCAATTGATAAACTGCATATACCCAACCAATGAAGCTGATCACGTTCATTACTGACGTGGCAATTGTGTTCATTGCTGTTGCCCCTGTTGCAGCGGCACCACTACCACCGATAGACGTGGCTGCAGAGTTAATAGCGTTCTGCAATGTCTCTGGAAGCATGTCGTAGATTTTCTGCATTAGGGTATTTTTAAAGTTTGATAACGCGGTTGTTACCGAACTAGAAAAGTTACCAATAACGCTACCACTATTTGAGACCAGGTTAGCAGAAGTATTTCCAGCAGTATTACCGACAGCGCCAGTTAACTTACTAGAAACTGTATTCCAAACACTTTTACCTACATCTACTGCCTTACTTGATAGAGTATCCCATGCGCCTTCAACTGCTTGGCCGGCAGCTTCAAGACCAGTTTGAATCGCTGTTCCACCGAACGCACCTTCTGCAGATGCTGCATATCCGGTCACCGTGTATATATTCTGACCAAGCTTGAAAACGTTCAATGTATTGACTCCAGCTGGCTGTTCACAACAGTCATTCACTTTTAACTGATCCCATCCACACCAACGTGCTTCACCGCTAAACACTTCACATGATGTCACATCACTTGGGTCCGAACATTCTTTTGTCGAACCAATCTCATTCATGGTCGCGTAAGTGGTTAATGCATTAGTAAAGTCTTGGTTGGTTTCATCGGCCCTTACTGTACAGGAACCATCAATACAGTTCTGATCTGTTAAACATGTATTGTTTGAACGCGTTTTAGTTATGACTGCGTTGCTCGTATCCTGACACTCATAGGTAACATTCCATGCATAGCATGTACCCGATTCTTCATCTAGCCAACCTTCTACACACTCTTGAGATACCGCGTCACATGAATCGTCTTCGTCGTATACAGCGCAACCGTCATCAAGATGGATAATGTCACTAAATGAGAAGCTACCTCCATTCATAGAAAGTGACTTGCCTTTTAGCGGATCACAAACGTAGTCTTCGCGGTGTGCTGACATGCATACCGGGAATTTTGCCGCGCCGTCCCATAGTGGAGCAAACAAGTATTTCGCATCACGACCAAGGCCTGCAGGATACAGTTGCTTAACTTGGGAGTAGCTAACATCACTTTGTGAACTGTTGTAGAAACCTACACGACCACTATGAAACTCTCCATCAGTGTCAATCCATACCTTGTCATTGATTGACAGAGTAAAATGCTCAGGCTCAATATCGAGTTGAAACTCGTATTCTTTATTGTCTGCCCAACCGGTACCCAAATTAGTCGCTAATACTTCATATGTTCCATCATCCTTGGATAATTGATGTTTTTTCGGTATTACACCCATTGGCCCTGTAACTTTGGCCAATACCAGTCCTTTTGCCGCGCCTTCTTGATTCCCTTGTTTCCATGAAATAACAAAATAACTATTGTCAGGATCTGTGAGATCCGCTCCCTTTTCAGGTACTCCAAAGACGAAACCAATATAGTCATCGTCTTCGTCAGTATTTACTTTGATGTAGCCTTTAAACGAGTTCAACTCATAGGAATATTCAGAGAGATAGCTGGTCGGGTTACCATTGATCGTTTGTTTAACAGTATTTTTATCATTTGTGGTTTCCCATTTACCATTTGAATCTTCGGTTCCCCAGGTACCTAAATCGATAATTGTCCATTCAACTTCATCATCACATTGGAATGGGCCAGATGTGCAGTAGCTATCGGGCTCTTCTAAACGCTCATTACAGCCTTCTGGAAAATAGTCGAATCGCTCTTCCCAGTGTGTACGAACCGGATCTTCGAAGATAAGTTCAACAACTGCATAGGCTTCACCATCACCGCCCACACCAACTTGATAGTCGAATTCAATGCGGTCATCGTCTGCGAATGCATCTTGGAATGCTTTAGTCGCATCAAATCTCGGTACGGTACGGCTTGTGTTTTGTTCACATCCAGTAGCTGTTGTTGGGAAACCATCTTCCGTCGGGAAGCCCATGTGAACACCGTTATAGAACATCTCACCATCGGCTTTCAGACGGAATTGGTCGTCATAACTACCCGTCAACACGGTTGCTTTTTTTACAGCATTACCTTTTACAAGAGAAATCGCTATTTTCTCTTTGTAGATACCACACGAACCTGTTTGGTGAAGGTAGTCATCCCCTTCTTTACCTAGAGTAAGCCTTACACAATCCTCACCACACATTGATAGACTGGCATTATCTGCACCTTCAATAATATTTAAGGTCGGCTTCAATAACTTGCGGTCAACGATACAACCTGATTGATTGTTTTTGTTTGGCTTCATGCAAGTTGCACGGTTAGTAATAATTTTGGTCGGGTCTAGTTCCTGATATGTAGTACTCTCCGCGCTACAGTCACCGAAATATGCCCCCTGCCCTGTAAATGCATCAGTTACCGTATTTCGGCTAACTTGGAACATTGCCGAGTCACGGCTGAGTTTACGTGCAGGATTCTGATTACGGGCATCCATCAAAGCGCCATACGCTAATGCTGAGTGGTTAGTGTTATCGACTACTTCCTCACTCGAATCACCTTCTACTTCGCCAGATGAATCCAAAAATTCTTGATTGCTACTAATTTGGCCGCGGATGAATTGGCTCTGTGCTTCTTCGTCTTGATAAGTGCCATCTGGCGCTGAGAATCCATTGTTTGTATCGACACCGCCACTAGAAATAGCTTTAAATAAGTCTTCATTAGATAGCTTGGTTTCGTTATCCATGAATTCAGCACTTACGTTAATACCACTTGTACCACCGGATCCACTTATAGATGGCATAGATATGGTGCTCGCTGTGTTTCGTCCTAATTCAGAGCCTTGATTGAAGAAATAGCTAAAATCATTGTCATCGAATGTCGCGGGGTTTGAGTCAGTCCGATTTTTAACACATAGGTTTGAACCTGCTTCTAAATACTGACCGCTAGGACACGATAGTTCACCGCTCGGTGAAACGCACACACCATAACGCATGGTTGTACCTGCCCCGCAGGTTTCTTCTGCTTCACCCGGGAAACACTGATTACCTTTCTGATAGTATCCCGCTTTGCAAGAAGCACTAGGAACCGTGGACAAAGTACGCGTACACGCATCGCCTTCCATAGAAAAACCACTGTCACATGCTTTTTCTACACCTTTATACAATGTACGAGAACACATAAATGCTGGTGCGTTTAACTTCCAACGCATATCTGGTGTAGTGTACGCAGTACCACTGCTATTACATTCACCAATGATTTGAGCTCCACTACTACAGCTCATATTCACTGTTGTGGGAGTAGCGTTCGCAGCATCGGCCGGACATTTAATTTCTTCCGGTGCTTCCACGTAATAACATGCTGTCCCAACTCGAGTAGTTCCTTCAAATCGATCTGAGCAACTGCCTTCTTCCACACTATCCCGGCCAGCAAGCATTGAACATTGGTTAGGAAACTGAGCGGTATCAAAAGTAAAACCTGTTGCACAAATAACTGTGGCCGATGTCGACTCGTTTCTAATACAACTGTCTCCAGAGCGACTGTAGCCAGAAGCGCAAGATTCTCTTATAGAACGGACTTCTTTCTTGATACATTTACCGCCAGTCAGCGTGTAACCAGATGGACAGCTGTAATCCATTTGTATAGGCGTATCTAGCGACAGTGCTGCAAAACTTGGAGTGGAAGCCGTCAACATTCCGATCAATATGCCAACATACGCTGCAGACATAAGGTTCGTTAAGTACGTTACCACCAGCACCATTGATAAGGATTTTTTGAACACGAGGATGGTGACTCCAGATAAAATTTTATCAATGGAGTCTGTCAGGTTTTGGGGTCACGCATTTCAATTAAGTGCCCCTAACTAGATGGACTTATTGAATGCGTAAGCAGCATACAAAATACAATTCCATATAGGATTTTTCTAAAAAAAATGCGATGTCAAACATCGCATTCATTAGAGGGTTAGTAGTACCGTACACAACAATCGTTGTAGCGGAAGATATTGTACACAAATGTATTATCTTTCCCCCCGCCAGCAGCCATACGCCCTAAGCCCCACTTCATCCAAAAATCTCCAAGAGGATGACAGCAAGAGTCTGTAATCTGGTTCCCCAAACTGTCCACCTCGGCCACTGGCCAAGCCATACTGACCTTATACATGGGTTTTGGAATCATCGGGCTATACACGTTTTCACACATCGCATCTTCGCCATAGGTAGTCCGAGCGAGCCCCCTACGGTGCATTGACGCTAGTGCCCTCGTAACAATCAAGCTACTAGTACGGATTGGGTTGTTATCTGTCGTAACGTTACCAGTGAATGGATACATATTTCCTTCACAACCAGCACAGAACCAGTTTTGATCTGACGGGTCTGACGTAGCCGTCAACACAGCACAATCTTTCATACAAACTGCCTGAGCTACGGGATTTGCAAATGCCGTTGCATCCGCGTTAAATACCATTGCCAACATATCGTCGTACCACGTAATATCGAGCATCGACATGTATAAAAGATCAAGGTCGACTATGCCAGGGTCTTTGTCACACTCAGGAATCATGAACATCGACAGCATTTTAAATACGGGGTTGGCGAAGTAATTGTAATGGAACGTGGCCATCGTTGTCCTATCGGCTTTTTTCCCTCCCCCGGTCGTTCCCATGCTGGTTAGGTCGTCCTGTACCATTGTTCCACCAAGGGTAGGACTACACCAAGGCGTCGTTGTGATTTCTATAATCTGTTCGGGCGCCCAATAGCCCACACTAAATCCCAGCTCTGGTACACCAAGTTCATCTTGGCAATAACACATCGCATCAGTATTCGCACCATCTGGCGGTTCAGAAGAGAACCCCATCAAGTTAAATGGCAATGTACAGCTCCAACAGAACTTATTGATCAAGTTATTGAAGTATTTTGTGTCCGGGCAAGCGGCATCACTAAGAAATGATGCCCCCTCTTCGGCTAGTGCTGGTGAGGCTACCGTGCAAAAAATGGATGTAGCGAGAACCAACTGGGCCAGAAACCGCTTTGCTTTTCTTATTAAGGACATCATTAGCCACCTAATAAAGCACTTGCTTGAGCTATCACAATGTCTGCATATGAGGTAATCGTTCGGCCAAGACTTGGGTTCGCTAAAGTAAAGTAAACACCACCTACAAAAGACACACCTACTGTTAATAAAAATCTCATGTCGTTTCCCTAATCTCTCATTTATTCTTTTACTTAGTTACTACTGAGGGTGTTTCTACTACCTCAGTACCCGTCACAGTGACCGTATTTGGCTCTATCCCAGCTTTCATTCGTTGTTTCATAAGGGCGTCTTCCTGAGCCTTAACGCCATACTCTCTAACAACGATTTCACCGTTACCTAAATAAATTTGTACCGGCAGTTTTTTTATCTGGAATCGATTAATCATGCGTTCTTGAAGCATGTAAACTTGTTGCTTGTATTCTTTACTCAAATCACTGATGAACTTAAAACCTTCTTCTTTATCGATTCGAGAAGTCATCAGGCCGATCTTTCCATAACCGTTTTTAATCTCTTCATGGACGAGTGCGCGCTGCTGCTCACTTAATCCATCAAAGATATACAGGGTCAGGCTCATACCGGGGAAATGGTCAATTGGGTTTACAACCTGCCCTTTGGTCGCCAACAACGTGCCATCTTTCGCCTTAACGTCTTTATGGAACTGGACTCGTGGATCAATCTTATAAATGGCATCTTCTTGAGCTGTCGGTATGAGGAAGTCAGGGAGATTTTGAATATAGCGATTCATTGCTTTGCGACGTTTAGCATCCCAGTCTACGGCTGCAACACGCTCTTGAATCTCTTCGATTACATCGCGTTCGGTGATGTCGTAAGTAGTGGAGACTACCCCTAGATTTTCAGTCTTTTTACTATCTCGCGCCTTTTCTAAAAACCAATCCAACGAAGCAACGCCGTTAACTGAAACGATATGATTGTCTTTACTATTGCGGTACACCATTGCCGGCGCTTGGGTAATGCCAAACACTTTATGAAGTCGAGGGTCAATGGATACTTTAGGCGTTGGGCGAAACTCCTTGGCAATGCCATACATTGCCGCGGCCGTTTGGTTAACCATCTTGTCTTCTGGACGCATGCCGCGAAGAATCACGCGAGCATCAACTTCCGAAGCGGTTTTCAGGATGTCTTTAATTTCAGATACCGGTTGGGAGAAAGATACGAAGTAATACAGCTCTTCACCTTCTTTCAAAGGGCTATCTGGGCGAGGCTTCATATCGATAGTTCGGATCTTACTTTTATCCACTACCTTATAGGTATCTTGGATAGTTTTCTCGATAAATGAATGACTATCATCACCAATCTGTTGCGCTGCAGGTATCCATCGTTTTACACCTTCCGGTGCACTCTCTACGGGAGCACTCGCATCGTATTGACGCAGCCAACTCGGTGCGTCCATCTTTTTCGACTGTTGAATGAGCTTTTTATTTTGCTCAAATGTGGCCATGTCTTCTGTTGTCAGCGTCGGCGCAGCGAATGACGAACTAGCGGTAAGGCCCAAGAGTATTCCCGCGCCCAGTTTCTTTCTAAAAAATGACATATGATTTTCCAACCACCTGACTAGCTATATCCACGGTTCCCCAAAATCTTGAATCAAGTGATCCAGGTAGGGTTCCGAGCGCGAAGAGTTTTCCACTTGTGAGATGTTCTTCTCGGGATAATGAGTCGAGGGTAACTTTTAGATAATCAGCTGTGACACTAACATCTGAGTGGTAATTGTGACGTCCGTTAAAAACTTCATTGCGATTAACAATGACAGTATCGCCCGGCGCGCCTACGGTGATTTTGGTGAAGAGGGTTCCATCAGGGAATAACACTGTATCTTTGGATTTAAAGGTAACAAGGTCACCTACACCAACATTCTGATCAGCTCTATCCATGATAAATAGTCGACCTGGTATACATGGATAATCACTAACTGGCGGCAACAAGGTATACCGAGAGCTAAACCCCATAACTGCAGCCGTGCAAATAACGCCTGTTATTAGAGGTTTGATTAGCCGCTCTTTACGCTTGCTGGTTAGCTTTCCTGTAATTGGAATAACTGCTGACTGTTCTGACATCTTCAACACCAATGAATTAATGGTATTGATTCTGTCACTCCCCCCCATTCACCGTGGCGATTAAGTGCACCTATCTAGGTCAAGTAAATCCAAGTCAGTTAGTTTTTAACCAATTGGCTAAATTTCTTAAAAAAAGGCTTGCGGAACGTTTTCACTATGGGATATTACAAACATCAGCCCGGCAGTATGGGCGAAAAGAATTAAAAGTTTTGCGACTCCTCCACAGTGTTGCAAATCGGGGATTTGGTTGTCCCCACCGATTGTGTCCTCCGACATAATCACGAGGGGTGGTTCCCTCCGAATGAGCTGGGCTTTGCCCGGCTTTTTTCGTATTTAGCAGGCAATAAAAAGGGCATCGAATCGATGCCCTTTTCTATTTATGCCTGATTAGTTTGGTGTTACTACCAAAGTAGCCTCAGACTTATCACCACTATCATCGTAACCGACAACTCGGAAGTGGATCGACTTACCAGGACGCCCCGCTACAGAGAGGTTATCTGCATGGACGTGCACCAGTTCACCATCAACAAACCAGTTATGCGTTGCCATATCACCATCAGGGTCAACACAACCTGATTGAACCGCGATAGTACTACTGTACTGCTTGTATGTGATATTACATACCGGCGCCTTGTTTGGTGCGACTTCGACATCAAGTAGCTGCTCTTGAACAATACCAAACTCAGAAGTTACCTTAACTTTGATTTGGTGTTTGCCTTCGGTCATACCCTCAACATATGCCCTTGTAGAAGTTTGGTCATCGAGCAATACATCATCTAGGTACCATTCATAGGTATCTACACGATCATCAGGATGGCCTAATTCTACGCGAGCTCGAATCGACGCATCTAACGGGTCACGCATAAACTCGGTACTGTAGTTAGCTGTCAGTTCGATCTTAGTTTCAGGTGGCTCAAGAACCTCCATGATTTCAGTAATTTCTTTCGAGTTACCGCGATCGTCCGAGATAACAACAGTCAGCTGGTGTAAGCCAGGTTTCGTTGCTGAGAAGTACAAACGCTCATTTGATTGGCGGTCGACTTCCATACCATCAAACTTCAAGAAGTTATAGGTATACTCAACAGCTACTGGTTGACTTTCAAGCTTACGAGCAATTGCTGTTGCACTTACTGGTGCATAGCGAGTTCGGTAGTTCACATCAAATCGATACTCAGGGAATTCATACTTCCAAGTACGGATGCTCAAGTCTTTAGTAGCATAAGTATCATCCTTAAGCTGTTTAACCCAAGAGACGAACGTAATGTCAGTATGCCCAAGTGCAGCATCCGATTCAGTTGGGGTGTAAGTCAGCTTAGTTCCATCAACAATAGTGCCATCAGGTAGAACCCACTGATTCACCACTTCTGATTTAAGTTGACTTGTGGCCAACCGAACTACAGCATTCAATTCTACCGGTACACCCGCTTCAACAATACGAGGTTGTTGAATTGAGATACGAACTGGTTTTGGCTTCTTCACTGATATTTGACGTCGGTAAACGTCGTAACGCTTATCTTCTGCCAATTCATTATTGAAGTAAGACATACGACTCCAAACCTTCATACGATCGCCTGTACCAACGATGTCTATAGTATTGCCGCCCTCTTCCCAGTTATCACCATCGAATGACCATTCGATCTTACCTTTAAGCTCGTTAGCCAACTCACCATTGTCATAAAGCGTTACTGTCCCTTTCTCACCCTCATACAGAGCTATCGGACCATCGGACTTAAGATCTGGAACTTCATAGCCCAGGATTTCAAGTGTATCGGTTCGACTGATAGCGCCTGAAAGCTTGTTCTTCACAGTTGCACGCACAAAGTAATGTGCCGCTTTATCAATTACCTGACGTAGACGTGGTGAACCTTGGTATTCATCAATGACTGTCCAGTCATTGGTTCCATCTACAGACATTTCCCAAGTGATGTCACCCATTGCTTCACGGTCTTCACGTTCTTCTGGTTGATACGTTACAGACGCGGTGAAAGGCACTGGCGCCGCAATACGGTACGTCTTAATTTCACCATCAATCGGGCCACCTTTAAGGACTCGATAGAACGCTGAGTTTGAAAGTACTGTACGAGTGTAACCATCAACTGGTGATTGCAGTTCAGCAACACCGATAAAACGGTATGAACCATAACCAACATCGCTAACATCAAGGTCAAAAGTTACTGATTGGCCAGAGAAGTCTTTAACATCAGTAATCTTATCGTAGTAAGTCTCACGCGTTTCTTTATCACGACGTTCAATAGCAAGGTAGACTTTCCAATCACCCATTGTTTCTTTGTTGTATACAAAGTCACGGCTATCACTGTCGTAGATACCAAGCTTCATCGTTACAGTTGGATTAACTGTGTCCAACGTTCTCAGATCATCTGTAGAAATACGGCTACGAATACGACGCGATGGAACATATACAGTTTCTAGGTCAACTTTTGTGCTCTTAGATGAGTCCAAAGAGTACTTAGCGTTAACATTGAATTGCTTTCTCGCCCACAATTTACCTGCTGGTACCTCAAGCGTGTCATAAGCAGAAACACTTGTAGTACGGCCGTTACGTTGAACCGCAAGAGTCGTAGTTTCTTCTGAACCATCATTAACGACGAGTTGCAGGTCAGCATTCACACCTTTAGCAATCGCTGTAGTGAAACGGCTACCGTCCAGTTCTACAGGGAAAAGGTTTTCGCTGATCACTTTATCCTGCTTCACTGTAAGTGCTGGTGGATCCACTTCGCCAACGTTGATTACCGCACTTTCTTCTGCAGCTAGCGAATGGTTGCCATTGCTATCGTACATCCATACTCGATAACCCACTTCGTTGGTCATTTCATCAGACGACATGGTAAAGCTACCTGTCAAAGAGTGAATGCCGCGGATATATGAGCCGGCAGTGCCAGGTGGCAAGTTAGTCCACTCCAACCAACAACGAATTGATTCACCATAACGGAAGTCACGCTCATGCAGCTCTTCTTCTGAGCTATAAAGCGCACACGTATTACCTTTTATCTGGTCAACTTCCAAGTCCAATCTTTGAACTTTCTTGTAGTAATCAAGATCAGAACCATCCAATGAGTAGTCCATTGGCATGTAGTTAACGATGAATGACTGGGTATAGTAGTTACCGGCAGTATCTTTAACAGTCACTTCAAACGGATACTCTTTAGCAGGAGTAAGGTTCAACGAGGCTGCTTGTGGATATTTAATGTACTTACTATCGCCCTTCAACTCTAATGAAATACCATTCACTTTAGCCGAAACAATCTCAGCACCCCCGTCGAAAGTATCCAACGCGATGATGGCCATGTTTTCAAAGAAGTAGACGTCACCTTCATTGATGAAGTTCTGCCCTTTGTACATTACCTGCACTGTAGGTGGATTACGGTCTAACGTAACTGATGGATATTGCTTCGTCGTCTTGTTGTCGTATTGGTCCGTTAACGTGACAATCGGAAGGAATTGACCATCTGCAACCGAGTGAAGGTCATACGTAAAGATATACTTTCCGTCACGAACCTCTGGCGTACCGACTGCGTTTAGGACAAAGTTCTCCTGCGGCTGAGAGACCATTTCCTGAGTTTCGACCACGTTCAAACCGTCCACAGTAAATACCGGGATCAAAGCTTCAAAATCAGGGTCTGGTGTTAACTCAAGTTTAGCGGATGGCACCCACCAACTACCGGATAACCCAAAGTGTGGTGTATCAACAATCAGCTTAGCTTGTTCGTTTTCAACAACTACGCTAACGCCTTCAACGTCATACTTATCAGTTGTCGCGCTACTTTTTGAACGAGCTTGGATATAAAGACCTTTCGCTTCTGGGGTACGGTAGTCCCATTTCATTACGTAGTCTTCTGGCACGACTTTGTTTTTAGATTCAAAATAGCCGTTTAGAGAGTCAATCGTTAGACTGTATTTTGTCTGGCCAGTAACCTGCCCTTCAACACCAATGCTTCTTGAACCGGCATTAATATCACAGGCGGTGTTACCAATTTCAATAATACATGAACCTAGCCCGTCGACAGTCGCAACTTGACGGTAGTCTCTAGATTCTGCTGAAACTTGGATTTTTGAAATTCCAGACGCTTTGTTGTAGTTAGTCACTTGGAGGCCAGTAAAGGCTCCATGACTTAACGTAGTTTTAACCCCGGTGAAGTCAGGGGCGATCGGTGCAACCGCGTTTACGTTGATTGCATCTGATAGAATTTCTACTTTGTCTAGATTTGTACCTGAGAAGTATGAAATGGAGTAACCGAACTGGTTAGCACCTTCCTTCAACAGATAACCATCTACGGCCATCCCTGCAGCTGTTATCCCCGACGGTAGCTCGGTCCATTCAAACAAACAGACTAAACTATCCCCGTGGTCAGCTTTCGCCACACTAGGATCTCCCGTAAGTTGACAACCGGAACCGTCAGCTTCTTCTGCAACCATTTGGAAAGGGTTGACGTAAGCTTGTTGGTCCCTTAGTACGGGTAAAGATACTTTTGGTGAAACCGCCTCAATCGAACCTGTTACAAGAATCGATTTTGAAACGGCGTGACTGGCCCACAAAGCTAAGGGTATTGCTACCGCTAAGGTTTTAATGTTTGTGGATTTCATGTAAGCACCAGTTAAAGAGCTAAAAGTCAACAGTACTTTACTGAATTGAACTATGCCGCATGGTGAATAAAACCCACTTTGTAAGGGCAATTAATCAACATGATTTGGCAAATTGAAGGCGCATGAAAGTAGCCACTTTTTAATAAAAAGTGGCTTTATTTGATGTTCTTGAGGGAAATGGTTGTAACTAGAATTACATGCAAACAGCCATTTTCTTGGCATTATTTTTAGCTGAGATTTTCAGTTGTGTTCCAGGTTTAAGAACACAGACTTTACGGGCTGAAATATCACAAGCTTCACCCGTTTTTGGATTGCGCCCCGGACGAGAATTTTTTTCAAGAATTCGGAACTGGCCAAAACCATGCAAACTTACTTCGTTACCATTCTGGAGTTCATCACTAATTTGTTGAAAAATATCAGTGACCAAGGATTCTGCCTCGCGGGACGCTACGGGCAATACCTCTTGGAGACTTCTTCCTAAATCACGCTTAGTTAATGTCATTTAATAACCCTTCATTGTATTTAGCTGATCGCAATGCGATTAATGCATTTGGCCTTTCTTGTATTCTTCAATGCGCTGGCACTCTAGGCATTTCACAGCTGTAGGAACACCAATCAAGCGGTCATAATCGATCTCTATTCCACAGCCTTCACAAAAGCCAAATTCATCCAGTTTATGCGTTAAACGGCCGAGTACTTTACGTAAATTAAGCAATTGTTTCTCTTCACGATTGCGTAAAGCTGCACCACAACTACGTTCAGTCTCAAGAGTTGCTCGGTCTGTCGGGTCAGGCATACTCACACCTTCTGACAAACATGTGTTCTGTTCTGAACTTAGTCTTTCTTGAATGTTGGCAATCCCTTGGGAAACCTTCTCTCGGATGCAATTTAATTGTTGTTCTGACAGAAAATCGTGTACTTGCATTATTCAAACCTTACATACATTTGAGCGTAAAAATAACTTGTTAAAATGATGACTAGTTTCCAAAAATCGGACCATTGGAGGATATAAATACCCATCATGACCTTTTGCTTTTTTGGCAACTTCGGGTAACTCCTTCTTAGACCACTTAGCCAGCATTACGTATTTCGTCCCTATATTTCCCAAATGCAGCTCCCATGTCGGATCGTAGTATTTGCCATTAACACAAATGATCGAGTGCTCAACAGGAAGCACTCGACAAGCAAAGGCTAAAACGTATTCCGCTCCAGGGAACAAATCATTCATCACTATCGACCAGCTGTTATCGAAGCAGCGATTAGGCAGACATAAGCCAGAATCGACGATTTTTTGCTTCAATTCTTCTGGTAGTGGGGAAACAAGGACGTTGGTCGTCATATCTGGGTTAATCCCCTTTGCTATGACGGTATCAATCATTTTGAATTCCAAGCTTCCACCCTATTAATCAGGACTTTCCACATTTATAACGCTAAACTTTGAATGTGCAAGCCCTAATTTTTAGTTTTGTGATGATTTTTCTTGATGGCAGTATTCTTTGTAAGGTTTAGTGCGATATTGTGGGCGTTCAAACCCTCTCATTGAACGCTCGGCGCGACTGGCAGCCAGTATTCTTTGCGGCGTATTTACTTGCATGTCGTAAATTTGTGATACATGCATTGTGAATTCATCTTCGGTGTACCCCCAGCCAAACGCACAGTACTTGGTTGAATCCATTTCTTGATATGCCTCCAACCGCTCCTTGATTGTTCTACCAATCATCAGCTTATCAATTGCTTTTGAATACCTTTCCATCTCATGACGAATGATCGGGTACCCAGAGTAACGACCTTCTAGATACTCTTGGATGTCATCTCGAACACCATTGTTATCAATATCAGACCCAAGGAGCTCTACTTCGGCAGTTGTCAGCTCTCTTACGTTGTTGGGTGTAGAATCATGAGCAGATGCACTCATGGAGTTAAATAAACACACAGTGGCTAATATGCCTAATAACTGAACCTTCAAGGCCTTCATGCCTTCTCCCATAGTGATTTTACGTCCACTAGCGTTATTTGCTTTGTTGATATGTTTGACCCGCTAGAAAGCGGGTCATATTGGTTATTTTTGGCTTTCAATCATTTTTATGAATTCCTGCATTTGCGCAGGTTTCATATAGCCAGCCACCTTAGCCTTTCCATTTTGAACATAGACAATACCCGGCGTACCCGCGATGTCGAACGCTTTCATGAAGTCACCGTTTTTCTCTATTAGTTCACGAGTTTTAACGGTTGCAGGCTTAGTATTTGGACGGGCACGTTGAGCTCGAATATGCTCATGCTCTTGCAAAGCTGCATATGGATCTGGCTGGCTAGTAATGTACTCAATCACATCCGGGCTTTGAGCAGACAAGAATGACACAGGTACCCAGCGAACTTCTAAACCATCTTGAATTGCTGGCTCAATTTCATTAAACAATTTCGAGCACCAACCACAGAATGGTTCGATGAATACATACATCGTGCCTTTGCTGTTTCCTTTAGGGTGTGTTGAGAAGTACCAACCTTCGTTTTCAAAATTTTCAAAAACTTTGTTGTAGTCAGGAATGGGCTTCTTCGCATCTAAATACTTAGAAGTTATGTTGATACCGTTTTGATCAATTAGAGGTCCAGCAACAACGTAATTATCTTTAGTTGCCCAATATAAATGGTATTCGCCTTGGTTTTTGACTAGCCACCCAGTAAATGAATCATGTTGGAACACTTCGATAACTTCAATGACACCTTGGTCAATGAGGTTTTTCAGTTGTGGTGGCGCTACCTGCAATGAGCTCCCTGTAGCAATAGGCTGATCTGTATTGGAGTTGATTGCTGCCATACTTTGAGCAGAAAACCCACCGAACAGTGCTCCAGCGATTAGTAATGTTGATAATTTACGGCTACTTACCATTTTTTTGAAGACCTCATTCATTCCATACGGAGTTCGTAAACACCACCAGCGGCTTTCACCTTGAGTAGTATTTGTTTGATTTGATTTTGGCTCTGTTGGTTAAACGATTTTTTGAAGTCATTGAATCGCTCACAGAATTCAGTCGGGATCTCTAACGCGATAGTTTCGCCCGAGGTCGTTTTGTATGAGAGAGTCGTCAACATCATGCCAAAATTAGAACTTGAAGTGATGGTTGCCTCTGTCCAATTGGAAACATTACGTAGTTGAATTAGCTCAGTAGCCAGAACCAATAGTGGTTCTACTCTCAATTTTGACTGTTCCTGAATAATCATTGGGTTTCCTTCTTGAACTGGCATCACTTACTCAAAAGTTTGAGTGTGTAGTTATACGCATCTTCAAGTACCCACACTTCGATTTTCCCCGTCTTTTTAGCCGCACTTAATCAACGCACCAAACAGGAGCAATTTTGTGTTCACCCATCCTAATGCCCCTAAACTACTACCATTACTAATGATGTCGTTTTAATACTGCTAGTTACCGCTACTTAATGAACATATGATTTTTTTAATGTCTCTAGAATATCGGCAGAAATTATTCGAGGGATGATCTGTGAAGAAAATAACGTACATATGGCCATTGATACCTTTAACTTTATTTAGTGCCATTGTTAATGCCGAGGTGTTGTCTTTATCTTTTATTGATACAAACAATTCTTTAGTTGAGCTAGATAGTGCTAATGAGTTTTTCAACCCGACAACAGACATAACCTTCTCTGTATCTGGTGGCCTTGACCGCAAATTGTCCTTAAGGATTGAAGACAGCAGCGGAAACGCAATTAGCTCTACGGAAAGCAATGTCATAGGTGTAAATGACAGGATTACTGCGCTAGGACGTGACTATTACGGTAAAACCTTAACTTTGTCGGCGCCAAATGATGGAGCCTATTCGGTCGTTGCTGACATAAAGGATCTATCTGGTGAAATAATACAAACCAACACCTACCCTATCGTTATCGACACGACCGCGCCCACTCTCGGTTCTCCACAAGCAACCAGTTATGGTGGATTAGATGGCATAAACATGCCTGCAGACACTTGGTATACCGGCTATTACAGTACAAACAAATATTATGTATCCGATATTGCCGATGAAAACTCTGGCGTATCAGTAGTTAACGCGATAACCAGGATTGGCGAAAAGGTTTATAAAAAAGCCGCCGCAAGTTTTGACCCTCAAGCCATGCAAGCTTATATAGGCAATGGATCATCGTGGTTTCCTAGTGGTGACAACGCGGAGACTGTTTACAGCTTACAGTTTGAAGTGGTCGATAATGCCGGCAACATTGCATATTCGAAAGAACAAGACCTGTATTTTGATACCGTTGGAGGCAACGCGCAGCTTTTCGCAATCCATGACCCAGATTCTACAAATGTTATGGGTGGCCAAGCAGGTTACGAGCCCTATGTTGCGGCAATGACTGTCAAAGAGAACCCTATTTCTTTTATGTATCGGATACCAAGATCTAACTACGCCAACCTAGTTCGTGGTGGTATCACTCCTGTAGGGCACTCAGCAATCTACGATGATGTCGATGACCAGTATGTGTATGTTGTTTTCACGCGGCCTTATGGTTTTACAAACGGGAACTATGTGCGATTTCATGACCGCCGTTCTTGGTCTATTCAAGGTGTGAGTTACAATTTAAAGCTTGATGATTCCGCGCCTAAAGAGCCCGTTCGTAAAGGTAACCAGTATCAGTATTCCGATATAGGTTGGAGCAGTTGGGGCCGTGAAGTGTACACGGAGGAATTACCAGTTTCTGTCACGGCTGCAAAGATCATAGTTGAACCAAGAGACTATGACCAAGTATTTGAGCATATGGGGAAATGTACTGTGCCGGCTGGGGATACAGAGTGTGTTATCACCTACGACCCACCAAAGCTCTTAGATACAGGCACCTACGGCAACCTGCATAGTGGTTCTTCAATCAAAAACTTGGATGGTAGTTTGTATGGTCAACCCGGTTGGGCAAGTGTTCACTGGAACGATACTCACCACCCTGAAATCACTAGTACGGAATGGGATAAGAATACTAAGATCGTTACGGTCTATGCTTACCAACCAAACCGCGGCTATTACTTTGATAACACCCGGATCACTCAAGCCTATCTAGAATCGAATGGTCAGAAACTCTCTGTCAAACGTATATTATCTGAGGAAAATGGCACTAACTATAAGTACCAATTTGATTTGAGCACTTTACCCGAAGGCTCATACAACGTTGAAGCAGTAGTGATGGAGAAGCACCACAATTACGCTAGAAAAGACGTTGTATCCTTCACAAATGACACTACCCCACCAGCAGTTACGCTGCTTTATAACGGTGCCATTATTGGTGACATGATCCAAGGTATTAACGGCATCACCGTTAGCGCCATAGACAACACAGCCATGACTATTCTCGACGCGAGCTTATCAGGTGGACCAAGTGAGGATTTAGTTTATCTTGCGATTACTGACCTTGGCCAAGACACATGGAAACTCGAACAACCCCGTATTTTCCCTGCTTTGCAGGAACAACAAAGTTACACGCTGACAGTACGAGTTAAAGATGAATATAACAACATAGGCACTGGTACCGCGAGATTTCAATACACCCCTGAGAACTGGATAAAACTAGAGAATTTGAAGACATTAGCCATTAGCAAAAACCTGCTTAACAGACAGGGAGAGCCACTAGCTAGAGTCACATCATCAGAACTACGTACTGACTCTGGAAACTTAGCAACCGGTTTGCAGGATGCTCTTGTTACACTCCGTTCTGACGCTCCATTCGGCTTGATGGTTGAAGGTGTTGAGGTATCACCAGGTCAAACAAAAAGTATCCCATTAGACTTGGGTGATTTGGGAGGAAAACTCGATGTACCGATTTATCCATCATCAAATTCAGAAGGCATTGCATCATTTATGCTTGAGGTGCCTGAGCTAACAAGTAAATACGATTAAGTCCGAGGAAATACCTGCATGAATGATACGTTCAGAAAAACTAGAAACGCTTGGTTAGCACTAGGGACATTTCTTACACTCCCTGTATATTTTGGAAGTGGTGAGCTACTACAGGACAGCCTGCCAGTACTTAAACTATTCTTCTTTTGGATAGCTTTCCTCGCAACAATATCGCCGCTTTTCATAGCTATATATTTCGCAATTATCTTTTATAAACGCATGATTTCAAAGCGTGAAGGTAAAGTGCAATCTACATCGGATGATGATAAAAACTCTAAGTTGAATGTTGCCAAAAATACTATAAACAAAATCAGCACAAACAACCTGACCAAACATTCAATAGTAATTTATGGCATCTTCGCGGCTTCCTTTATCCTACAAAAAGACTTGTCCATAATTGAACTCATTGGGCACCAATCGTTACTGATGGCCGCTACTGCCGTGATTGTTGGGGTGCTTATTTCAACGGTTCTTTGGGTTAACAAGTCGTTTCTAACCAACTTGGTGATATTTAACAAAGAAAAGGGGTTTAGACGATACTGCCCAAACAAGACAGCTATTGCACTCATTTGTACCGCTGTGTTTGTATTAAACTCAGACAAGTTGATAGAGAGCTATATTTCGCACCAGAACACTTACAATTTAAGTGGCCAACTTTTACATGTTGATGTCGATCGTGGTCAGGGAAAAAATGTTATTACGGTTAAAAGAGACACTGGTAACGTTGAGCTATTAGTCGACCCTTCTGAGTACGAGCAAGCAAAAGCGCTTAATGAAATGGTTGGAGAGAATTTAAATTTTAACGTGTATAACCACACATTCATTATACCAAACATCGGCAAAACTCACTTTGTATCACTCAGTGACAACAAGCCCAATGAATAGTGCGAAATTTGATAGTGATTAGAAATAGTAAGGGACTCCATTGAGAGTCCCTTAGTGAATGGAGAATACAAGTAACGTCGTCAGCTATATCAACAGATGTTAATGCATTTCAAATTCGTACTCACCATTGCTGTTCACTGTAAATAAATAAGATTCTATACGTTCATCGAGAACGCTGAGGCTATTACTACAATCACGAATACGATTACCCATTTCGGGCGTAACCAATAAAGTTTTTTTAGCTCCGTTTACGAGCAAATACGCATTGCTTACCATCATTCCACAAACTGATTTGCCTTCAACAGTAAGTAGACTCCAATCAAAATTACATTCTGCGATTAGTTCATTTGCTACTTCGTTCAAGGTAGCTGCTAACATTTGAACTTTTATTTGTACTTGTTCTGACATCAGTGTAACGCCCGGCCACCAGCTGGAGCATGTTGAGCATTCTTGATGTGGTTTACACACAAACAAGTCAATACCGCTACAGTGCCTTCCACCGGATTTTCGTCCTTCGTGCCAGCATCCAACAGGACATCAAGGAACGCCCCTTTCAACATTGGGTTGTTTGAATGATCAGATTCTTTATGTGCATACATGCTGGAAATAGTGCCGGCATTCTGCAGACGGATATAGTCAATGATATGCTGAACTTCGGCCATCCATTGTTTAAGTAGCGGGTCTTCTCGCTCAATTCTGCAAGAGTCTTCCGCACTGTGGCCAAAAGACGCGTTACCATCAAACGTAAACTTCACAAAAGCTGAGAACAATTCATTGCCAAGTTCCGGTCCAATATTATTTTCATTAAAAAAGATCTGCATCCGTCGTAAAGATGCTGCAGTACGCTCGGCTAGTTCTATATCGTCTTCATTCAATGTCGTCTGATAGGTCATTACATCCCTTTATCTTATTAGCTAGTTGTTTGCTTGTACGGCTATCCAGATGCGCTTTTCTCGGGCAATGTCTGTGTATTTCTCGTACAAGGCTTATTAATATGTCGTTTAGTGTGCTTAAAAAGAAAATATCCTCAAGCGAATTTTGATAAGATACCACGACTTCAAAACTGAACGTTTAAAATGGAATCAATCGGACCTTACTGAATGCCTAATACAGTCACATCGTTTTTTATCGATACACTAACAACGCTACTATCGACTTCCGGGTTATTCCTCGCGTTCGTTGTGACCCTATACTTACTTCAAAGGCTGACTTGCGGCTTAGCTGCACGACAATTTGGAGGGAAAAGTATATACCTTAGCGCGATCGTAGGTACCCCTGTACATGAAATATCGCACGCTCTTATCTGCCTCCCATTTTTCCATAAGATAAACGAGGTGGCGCTATTCAAGCCTGATGGCACTGGAACATTAGGCTACGTGACTCACTCATACAACCCCGCGAACCTCTGGCAGCAGATCGGCAACTTTTTTATTGGTGTAGCTCCCCTGTTCGGTGGTACTGCGGCGATCTACATATTAACCTATTCGTTTCTGCCATACGGTGAAAACGTTATTGATGTCATTGACTCGTTAAGCGCCCCGTTCAGCCACACATCAGGATTTACCACATTTGTAACGGCCCTTTTTGACGCAGTGCTAAAGCTGAGCTCGGTTCTTTGGGTGATTGCTCAAGACAGTCCGGGCAAATTTGCCATTTGGATGTATTTAACCGCGGCCATCGCTTTGCATATGTCACCTTCCCCGGCAGACCTGCGCGGATCTGTTAAAGGGGCATTACTATTACTGCTCGTACTCGGTTGCGTTCGTTTAATTTCCGACCAGGCATGGGAATCTTTACTCGACCACCTAGCTTCGGGTCTTCTCTCGTTATCGATTACGTATTCTATTTGTATTTTACTGGCAGGCAGTTTGGCATTTTTCGTATTTGCATTTTCTTTGGTAAGCAAGAAATAAGTTATGACTCAAACACAGCAATACCAAGCACTAATCAACTGCCCGTCATGTAACAGCAAGGCAGATTTGGTCGGCCAAGTTATGGGTAGGGATAAAAAAGGTAGAGGAAAATACTCTTGTCTTTGCATGGCATGCGATGGATTTATCCAGTTGCCATCAGCATGCCCGAAGTGTAGCAGCAAGGAAGCCACTATTAACACTTCGGGTGCTCAGTATCGAATGTATTGCAGTTGCTGCAAAGAGGCATCGATATTGTTCTACGATAGCAGGATCGTGCGACCAGAGTTCTTAAAGTGTATATTTTAAGGGTAACTTCTCACGGTTTGATATTGTTGAGATTGAAATCATCCAGATCCAACATATCAAGAATTTCGATAATTGAAATATCTTCTCCCTGATCATACCGACGCTTATAGTCGAGATAAAAAATATCTCGAGGTGGACACTTTGAGTACAACTGTTCTTTTTCTTTCTTGCTTAACGCGTGTATAAACACGTAGTAATCTACCGCTTCAAGATAAGCCTTTAAAAAAGGTTTTTGTTCGGATATTCGAAAAAACTTCCACTTGTATCCTGTAGTTCCGCCTGAGACTGCAAAACCAGGTCTAAAGTAGCCCCCATACCCACTATTAAATTTGCCTATTGCAGCTGTGAAACCCGTAGCTATCTTCTTTGATCGGAAATTTGATTCTTTGCCCTTTCCGTAACCCATTTCCTTTGCAGTAAAAACGTGTTGAGTGTTTGGAACCCATATTGGAGAGCGCTCATTATCTTCTACAAAGTATTCAGGTATGTTGGTGCCAAACAGTAACCGAGCTGAACGGCGCCATAACTCTGCGTCAAATTCGACATCAATATATGGTGTCCCGTGCTTTGCTTCCTGCTCAATCCACTGCAAAAACATTTCTTCACGACGGCCATTGTAAACCGCTGCAATTGCGTTATGAGAAGCAATCCATTTAGTCGTAAATTCCACGGCAGCATCATGGTCATTGTATGACTTCGGGCTATATGTGCTTGTTTCAAGGGTTCGTGAATGAACCTGCCAGCGATGAAATGGGTTACCAGATTTGGTTTCTATACCAACATTGGGCGCTAGACAGTCCAAGGTATAGAATTTCTTGAACAGTCTGGCTGGGCGGTAATTGTTATCCAGATAGTAGTCATTACGTTTTGATATAGCTTCACTGATGTTCGCTGCGTATGGTTGGAACTCTTCTCCATTAGCTTTGAATTTCAGTTGAAACCCCTCACCTTTGGGAAGTTTTGTAATGTTTCGAAATTCTGCGGTTGACTGCATTCGTGTTTACCTAAGTCTTACTGTGTATGGTCTACAGAGGCTTTAATGGAAAGCTTTCTCTGGTAGATCAATTTCTTCGCCAAGCACACTACATACGTAAGCGCGCATAGCAGCAATTAATAACGTATTTCCGTTTTGTGTACATTCACCGCCCTTCACATACGCCGAGCAGGTTGTTGAGCCATCACTTGGAGAAATGAGGCTAATGTTTTGTGCATCAGCGATTGGACCGCCCAACTGCCAGTTAGTGGAAGGACTGTAGCCACGACCGATTTTTGTAATATAACCTTTAGGGTCATCATCCCATACCCAAAACCCAGCCTCTGAGCCAGAACCAAAGCCCATAGGGTCATACTTAATTGGAAGGTTTTGGCATTTCGCTACCGCCCAATCAAGAACAGCACCTTCTAAAGTTGAAACGTTAACGCGAGACATGAATCTTCCTTACTACGACTGGATAGCGACCATCACTATCACTTCAATGTAATTTAGGTTAATTCAAGCCTCCGATCGCGCAACAGCGTTATCGCCCTCTCTATCCAGGTTCAGATTCTTTTTTCGGAGTTTATAATCTTTGACACTAGCGTCCAACGTTAAGTAGTTGACGAACAAGCCTCAAAATCAACTTACACCCGGCAGTTAAAATCAGCATAGTCAAGATAGAGAAAACGAATCTCTCATTAAAGCTTAAGGCGTTTACCCAATGAATAAATTGCAACGCTCCCAAATGAAGGATTTCATCTGTCTGCTTACCTTCGTACAATAGAAAAAAACCATTCTTTCGCGTCAGTCAACAACCTTAGTTTTCTCCTTGTCACGCAACTGCAGTATGAATGCAACCCAAGGAAGCCCTACCATGATAGCCAGTACATACGCAGGCACATAATTGAAGAAAAATGGCATTGATACCGCAAGGCCAAATGAAATACTTGCTAGAAAACTTACTATCTTTTTCATCAATTACCCATTTCAATTCAAAAAAGTTTGAAGTCGGTTACCACCGTCTTTTTTATCTAGTTCTTGCATCATTGAAATAATAGATCTGCCGCGACCAGACTGAGAAGCAACCCCGACGACATATTGATGGATTATATTCTTCCCAGTCCCGGGCTTTACTGGGAAAGTGAAAGGAGTACCAGCTATTGCCATTGAATAACGGACTAGAACTCTACCGAATTTCTTAGCGTTTACCTTTCTTTTATGTGCAACTCTATAACTCATTCAATCTCTACTTTTCATTTTCTGTTAGACAGGCATGCACCCGTGTTTTGAAATCTTCTTGGCACATCAATACTGCCTGCTCACAAGTCACACCGAGCTTCCTAGATAGGACTCTGCAAGCATTACCAAACTGAAACTCTGCACACCAAGAACCGGACTGCCCCATGAAAACCTCATACTGTCCAAATGGGGTTTGAGCCAAAGCGCCCTGCTTATCATCGCTAAACAGGAACTCTAATTCTCTAACGCTCTCTGTAGTTGCCATACCTTAAGTTGCTGCCTTATTGGTGATTATGCGTTCCGATTAATGGTGTCATTTTATCATCTGAATAGATTTTAAAAACTTCTAATTTTGAAAATGTAGTAGTAGAGCTCTACTACTTGCGGGAATGATGATCGATGTTTTTATAGAAAGGTAACTTTCAGACAAGCAACATATTAAGGGCAACAGATCATGTCAGACGTTCAAACTATCACTTATGAATCTGGTCAAATGGGCCTATTCTTCGGTACCAACCAAGAATTGCAGACATTTACCGAAAAGCACAACAATACAAAAAAACGTGATCTTATAATGGCGGCTGCCCGTGATTTCCTTATATCAAACGCTCTGAATGTAGCATCGACAGACGCGCAGCGATTTAAAGCTAATGTAACGGCTATACGTGTCCTTAAAGCTCTCCGTGGTCGTAACAGCAGTGCTACTCGCTTAGAGCAAGAGAAGCTAGCCAAATACGTTGGTTGGGGCGCTCTGAGTTCTATCTTTGACGAGAAGAACACAAAGACCGAATCAAAGCGCCAGCAACTAAAAGACATGCTCACCGAAAGTGAGTACTACAGTGCGCGCACATCTACCCTATCGGCATTTTACACGCCCCTATATTTGACGCGTGGCATCTACACGATGTTAGCTAATGCCGGCTTTAATGCTGGTGGCCGAATTTGCGATCCTGCAGCTGGTATGGGTGGCCTTATAGCTCCTATGTCTGCCGATATGTTTGAAAACTCCAAAGTTACGCTGTGTGAGCTTGATAGCGTGACTGCAGAGGCACTAGAACACCTTTACCCGAATGCAACCGTATATGGTAATAAGGGTTTTGAAGAACTGAACATCAAAGCTAATCAAGATCTAGTAATCCAGAACCCACCTTTTGGCAGTGCAAAAGTGATTGATAAGCTGGATTCGCAGCTTAACGGTATGACTCTGCACAACTATTTTATGGCTAAAGGTGCAAAAATCTTACGCATGGGTGGCCTTATGGTCGCTATCGTGTCTACCTCGTTCCTTGACTCCAAGAGCACTAAGGCTCGAGAAATCGTCGCTAACCTTGCCGAGCTGCGCGGTGCTATACGACTACCTAAAAGTGTGTTTCAAGAGCACAGCGGCGCTAACGCTTCGGTTGACGTCCTATTACTGCAACGTTCTAACACTGCAACTGCGGCGACGGCTGATTGGGTTCATGCTTTCGAACAAACTTTACCTACAGGCGAATCGTACTACCTAAACAACCACTACGTTGCAAATCCAGATGCAATTCTCGGTGTCATGGAAGTACAGCCAGGCATTCAAGGTAAACAGATCCAATGCATGTCAGATTCAAAAGACATCGTAGCTGATGTTCAGAGAGCTTTTGCCGCTCATTTCCCGAAAGATATTTACTTTGAATCGACTCAGACCTCAGAAAGTGATGATGACGAATTCTTAGCGCCTATGGCTGGCCTAGTCTCAGACAATGCCTATATCGACTTTGGCGGCTTTGCGCTAACCGAAGATGACAAAGTAGCGATTCGAAAGCAGGACGACGAACACGGAAACATGACGTTTGACGTATGTCAGGAGATCACAGGCAAACGCGCTGCCCGTATCGCTTCTATGATTGCAGTTAAACAGTCTATGGCTCAGTTACTTGAGCTAGAGCGCACAGATGGTCACGAACTGGCTATTGAAACAGCCCGTCAAGAACTGAACGACCGTTACGATGCCTTTGTTCGTCAACACGGCTTCATTCAGGAAAGCGCCAACCGCCGCGCTTTCGGTAAAGACCCTTTCTATGCAAATCTGGCTAGCCTTGAGTCTAATTTCAATCGCGGTGTTACTCGTGAGCAAGCTAAACGCCTAAACGTACCAGCAGAAAAACCTCACGCCGACAAAGCAGAGATTTTTAGCCGTCGTATCATCAAGCCGTGGGTTGCGCCTACTTCTGCAGACAACAGCACTGACGCATTGTGGGTGTGTTGGAATGACAGCCACACTATTGATATTCCGCGTATTGCTGCGCTTTGCGGTCAATCAATCGAGCAGACTAAACGTGAACTCGTAGGTAACCTAATCTTTCTAGACCCGAAAAACGGCCAATATGAATTTGCAGAAACCTACCTATCAGGCGATGTAAAGAGCAAGTTTGAGGTTGTCAGTGCTTTAGTAAACGGTAACTCTTCGTTACTGCCTAACTACGAGGCTCTAAAAGCTATACAGCCTGCAGACGTCCCAGCTGTAGACATTAATGTCGAACTTAACGCGGGTTGGCTACCTATTAGCGTAGTGAAAGACTTCATTAGCCAACTGTTGAGCTGTAGTGTCGATGCTGAACACGTTTTAGGTCAATGGTTCGTTAAAGCCACAGGTGTGCCGAGTGTTATCAATACTCAACAATTCGGCATCGATGGCTACCCAGCGACAAAAATCATTTCTCGTATGATGGCAGGCCGTGACCTAATTGTACGTCGTACTAACACACACGGTACGTTCATTGACCGAGAAGCGACCGTTCAAGTTGAGTCAATAGCTACAGAAATCACAACTCGATTCGAGGATTGGATTTGGTCATGTGACAAACGCCGCGCTGAACTTGAAAGCTTATATAACGAGAAATTTAACCGCTATGTGAAACCTAAATACAGCGGTGAAATGCTTGTATTCCCGAACATGAATAGCAGTATTTCTTTACGTGCACACCAGAAAACATGTGTACGCCGCGCACTGGCGCAAGGTTCTTTTCTCATGGATATGTCGGTAGGTTCAGGCAAAACTTACGCGCTAGCTGCTATTTGTAACACGTGGCACCGCTTAGGCCTTAAAGAGCGTACAGCTGTTGTATTACCTAACCATTTGGTTGAAGCAATCGCTGTAGAATGGCTGACTTTATACCCTACTGAAAAGCTACTGGTACTATCACCGGAAGATATGAGCGCACAAAAGCGCCGCGAGACACTTAACCGAATCAAGACAGGTGCAAAGATTGTACTGATCCCTGAGTCGACCTTTAAAGCTATTGCATTACCGAAAGAAGCCGAATCTCAGATCATCCATGATGAAATTTGGGAGACTCGCCGCGCTATCGAAGTTCTAAGCGCTCGTTTCTCTGTTAAGAAGCTTGAAACCAAACTGAAAAACCTTGAATTCAAACTGGAATCACTGACCAACCGTGAAGCGAAAGACGAGTATTTAGACTTCGCTGAACTGGGTTTTGATTCAATTCTTGCGGATGAAGCGCACAGCTATAAAAATTTATCATTCTCGACGGTTGCACTGTCAAATGTTCGCGGCATTGGTAACCCTGACGGTAGCCAGCGCGCTTGGGATATGTTTTGTAAAATCCGTCACTTAAACGAAAATAACGACCATGCAGGCGTTGTATTTAGTACTGGTACACCGATCTCAAATAGCATTATCGAGCTTTGGAGCATTCAGAAATACCTTGCCTACGACGAGCTGAAACAAGCTAATTTACACTGGTTGGATTCATGGGCTGACTTGTACACAACCACCAGCAGCGAATTTGAGATCGACGCGACAGGTATCAACTTCAAACCAGTGTCACGCCTACGCTCATTCAATAACTTGCCAGAGCTGCAGGCTATTTATGGCTGTATTGCGGAAACCGTTACTAAGAAACAGCTTAACGACTACCTACCTAAATTAGCTGGTGGCTATAACATGATACCGCCAGTAGTCGGAGGAAAGCCGCAGACAATTTTTGTAGACCCATCAGATCAACAAAAAGAATTCATCGATTCATTAGTAGAAAGAGCTAAGGATTTCAAAAGCTCTCCAATCGATAACGACAATATGTTGCTGTTGATGTATCACGCACGATGCGCGTCACTGGATTTGCGAGTACTTGACCCGAGCAAAGCCGAAAATGAGAACTCAAAAGCAACAGCATGTGCAAACAAAGTCGCGGAGATTTACCGTCAATATGACGCGGTAAAAGGCACACAACTAATTTTTTGTGACCTGTCGACTCCGAATAAAGGTAAAGAGAAGTTACGCGCCAAAATTCGCCAGCTAATGAAAGATGCGAACACTGGCGACGAAGCAGCACAGAGAGAATTAGAAACAATCGGTCATGACCAAATCATGGCGGCTGAATCTAGCTATTCAGTCTATGACGATATTAAGCAACAGCTAATTGCGCTTGGCATCCCTGAACATGAGATCGCTTTTGCTCAGGAGTACAAAACACCAAAGGCTAAGGCAGAGCTTTACTTGCAGATCAATAACGGTGTAAAACGCGTTGTGCTAGCATCCACTCAGTTAATGGGAACTGGTTGTAATATCAACAACTTAGGTGTAGCGGTGCACCATTTAGATCCATGCTACAAACCGTCTGACATGGAGCAACGCACAGGTCGATTAGAGCGCCAAGGCAACCACCTGTATGAAGCCGACCCAGCTAATTTTGAAGGTGTTAATGTAATTTATTACGCGACCCGTAACAGCCTTGATAGCTTCCTATATCAAACGCTGGAAACAAAGGCGA
This sequence comes from Vibrio sp. 1249-1, assembly GCF_033340495.1. NCBI lineage: Bacteria > Pseudomonadati > Pseudomonadota > Gammaproteobacteria > Vibrionales > Vibrionaceae > Vibrio > Vibrio sp. 1249-1. The sequence goes on from NZ_JAWOWJ010000007.1 coordinate 102,726, forward strand.
ACTGGATTGAAGCATTCCGCGCTGGTGAAACTAACCTACGTACAATGAACGCCCTATCAGCAGACAGCATCACGTTTGCTGAGATTAAAGCGGAGATCTCAGGTAACCCGCTAGTGCTTGAACATCTTCAATTGTCCAAAGAAATCACTAAACTGACGGTGCAACACAAACGCCACCAGCAACAGCAGCACCAATACGAGGACGGTATTAAACGTTACCTAAGCCGTGAGAAGACGCAAGCACAATTGATTCAAGACATTAAAAACGATATGGCAAAGTATGAAGCAAACGCATTGCCAAAAGGTGAGTTTGAGGCCGTAGTGTCAGGCTATGACGTTAATAAATTCGCTACAGCTGCGGAGCTGTTAGAAGCTGAGTTACAACACTGGTCTAAAGCTAATAAAACCAGTTACAAACCTGTTATGTACTATTGCGGCTTTGCGGTTAGGTTTGGCGTGAATTACGGTAGCCACGCCGTTTATATCGAGGGTGATAACGAGTATTCCGTTATCCTATCCGGTGGCGCTAAAACAAGTGGAACATCGATCCTTTATTCAGTGATTAATCAGCTTAAAGGCTTAGACAAAACGCTTAAAAACCAAGAAAGCTACTTAGAAGAAATCCGCGTTAACCTGAAAACGGCACAGTCTCAGATTGGGCGCGAGTTTGACGGTCTACAGAACCTGATTGACGCTAAGAAACGATTAGCCGAGGTTAAGCATGAACTTATGACACAAAATGAGGAAACTCTAGCCGCTGCTTAAAATTATGGCGTAGTAACAAATTTTTGTTATTACGCCTTTTCTCTACCTGTAATGGTATTGCGCGATTACTACTCTCGCTTAAGGTTGAAGAATCTTAGTTAGAGGCGTAACACAAATGACGAATTCAAAAGCACAAACACCTGACCTTATAGCTCCAATTACTTATGCCAATGAGTATGGCGAGCTTGTTCTAACCCCAGTCACTGAGTACATGCCAGTTTCAGGTATTTCAGTGGATAAACTGCCGGTTATTGAGCAACACATGTTTTCTATTGAGGATGCAGAGGTAATCGGTCTGATCACTGAAAACCGTAAAGTGCAGTTGTCTACCCCTTATATTCTTCAAAAGGGTCACCCACGTAAAACGGATGCGTACATCATCCATCACCAATCACCAAGCGTTGCTTGTGTGTGTAAGGCCGAAATCAAGACCTCTATCATCGAGAGTGGCTTAAGCGCACAAGGGGAACTCGACCGCATCTATCAAGGGTCATCACAAAAGCTTGTCGCTCAGTACGGCATTTGAGGTACCGATAATGGAATGTAGTCACGTAGTTGCCTCTGTGGGCGGTAAGTTCATAGTACTTGGCGATGTTGCGACACAGTACCGTGAGTGGACAGCCCAGGTTGAAGATTTCAACGAGAAGAACAGAACCCACGTTGTAACACCACCGCCAGAATTCAAGTTTGCCAAATACTGTATGAATTGCGGCGAGAAGATTAACCAAGACGCGGTAAAAACTGCATTGCGAGGTGGCGATGAAAGCCGATAGCCCAACTGTCCCAATGCCAGATTACGGAGACGCTAAAGCGTTTATAAACCGATTGAAAGTCGCCACTGGTGAAAAAAGAGATGGTGAGTTAGCAATAATCTTAGGTAAACCGAAATCTACAATCGCCACGTGGAAGCAGAAAAACAGAATTAACCATGAGGCAATGATCCTTGTTCACCTATTAACTGGTGCATCTATCCAATATCTTGCGTTTGGTATAGGCGAACCATTCCCTAACGGGAAGCAAGCTGCCAACCTTCCTGTAAGTAATGAACAGCCAGAAAGCAATGTTGTTCACATGATTCAAAATGGCGAATTATCTGTCTGTAGAACAATGATATTAGGTAAAGGAACATTAGATTTCTTCGGGCTAAACCGTGAACATCTCACTATCGTTGACCATGATGATGAAACCCTGTTTATCGACCGTCAAGAGTCATTACCAAGTTCAGGGCGATACCTTGTAGCTATAGATGGTGCGTTCGGTATTTACGAGCTTCAACGATTACCGAACAAAAAAGTTGAAGTCCAATTTTCAACAAGTAACCGCGATTTGAACTTAGCTGATCTGTTGATTGCCGGCAAAGTCAAAATGGCAATGAACAAACGATAATTATTAGAAGGATTCACCACATGAATGCACAAGAAATTCTGGCAAACGCGCCCGACAACGCAGTCTATTGGTCACCAGTTGTAGGACAGTACTTTGACCGCCAGTTCATCATTTCAGGTCGACAATTTGAAGGCAGTTTGATCCAGGTTGGTCAAGAATATCGTGACGAATTGGTGGCATTAAGTTCACTGACAGACGACATGTTACCAGAGGATGACACCGCATCCGTTGAAGTTAGCTTAAATGAAGATCGTCAGGGTCTGGTACAAGTAGAAATCAATAACGTCAATTTTGGGGTATTTGCGACACTCGATGGTGATGAATATACTTGGTTCCCCAAACGTACCGAGCAATTGTCAGGAGACATGATCGTTGCTATTGGCAAAGCTCTGACCAAGTGGAACATGACCGAATCACAATAATGGTATGAGCACAAAACCTTCATTCAACCAGATAGGCTATAACTTGCAAATTGTAGAATTTCGGATGGTCTATACAATGCTCACTCTATTGGTTAGACGCAACACACGAATATCTAACTCATTATCTATTTGGAGTGGTTTCTGGTATTTAAGTCTTGATATTTTTGGGTAGTTAAAATTGGAGTCAGTAAATAATAATACTTTAAATATTATTAACATATGTGAATTATTTTATAAAAAGTAAGTTGGTGTATTAGGAAGGAAAAGACACATCTTCGTTAATACGCCATGAATAAGAAAATACGTAAACGGATAAATAGGAATCTATAGTGAAGTATCTAAAAATTTGCTTAAAGGAAATAGTGAAATCAAGAGGAATCGCTTTCTTTTTTGTTAAGGTTAATCTGTTTTTGTTTTTGGTGTTTTATGTTTGCCTCATTTCGTTTACAAGAACTATTGATGACGCAATGCTAATTACACTCGAAGATACAGGCTGGACTTATACTAAGGAATATACAGAGGTCAATGGTGTTGAACGAAATCAGATTAGGCCTGACCGTATAAACATAATGGCGATTAATAGCGTGCTTAAAGAGAACTCGAACTGGGTTGATAGAGCAATTGGCATCGCTAAACATATTACGAAAACGACAGATTTGAACTTCGTAATATGCGAAAAGGATAAGAAGATGTTCTTTGTTAATTCAGGGTCAATTGCAGACTTCAAAGACCCTAATAATGGATGTGAAATTCAAAATGATTAAAAATAACTCACTATCACTAAACTTACTAAAAAGCGGGGTTACCCGCTTTTTTAATATCTAAAATTCAATCTATTCCTCCCCCCCCTAAAACACTTCATTCAAGCTATAACTTTGAAAAATATAGAGATATCCCCTTCGATATTTTTCCTTTAAATCGCTACTTGCGCGTTACGGAAAGAATCAGAGAATTGGGAAGTAACCAAAAGAGCTAACCACTCTTACAACTCAATTATGTGGAATTATCATCATGCAAACCGAGCAAGTAAAACAAACTGAACAGCTATACCTTCCTGTTGTTATCCGTGAGGGCCAAGAGTTCGACTTCACCGCTTTAGAATCTGGTACGCCTATACGTGTATCACCAAAGCTGATCGATGACTTGACCATTGGAGGCAACAAACGCCGTAAGAAAGAGCGAAGCGATGACTTCGCAGAGAGTATCCGTACTAACGGTGTTATTCAGTCCCTGTCTGTTCGTCCTCATGTTGATAACCCACACCGCTTAGAGCTGTGCGCCGGTTATGGTCGCCGCGACATGTCACTACGTTTTGACCTTGAATCTGTGCCAGTTGTAGTAAACCAATATTCAGACCGTGAAGCACTGGCGGTGATGTTTGCTGAAAACCACGACCGTGAAAATATCACGATCGTTGATGAAGCTGATCTGGCCCAAAACTACCTGTCTTACCATGATGGTGATTACGCTACGGCTGCTGTGGCTCTAGGCCTGTCAGAAAAGACATTCCGCGAACGTCTGCAACTAAAACGCCTTACTGATAACGTTTTGGACCACCTAGCTGATCCAACTAACAAATTTACTCTCGGTCACGCACTGATCCTGAGTACATTTGATGCTGAAACGCAGGAGAAAACACTTGCTGCAATTCTGGCTAACCCTACCGAATACACAGTTAAAAATCTGAAACTACGCGCCTCTCAGCGCCAGATCCCATTAGCTAAGGCTCCTTTCGACACCAAAGCATGTGACAGCTGTATCCACAACACAGGGGAACAGCTAGACCTACTTGGCAATGGCGATACCGATGCGAAATGTAGTAAAGCCTCATGCTTTATTGAAAAGGCTCAGGCATGGGTACACAACGAGCGCACAGCTGAACTGGAAGAAAAGTATGGTCGTGTCATTGCTTGGGAAGCCAAACCAGAATCTGACCGCCGCACAGTGACTGAGGAAGTGGTAGGTAAGAAGCAATTCACTAGCGGATGCATGGGTTGTGAAAGCAAATGCACTGTAGTCGATGACCGCCCGATGAAATGGGGTGAATACACTCAAGATCAGTGTATTGATACTGATTGTTTCAATTCATGTGTAAGTGCTTTGAAAGAAGCAAAGGCAGAGAAAGCACGTAAGCAGAAAGAAGCGCGTGAAGCTAAAGAGAAAGAGAAAGTTGCCGCCCAGGAACAACAGGCAGAATCTTCAAATGTTGATGTGGCTGACCAACCGACAGAAGAAAAGAAAGTCACCGTTGAGCAAGAAGAAGTTGTCGTTACTACCGCTCCAGTTCAGCGTAAAACATCTGCAGCCGTGTTAGAGGATTACCGTAAGTCTCTACGTGCAACCAGTGCAAGCGTTGCAATTACCGACCCACAATTTCGTATGGCTACTGCCCTAGCCGCCTTGTGTGACGTTAGCGGTTACGAGCCACCTGTTGACGCGATTAAAAAGAACCGTTGGCCTCGCTTTAATGACCGTGTGCTTGCATTTATGGATCTGAGCCTACAACAAATCCAAGAATACATGGCAGAGGCGGTCATTCACCATGCAACCGTTGGAGATAAGAATTCCAACACTGATTTGATGATTAATGTTCTCGGCAAGAACCCTAAAGGTCAGAGCATCGCAATCGAAGCATGGAAACCAAGTAAAGAACGCCTTGGCATGTATAACATCGCGCAAATTAACCAAATGTGTGTTGAGGCAGGATTCGATAAGGCTTATGAAGCTGCCAACGGTGAAGCGTCATTCTCTCTGTTATTCAAAAACCGTAAGGATGACATCGTTAGCGGTGTTATGGGCTTCAAATTCGATTGGTCACACTTCGCACCCTCTGACTACCTTGCCTTAGTTCGTTAACCATTCGGGGAGTGGCAACACTCCCCAAACTTACCCTATTGCGCGATGCGGAAACTCGCTCAGTATGAATTACATAACCAACGGGAACTAACCACTCCCTACTCTCAATAACACTGTGGATTATCAAAATGAATTTAAAAAACGTATGTGAATTAGTTAAAGCTGCCGGTCAAACTCGCGCAATCATCACAATTGACACTAATAACGAAGATGCAGTAATCATCGTTAATATTCCAACCTCTAACGCTGCTTGTCTTCCAAAGGTTGAAGACGACAAACAGATGACACTACGTTCAGCTCTAGCCACGCCTATGCGTGTTTTAGGCAAGATAGAAGATGTTGATGCGGTCTTTGATGAACAGCTTGCAGAATTTGGTGAGGGCTTTGCTCCTGCTTCACTTCAACTGAAAGGCGTAAAAACTAACGCTGCGGCTGCTAAGGCTTCAACTCAAGCCGTTACAACTACCCCTAAAACTACGGTTAAAAAAGCAAGTAACAAAAAGAATGCTGCAAAAACTGAAAAACCAGATGCAGTAGAAACTAAAAACACCACTGAAACCGCGCCAAAAGCTCCAGAGAAAGCCGATAAGGTAGAAACCGCACCAACTGATGCAGTTGCAACTCAAGATGCGCCAGAAGCGGTAGAGGCTGATGACGAGGGTATGTCACTTGAGAGCGACAACTTTGATTTCTTCCAGAATGGCGCACTTTAAGGTTTAGGGGTATCCGAGATATGAGTAATACAGCAACACCAGAATTGAAATGGCAATTCAAGTTAGGCAATACACTGATTGATTTCCCAAACCCTTTTGGTTCAATCCAAGACAATAAACGACTTTTGGCACAGCACTTTCCTCAATTACGTTGGACTGAAATCTACGAGGAAGATGCGCGATTAGAGAATGGTTGTATGGTTTTACCTGTTGTTCCGCCACCAGTGAAAACAAACGGTTAAGCACATGGCAGACAATATCAAAGAGAAGTTAAACCAGTGGCGCGATAAGTGCGCCACCAACATGGCTAATCATTCTGTCGAAGAAGTTGAATTGGAAGAAAAATCATGCGTAATACATCAGTTGAATTCAGTGGTTCACAAAATCAAACACCTTTCTCCATCCTTACCGGAATCAATGGAACTAAAGGACATTCCACCGCTAATGTAGCGCATGTTAAGAAAGCTTCAAGCAAGGCGGCTGGTGGCTTTAAGCCATTAGCCCCTTGGTACGCTGCGGTTAAGCCGCAAGAGCTTATATTAAGCCAGAGTGTGCGTAATAATTTGGGTTATAAACGCGAAGATGTTTACCAAGATACCATCATCGAAAAAACCTCATTTTGGGAAGCTCTCGCGCTGTTTGGACTCAAACACGGCATGTTGACCGAGTTCGACATCGAGAACCTTATAGAAGCTCCTATCGGCACTACAAAGCAGGTTTCTGCTGCTAAAGAGCTTGGCAAAAAGGTACTTGGTTTCTACCAAACTGGATTAACTGATCAGCAATACAAAATTGAAGCATGTTTTAAGGCATTTGAAGCCCCTGTTTCTATCCGTGCTGACATTGCCCATTGGTACGTTACTCCGACCGAATCAAATTGGGGTTTTGATTTAACTCTCGATGAAGACGAGTGCTATGGCGAAGACTACGATGAACTAGACCAAAGCTTCAATGACCTAAGCATCCGTATTGAGCATTGCTCTCGCGTATCAGCGTTGTCATTCGACCTAGACCAATTCAGCCCAAGTGTCGGCACAATGTATTTTCAAACCCTGCGTCTGCTATCACTTATGAACTTTAAAACGATGGCACTTGAATATTGTGATACCGAGGGAACGCTTGAAGCATACGCTGAAATTTTCAAAGTATTTGACCTGACTTCTGAACAAGTACAGAAGATCACTGGCTGCGATGAAGATTCCATCGAAGAAGTGTTGAACGACATCAACCCACTAATTTTCAAAGCTATTGGTTCGCACGATGAATATATTGATTTACATAACGTTATCAACGCTGCCTTGTACTACAAAGCAACCGTAGCAACGAAATGGTATCAGAAAGATACCCCATTCTATCGCGGTCAATCTGTCATTATGAACGCTATGGGACTGTTAGAAACTGTAAATAAAATCCGTCCTAACCCACTAAATCCAAATGACGTTAAAGGTATTGCCGCGCTAAAAACTGCGTTACGCACTGTCATTGAGTTGGGGCATGAAGCATATGACTCACCGTGGTTACTTGGCAGTGATAATCCGATCGATTGTTTCGCTTTTATCACAACTGGTAGCGACATCGAGAAATACACTCTTGAAGTAGAAAACGAGCACCGTCAATCAATCGGTGAATGTGGCGCACTTCGCCTTGACCTATCGGCTAACGACACAGGTCTACGCACTATCGAAAACATTCATCTAGCTGACAAGTGCTTGATGTTGCTTGCTTCGGTCTAGCGCGATTTCAAACTTAGCATACCATCTTAAATATCGGTTGAGGCTAACCACTTCAACCCATTTAACCAAGGGCTAACCACCCAACAAAATCACTGTGGAGAAGTACCATGCAAGTTCAGAAAGAACCGCGCTTAAGCATCAATAACCAACATAAAGACCCTAAGCCAGAATTCGGCTTAGTGTTCTTCGACAGTCCTAGAGGTTACGCGGTCACGCGCCATGAGTTCCATGAAGAACAAATGCAAGGTGGCGTGATCATTGATACCGATGCTGTGGTTAAGCTGCTTGAAAAAATCAAAGACACTAACGATGCAGCAAAGGCAGCAGAAGCCAAAGCACAAGCTAAAGGCTCGGAAGTCGCCAAGTACTCCCTAATCCCTCAAAATGTCTTATTAGAATCAGATCGATTGCTTGTATGGCACACCCCTGCGACTAAATGCCCGATGTGGTACAGAATGTCAGGCACTCACCCAAAGGCACTTCGTAATGTCACTTGGACACCGTTGCTCTTTGTTCTGAATAAGCACAGCGAAACACTGTATGTGTTTGCCTTAGAAAGTGATGAACGCCCAACCCTCGACACAATGACTTATTACGCGCCTCTGGCAAACGTCTTTGATAGTCATTACTTGTGTCAGGGGTCAGCTCCCCTACCGAAGCAACTTAGCTCAAGCAACATCAAAGAAATTCAAGATACGTTGTACATGAGTGCATTTGATGGTTTTAAGCATAACCTCGCTATCAAGCTTCCAGACGACATCCCCGACCAACGTGCGTTTTGGGAAAGTAAAAACCTAACAGGTGAGCTGGTGGATGTTGCTAATGAGCTTTATCCATACGAGAAACTAAGCAAAGTACTAGAAGAACTATAAGACTAAGGGAACAGATATGACTAATTCAAAATTTGGCTTCGAAAACACAGCTCGTACATTCTACGTCCCTAGTGATTGGGTAGACCGTAAACTCAAAATTGCCCTCGTAGGTTGTGGTGGCACTGGCTCTTCGATTTTGACCGAGCTTTTCCAAATGTTCGGGATCCTCACCAAGTTAGGTTGTGATGGATTCGAGGTGACAGCCTATGACGGTGACCTTGTTTCTCAAAGCAATGTTTTTCGCCAAAACTTCTGGCAACACGATGTTGGCAACAACAAAGCTGATGTTCTGATCACGCGATTTAATCAATTCGGTGGCGTTAACTGGAAATCAAAACCTGTTTTCTTCACTGGCGAAATGGCAGCTACTGAGGAATATGACCTACTAATCACGGCTGTAGATAAAGCATCCGTAAGATATGAGATTGGTCGCGCACTTGATACCTCGGTTAAACGTGCTCTATGGCTAGATATGGGCAATGATAACCATCAATCAAATGTCCTGCTCGGTAATGCGAGTCGTCAAAAGTTCTACGGTGAAAAACGACTTCCAACGCCTTTCGAGTTGTTTGGTTCGCAATGGGAAGAAGCCGCAAAAACTGAGGTCGATACCGCTTCATGTAGTACCGAGGAAGCCATTCAAAAGCAGACATTCGGCATCAATGGTATGACTGCACGTGCGGCAGCTTCAATGCTGCTATTTCCCTTACTTCGCTTCGGAAAGCTTGAGCATCACGGTTTATTCATCGACTTGCATCAAGCCGAGATTACCAAAATGCCGGTAGATCCTTTGCAGTGGTCTTTCTATGGCTACCAAGAAGAAAATATTAATTAACCAACTATTGCAGGGGGTCGCCCCTGCATTTGCTTTAACCAAGGAACATGAATGAAAAAGAGAGAGCAAGACACAAGAGAATACTTCACGAATATAACTCAAGCTATTGATGCGGCTTACGAGTCGTGGGTAAAACAAGCGACTGATGAATTCCCTGTACTGAGCATTCTCAAAGATGGTGAGCCAGTTCCTAACCCCATTTATCGCCACGCAGCGCGATATGGTCTAACTGTCATACTTCATTCGGTGCAAACAATCTGGTCGTATGCCGCTGACATCGTTGGGGCTGACGTTGATACTTCTATCAAGCGACACGACAACTTCCTGCACTTGACCAACATGACGTTCTTACCGGCAGAGATTGGCAGACACGCCTATTCTGCGTCACGGTTGCTGACCTACCAAGCTACGGCCAGTGAACGTGCTAGTGACGAAGCAACTCAGCCAATACCAGACAGTGAGTTTAGTACTGCGGCTCTAGACCTGTTTATGCTTGATCGTAAAATGTCAGCGTCAATGTTTGACTTTGTAGGGCCAAAACTGGGGATCAGTGGTGTACCAGTAGAAAAAGCCTATGTGCCTTTAGAATATCGAAGTGAAGTGTTTAAACGAGTTCTATCTTCCCTGTTCAGCGAATTCGAAGAGATAAAAACCGTTGATACAGGCTTTCGACTGATGAATGAGCAACACGAAGACATTATCACTCATTTATCGAGAGCTGCTTTTGCAAGTCTTGCATCAACAAAGCCTTGCTCTAAAGGTGGTTGCTCAATGCATCGCTATTACCATGAGCATTATCAAGACTAACGCGGGAACGCCCACCAGCCTTCAATTTGTCGGGGCATATTTTCAATATCTAAAGCAAAGGCCACTTTTACAGTGGCTTTTGTCTTATAACTCACCTAAAGGTCTTTGATTGAGTCATTTAAGCGCGACAGGTTGATGTACTGCTTCCACCCCTTTCCGTTCCACTTCTCTTTTGGGTCATCTTCCTGCCCAGTAAGAAGGATTAACCCCTGACGATTATAAATGTCAGTTACCGGGTCAACGCTTGACTGAGGTCTTAAGAAACCCGTTAAAAGACGTCTATTCCCTGTTTGAATTGAAAAGTCTCCAGGTACATTAATTACTGCAGCAAACTTTATTTTATGCGCTTTTGCTAACCGACTATCCTGCTTCACTACCAAATCAACCAAGCGGTATGTATGGCACTGATTTGAGCATATGGTGCTGAAAAAACTGTTGGTGCTCTCAGTCAGTCTTTGGAAGGATTGTTCATAATCTTCATCGCGGTTCACGAGCAAAATGCCATACACAATTTTATGCGTTAATTCGTACTTCTCTGGTGTATGAACAACATCTTGCACAACCGGACCAACTGCTACGTTTTCTTGTATGGCCGCGTCTTCCATGAATGCCAGTTCGTTCATACCAACCCAAATTAACTTTGAGTTATGGGTGGTCTGTGCATATTCCATAAGTGACCTATTCATGTTTTGCTGCTGCAAGTTGTCGTAACATTGATTCTGCACTTTTTAGATGCACTAACCGTTCACATACGCGTTCGTCCGTTATACCTTCATCGCATCTGGATTTGAGTTCTTTGTTGAACAACTCCAAGTATGCCAAAGCATCTTTTTGTTCCTTCAAGCTGGTGGATTCCGTGGCTTTGAAAGCAAAATCTTCTACTAATTGGACATTGAAATACTCAGATTCCCTTCGCATCTCTGGGTACTGTTCCATGAAGTACTCAGCAGTATCCGCGAGCACTTTTGTAATCCCTGTATCGTTTTTACTAACAGCCACCACAGAAGCACTAGCCGATAGAATTGCACCCGTGAGGATGACTTTCATCAATGTATTCATATCAACCTAAACGTTATTTTTAATATCGAAGTATTTTATGTTTCTATTGCCATAATACCACGCTCTTGTGCGTTTGAAACTCTGCAGTATCTTGGGAATTCAAATAGCGAGTAAGGCGAATAGAAATGATTAATGCAGTTAACACTATCGACGTAAAAGAGTTGGATTCATGGGATACATGGAAACAAGATCTTATAGACTTTGACGGTGAAATCACACCTCTTACATTACGTTCAGTGGATGCAATCTATCGCTATCTTATACAAGGCTACACTTACCAAATTCAGTACAGCTCAGGCAAGGACAGTGAGACTGTTTTAGGGTTATTCTTGCTTGCGTTAATGCGTGCTAAGCGTGAAGGTAAAGCTATTTCAAACGCCCACTTTTTGGTGCATGTTGATACAGGTATTGATAACCCTGAAATTCGTAATCTTGCCCAAAACAAAATCAACAGCCTTGATAGTTTCATTATGGAAAACTCGCTTCCTTTAGTGACCTACATTGCACACCCTAGCTTATCTTCTACATGGGCTTCTCGCGTTCTTGGTGGTCGTGGCCTACCAACCTTTGTTTCATCAAAATTCCGTCAGTGTACCCATGAATTAAAAATCACTGGCGCTAACCGAGTTGTTTCTAAACATACAAAATTGATGTCGAAAGAGCAGAAAGCAAAACTGATCATGCTTCTTGGCTCTCGTGACTTGGAAGGTACTATCCGCAAAAACAACATCGCCAAAATGGGTGGTGATGACATCAAGATCAGTAAATCAGGTAACAAGTATTCTCTATACCCTATAAAAACTTGGTCATCAGCTAATGTGTGGGAGTACCTGACCTATTCGGGTAACCGCCCAAGTTCAGTGCTACCAAGTTACCTTGAAGACCACTACCAGACGGTCGACATTTACCGCGATAGCGGCGCGGGTGAATGCGTAGTTTTCCAAGCGGATACTGATACAGACGGTGGAGCTGGACAAAGCTCGTGTGGCAGTCGTCATGGTTGCGTATATTGCCTCGCCTCTCCAGCTGATAAATCTATGCTTACATTGCTTGAAACTGATCCAGAACGTTATGGTTATATGACGGGCTTGAACCGCGTACAGCGCTTTCTTGAGCTTACGCGTTACAACTGGGATATGCGTCATCCTGTTGGCCGAACAATTAACATCGGCGGGTACATTAAGATTCAGCCGGACGTATACTCACCTGCTGTTCTTAAACGACTTCTACACGCGATTCTTAGCTTCGATTATCTTGAACAAAAACGAGCTGCCAAAATTAAGCAGAAGGTACTTAACGGCACATTACCTGAGACAGAATACAACCTGCGTATGTCAGAGCCACAATTCCAGATCATTGATGAACGCCAACTGATTGCTATCGAGATGCTTTGGTCGCTACACCACTTCCAGAAGCGCCCATTTGAAGCGCTTGATATATGGCATCAGGTTTATACAGATGGTGAGCTTGAGCTGCTAGAAGAAGTAGATAGCATGGTCGCCACCCCTAAAACTCCCCAACCAGCACCATTTTGGTTGCATGTTGGCGAATGGGGTGACAACTCTGGCCTTGATGGTTTAAGCGACAATATGACGGAATTCGCTTACTTTGATAGTCACCAAGACCAAACTCACCGCCTAGTGAGTACTAAGGAAGGTTTACGACGTGTTGTGGACTACGTTGAATCAGAGTTGTTTGATGTCGACATCGATTCAGCGCGATTCATTGTCAACGAAGAGTACACGCGGCTTCGTCCAAAAGCCCATGACGGCTATTACACGCCTTATTACGCGGCTGCATATTTACTTCGCTTTGGTGCTGTACAACTAGGAAAAGGTCAGGCTGCACGCTATCACGAAATGGCTCAACGCGGTCAGACCTACCACACGCTTGGTTTAACTGGCCAACTATCTATGGAAGAGATTGCCAACAACCCTAAATATCAGGGTTTAATCCTTGATAACAAGGCGTACAAAGTACTTGCTGCAGAATTGAAAATTGAACAAGACAAGGCTGCAGAGCTCGAAGCTATTCGAGAAGAAAAAGAACAGAGAATCGCTGCGAAGCGTAAAGCTTGGGCTAAAGCCAATCCGAAATTGGCAGCAAAAGCCAAAAGCCTCAAGAAAGAAATTTCGATGCAGCGCCACAACGAACAGTCATTCAAGTCTCTGTTTGTCATGGCCACCAGCATTCATGCTGAGATTCAAGTTGATACCATTTCAGGAAACCTTAACAGTGACAAGCTTCCCCGTCGTTTAAAGGTGCTGAACGGCCTTCGTAATGAGATCACTTCTCTACGTGAGATTCAAACTGAAAAGTACATTCAGAAAGGCTACAAGCATCAATTAGAGATGAATGAAAAATGGTTAACTATCCTTGAATCTGGAAACTTTGATCATTTCGATTCCGATCATCTTGCTGATTACGCCCGGATTGCACCTGCCCAGTTCAAACAAGAGCTTCGAGACAGCATTCAGCGATGCAAAGCGTCACTAACCGGTTGGTATAAAGGTGGTGGCCATAAATCATCTTGTACGCAGGATAGAAATATCGTCATCAAGGTTCATGAAAAAGACCAAATTGAATTGGACCTATCTGTTTTTCTAGCCGCTTAATACCGCGACCAAAAGCACCTTGGTTTCTATTTCCAAGGTGCTATGCAATCAAACAACCCCAGCTAAATAGCAGTAGTTATCATCCGCTCAATAAAAAACAAACGTTTACATTAGCAACTGAATTGTAACAATCAAATGGAGGGGTCATGACGCGCCCTATTAAAATTACGCTCCTAGCAATTGCATTAGGTGCGGCTTTTGTTGGCTATCACGGCTATTCCGATAAAACTCTAAGTCCTACAGCTTCAAACAAACTGCAGGATACTGCGTCTGCCAGTCTGCCACCGGCAACTGAGTTCTTAACTGATGAAGAGATTCAGTCATCCCTAATCATGCTGAACGAGCACCCTGACCCATTAGATTTATTAAACATCGGTAATAATGCCCTCTCTGAGAACAATTACTTCGCAGCATACTCAGCTTTCAGCGCAGCCGCGCAAAAATACAATACCACGGCCATTATCAAACTTGCTGAACTACTGGAAATGGGAGCCATTGGCGGGAAGCCCGAAATTGATCGTGCGTTAAAACTCTATAACGTCGCATTTGATCTGGGGTCATTAGATGCGACTCTTATCCTTGCTAATTTCTATGAGCTGGGAATTAACGTACCAGAGAACGTTGATAAGGCATCACATTACTATCAAATAGCCGCAAATAAAGGGAATTCCAAAGCAATTCATTGGCTAATAGAGCGTGCTAAAAGTGAGCCTGCATTTGCAAGTCAAGAGCAGGTATTAGCATGGAACCTATCTCTAGTCGATCAAGGTGATGCCCTAGCAATGATTGACGCTGCCAACGCGTATTATATTGGGCTAGGTACTAAAATCGACAAAACTACCTCTATCAAATTATTAGAGAAAGCGATACAGGCCGACAATGATTCAGCAAGAGTTATGTTGGCAACAATACTTCTCGATGACCATGACATACAAACCGATCCAGTAAAAGCGACAGAGCTTTTGTCAATTTCTGCTGGCAACAACAATCCGAGAGCTCAGGCTTTATTAGGTAATGCCCTATCCGGTTTTAACGACTATAAAGAGTTTGGTATTGAACCAGATAACGAACTGGCTTTTAAATTGATCGAGAAGGCGCTGGACCAAAACTTACCATTAGCTCATGGGTACGCTGGAGATTTCTATCTAGCGTCATTTGGACCAGGTGTAGATCTTAAAAAAGCTGTTGAGCATTTCGAAGAAGGTGCGAAGTTGGGTGACCCAAAATCTATGATTGGTCTTGCTCTCCGACTTAAGTCGGGAACCGGTATTGATAAGGACTATGACCGCGCAAATCAGCTAATCGACCAGGCAATATCGATGAATTTCCCGGATGCGATTTTCCAAAAAGGCTTTGTCTATGAGAAAGGTGCTGGCGTTCCTGTTGATTATGCAAAGGCAATGGAGTACTACCATAAAGCTGCAGACTTAAATATATCCTCGGCGGCATACCATTTAGGTTTTATGTATGAACAAGGCTTAGGATTAATCGTAGATACCAACAAAGCTTTGGAGTGGTACAAAAAGGCAGATGAGTTAGGTGATATACGCGCAAAGCGCAAACTCGATACCTACCATAAAAATGGGTCTTTCGATGTTAAAAACGCTTGTGATCATTAATAGCCCAGCTGTTCAGCCAGTAATTATCACCACCTAAATACTACTACTTATTAAACACCCAGTATTTGAATAACCTCTACCCTTCTAGGTTACTTTGCAAAGTAACCGGAGGGGTCAATGAAACGCCCATTTAAATATTCACTATTGGCACTTTCTCTTGGTGTCGCTATCGCTGGCTACAAGGGCGTTTTACCCCTGCCATCTAGTGAAGCGACAACAAACGATAAGTTAGCCGTAGAAGTGCAAGATCAAATATCGGCAAGTGATTACCTAACCGCCGATGAAATCTCTGCAAATCAACTTACACTTGCTCAGCAACCTGACGCCCTTAAGCTAATTGAAGATGGCGACCAGGCGTTGTCATCTAATGATTATTTTGCTGCATATAAGTTTTATTCTGCAGCAGCACAAACCAAAAACACATCCGCAATTATTAAGCTGGCTGAGCTCCTTGAAATGGGTGCTATCGGCGGCGAACCAAAGATAGAGCGTGCACTAAAGCTATATCAAACTGCATCCGACCTCGGCTCTATTGATGCCACGCTACTTTTAGCAAGTTTCTATGAGTTAGGAATCAACGTACCAGAAGACATAAACAAGGCATCTGAACTATATCTAACCGCCGCAAACAATGAGAGTCCTAAAGCTCTTCGTTGGTTAGTCGAACGTGCCCGTTTTGAGCCAGGCTTTGCTAAAAAAGCTCAAGTGATGCAATGGAACCTCTCTCTTGTTAAAACTGGCGACATGAAAGCCATGCTAGATGCCGGTAATGCTTACTACTCAGGCACCGGGGTAAAGCAAGACAAAGAGATGGCACTAAAACTTTTCGAAGATGCAGCAGAACAAGGAAACGATTCTGCGCACACAATGCTTGCCGAGATCTTGTTGTATGACCATGACGTTGACCGAAATCCAGCTCAAGCTGTCGAGTGGCTAAAAGAGTCAGCGACCAATGGAAACCCTCGGGCTCAAGCCATGCTAGGAATTGCCATTTCATCCCTTAATGACTTAGCACCAGAAGGCATTACGGTTGATGATAAAGATGCTTTCCATTGGATAGAAAAATCATTAGAGCAGGATTACCCACTATCCCACTCATATGCCGGGCAGTTCTACCTGTCATCTACCGGAACAAAACAAGATATTCCTAGAGCAGTCGAGCATTTTATTCGCGGTACCGAACTTGGTAATGCTGATGCGATGGTTAATTTAGGTTGGCAGCTAATCCACGGCCAAGGCATCGAGAAAGACGAAAAGCGAGCTTTTGAACTGATTAGTGCCGCAGCTGACATGAACTATCCGAACGCGATTTACAACCTTGGCTGGATGTATGAGAACGGAATTGGCACCAAGCAAGACTATGAAATGGCAATAAAGCTATATCAAAAATCCGCGGATCTAGATGACCCATCAGGTACTTATAACCTTGCCGAAATGTATGAGAAAGGCCGTGGGATTAATGCCAATACCGAAGCTGCCCTTCGCTTATATAAGGAAGCGCATCGAATTGGTGATACACGCGCAAAAGAGAAATTAGATGTGTATGCAAAACAGGGAGATTTCCAAGTTGAAAATAACTCCAACGTTTAATCGTAAACTTGCGCTGATGATGGCTCTTATAGTCACAAGTCATCAGGCAAGTGCTAACTGTGGTGGTTCTCCACCAGCTGCCGCTCCTGTCCCATCATTGAGCAATACATCTAGCTCAATCAATGAAGACGGCGCTACGACAATGAACCCGGGCCTAAGCAGTTCTATTGCCATTACTGGACGTAGAATCAATAGCGGCCCTGCACATGGTACAGCAAGCTGGTCAGGCAATAATGTCTATTACAAACCAGCTGCTAACTGGTGTGGTCGAGATACATTCACCTACTCTGCTTCCAACTCTTCTGGTTGGTCTGCTACGCGTACCGCGACTATCAACGTGACCTGTGTAGTTGATGCTCCAGTACTTGGTAATTCGAACACCAACATCACAGAAGACACTAAAGGAACACTATCGCCAGGCATGAACCTTGACGGTGGCACCATCTCTGGGCGTTACGTGACGACTCAACCGGCTCACGGCTCTGTCTCATGGTCAGGTAACCAACTTGTTTACACCCCAACGAATAACTATTGTGGTTCAGATACTTTCCAATACCGCATTAAAACTCAAGGTGGCTACTCAAACATAGCAACCGGTACTGTTGGTATTGCTTGTGTTGTTGACTTACCGATCATTGGTAATGTGAGCGGTACGCTTGATGAAGATACTAACAAGTCTCTAAGTCCAAGCATCAACATTGATGGTGGTACAATAACTAAGAGAATTATCAAGTCTCTGCCTGCACATGGTACGGCAGTTTGGAATGGTAACAATCTTGTTTATACCCCGGATGCTAACTACTGTGGTGCTGACACATTCACGTATCAAGTGGCTACAGAAGCCGGCAACTCAAACGTAGGTACTGCAAACCTCAATGTTACTTGTATTGTTGATCCGCCGATTGTTAGTGACGTCTTCATTGAAACACTAGAAGACAACTCTAAGAGCGCGACACCGACTGTTAACCTTGACGGTGGTGACCTCGTATCACGTGACATCGAAGTTGCTCCAGCAAACGGAACGGTAATTTGGCAAGGTGCTTCACTACTTTATACGCCAAACCCTGATTATTGTGGTAACGATGAGTTCCAGTACAGCGTGACAAACTCTGCAGGTAAGTCTGAACTGGCGAAAGGTGACGTTTTTGTCGAGTGTGTCGTAGACGCTCCAATACTCGATGGTGTGACCGAAACTGTTATTGAAGATACACCGAAATTACTTTCGCCAAATTACAACATCGATGGCGGCGTAATTTCTAAGTATGACATCGTTTCTGACCCAGCAAATGGTACAGCTGAATGGGTAGATGGCAACATACTGTACTCCCCGGCAGAGAACTACTGTGGTTTTGATACATTTACCTACCAAATCACCACTGAGGGTGGCAAATCGAACATAGCAACATCAAACATCAACGTTGAATGCGTTCAGGATGCTCCTACAGTCGATGGACAAGAGGAAATCAAGATCACTGTGGAAACCACTAAGGATTACACGTACCTCGCTAATGACGTTGACGGTGATACCCTGACGGCCACAATGACTGAACTTAACAAATCGTCACTTCCTGAGTGGGCTAAGTTCGCATTTGATGGTTCAAAAGGTACTCTGACGTTGAGCCCTAGTGATACAGACATGGGTGATTACACACTTGAATTACTTGTCGATGATGGCCACAGCGGTATGGCAATGAAACGCATTGCGGTATATGTACGTGATGATCGTCCAGTAACTCTAACTTCTATCCTGCTTAAGACGTTCAGTATTCCACAGGAATTCGAAACACCAGCAGGTAAGAAGATGAACGCGGTGTACTTTACCGGCATTAAAGACAGTCTTGGTAATCTAATCACCGGTACATATGACCTAACCATCACGATGGATAGTTCAGTAACTTTCCCTGTGACTATTCTTGGCCAAAGAATTGAACCGGGTGTACCTACAGTGATTACCTATGACATTCCATCACCAGGCGTTGTTGATGTTAAAGCTATCCCGGTAGTAGCAGGTGAAGATGGTGTTGTTAACTTCCAAATCAGCTTTGATGTTAAGTAACAAAACTCCTTGTTAGACATAAACAAAAAGCCACCAGACGGTGGCTTTTTTATTGGCAATTACACTACATTTTCTTGTTGCTGATTTTTGCAATTAATTCCTTTTCATTATGCCACCACATTGCCACACCTAAACCGATTCCTATCCAACCAAAAGTATTTAAAATTACATTCTGCTCTATTAGGTAATGAACAATTAAAAGTGCCACACCGGAAGAGCCAATTACCCAATGCATATGTTTTTTCCCTTGTTACATGATTAGATAGATCCCGAAGACTGTAATGCTGATTTTTTGGCTGTGCGCCTTTTAACTAGATAGTTACGTAACATAAACCCCTGCACCACAACCACACACAGGATTAATATAAATACACTGGAGGTGATCGACAGTATTGCCGCAACATGAGGAATTACACTGCTACCGACAAAGTGATTCACTCCACCGAGCAACGTGCTCAAAAACTGACAGCCTAATCCGACAATAGCGATTAACAAACTAAGTCGGCTTGGTATATCCATCTTATCCACCATGAATGCAACCACGAACTTACTGCGTACCGCTTTCAAAGACTTCATTTACTCTTCTTCCTGTAGTCTATGCTGCCCTTTGTCAGCAAGAAATGATATGTGTATCCAAACGTCGACTTTCCCTATGATTTTCTTTTTCTTGAATCCGATTACCAACTGTATATGACTTTCCCTACCAGATTGCTTTGAGGGACAAAGCCCCAGAATCGACTATCCTGACTTTCATCTCGGTTGTCTCCCATAACAAAGTATTGACCTTCTGGAACTTTCCAGACTCCCTTTTCCATGTCTTTCTGAATGAAGAAGCTATCTATTCTGTCGGATTTAGTGTTATCGATCTGAATGGCGTTATCGAACTCAACTAACTTTAGCCATTTAGATTCCACAGTAAGCACTTTATCTTTGTATATAACCGTGTCGCCAGGGACGCCTACAATACGTTTGATGTAATTTATTCCAGGATTATCAGGCAGCATAAACACAGCTACATCACCATGCTCTGGTTTCTCCCGGTACAACAAAACATTGTGGAATAACGGGTCGCTCACCCCGTAGGCAAATTTATCGATCAACACTGATGTGCCAACCTTGTACGTCGGCAACATGGATTTTGTTGGGATTTTATAGATTTCAAAGAAAAACGAGCGTACTAGAAATACATAGAGGATAACGGGAAACAGCATACAAATGACTGAGATCAACACCGGGCGACGGGCTGTTAACTTGACGTCGCTAGTGACCTCACTATGCAATGTAACTATTGATTTATAGCGTGCAGGCATCCATACATGGCGCTCCAACAGCCATATGATTGCACAAACCAACGTAACAAACGCCAGTGTCAAAACGAAAAAGTTTACCACGGTAACCGCCATACATTATATTTTGAAAGTGTGGTAAATATTACCCTACACTCTACCTCTTGAAAATCTCTCAGTTTTGTAATGACGCAGACTTTATTCCCCTCACGCATCTTGCATGTTCAATATTCAACGTTAGAATTGCATTTTTCGTTAATTACAGGGTGAACAAGTGATAATGATACGTAAGGTCTATCAGATTGTTGCACACCACCTACACAAAGTGACATGGCGGTCGTTGCTCGGTGTCGTTGGGCTGCATTACGCGATTTGTTGGGCTGGCTTTTACTTATGTGGTGAATTTGAACTAATTCAACCTATTAATTTTATCCGCTACATGTCGGTATCAGGAAGCACAGTTGGGTTCGGCGTACTGACCCCTGTAACTGACCCAGGCTCATTGTTCATGGCCATCTACCAGTTACCGGTATCTTTAGCCATCTTCGGGGCGTTACTTGGGAAAATGATTAATCAAACACGGGAAATTATCGAGCGAAACATGAATGGAACCTCAGATTTTAATAGCTTTAATAAACACGTTCTCGTTGTCGGCTACCGGGGCGAAGAAACGGATTCACTGATCAAGTGCATTTTATCTGACGAACGACGCCAAAACGGAAATATTCTCTTATGCGTAAAAGATTCTTCAATGACACACCCTTTGCCTGACTTATCAGAGGTGTCCTTTGCTAAAGTCACCTCATTTTCAGATGTAAATGAACTTGAACGAATCGCGGCACACGCGGCAAATCGAGTAATTATCCACGCAGAGAATGATGAACAGACCTTGACGGCCTCTTTGTCGTTATCATCTGCTGTAAATGAAAAATGCCACATCGTTGCTTACTTTGATTCACCTGCGAACGCAGAGCTGTTAGACAAACACTGCAAGAATGTTGAATGCGGCACGAACCGGACATCATCTTTACTTGCACGATCGATGCAAGACCCCGGCTCTAGTCGAGTGATTAGCCAGTTGCTAAATCCTCTAACGGGTGCGACTCAATTTTCTCTGCAAGTCCCTCTTTTACACTCTCCAGTAAGCATTGGGCAACTATCCGACATAATGAGGAAAAGAAATAAAGCCACGTTGATTGCAGTTTCAACACTACAGTCTGGTGATGACGTAATCCTTAATCCCGATGAAAACCATTTGGTAGAGTCTGGTCATTTTATTCACTACATCGCCGCTAATCGAGTCATGAGCGATGAAGTTGATTGGCAAGCTGCTTAAACACGTATCAATGGTCGCTTTCAGCGGCCATTTTTTTTGCGCGTTTTAAAGTGCCTGCAAATATAGATCCTAATTAACAATGAAGGATTTAGACATGCCCAAACAGTTACTCTCTGTACCAATTGATTCTCTACAGCCTACAGTGCCTACAGAATCGCTCATAGAAGACTTCAAAATCAGTGCGAGGACTTCTATAGCTCGTAGCTCTCCATCGGCTCCACTCAAGCAGTTGCTCAAAGCAGGATTGATTAAAGGTAGTGTCTTGAATTATGGCAAAGGCAGAACTAGCCAAGATTCAGACGCGATTAACAAAGTGGCTTTTTGCCACGATTATGATTATGTGTACGCTCCCTTCCCGGAACTGCTGGGTAATTCATACGACACGGTATTTTCTGCTTTCGTCGTTAACACTTTACCACCAGCTGCACGTGACCATGTATGGAAACAAATGGCTTCGGTTTGTAAAGGAAAAGCGTACATTGCCGCTCGTTCTTCCACTGACCGTGGCTTAAAGGGTGTTCGTGAGCAAGACGGTCTAAGGACGCTCCGATCAACATTCCAAAAAGGTTACCTGAAAAACGAGCTAAAGCTGGAAGCACAACAGTATTTTGCATCCGTTAGAGAGATTCCAACCAAAGGCGCATTTCGATTAGTTGAGTGCTCACATGACTTCTTAGAGGTTACAGGGAACTCCACGCAACTTAGCCTAGTACAATAACTTACTGTTGAGCAGTCGCGCCGGGCTGCATAGAAGTCACAATCAATTTTCTCACCGAAGAACAATAACAGGCAGGTGTCTTGTGGGACTTCTGTCTGTTTATCTTCAACGTAGTTTTAATACCCCTAAACCTCCCCTCTTATTGCCCATATATCGCTATGTTTTCAGCTATTGTGCGATCTCCAATTGTAAATATAGTTGTTTTAAACCAACCAAAACACTGTGGAAATTTAAATGCAAAATCTACTTACGCAACCAGTTCAGACACTATCAACTACTCAGCTATCAGAGCTATGTGTTTACCTAAACAGCGAGTACCGTAAAGGCTCTCCAGTCGTGTCTGACGAATCATTTGACTTTTATGCTAGTGAGCTTTTTGCTCAAGATCCTGAAAATGTTTTCTTCTCACAACCACAACCTACTGACACCGCCGCTGACAATGCGAAAGGTCGTATAGGGCATCCAACCCCCATGCTTTCGACAGACAAGGCGTATGAACTAAGTGAAATCAAAACCTATGTTGATCGCTGCCATTCAATCGCTTCCTCAATTGGCATGAATCCAGAAGATGTTAAGTTCCGTGTCTTAGCAAAACTGGACGGTATTGCAGGCCGCTATGTAGCTTCCACTCGCCAACTTGTAACACGAGGCGATGGAACATTCGGTAACGACATTAGCCAACTGCTAGATAATGGGCTTGTGATTGTCGGTGACGCGAGTCGTGATGGCGTGGGTGAGGTGGTAATGCCTACTGCCTATTTCGAAGACAATCTAGCAGATGACTTCGCACATCCACGTAATTTCGTAAGCGGAGCAGCTAGTGCATCAACATATAGCGACGCGGCTTTAAAAGCTCTCAAGGACGGAGCCATTCACCTTGTACTGTACCGCGACATGCCAGTGATTGTAGTGAGTGGTGACGAACTACTGGCTAACCTTGATGAACTTGTACTACGCACAAAAGAATCATCTCCATATCCTTTGGACGGAACTGTCATTGAAGTTGAATCTGATGAACTCAAAGTAAAAATGGGTAGCAACAATCGCTACCACAACTGGCAAATAGCCAAGAAAGAGGCTGGTGAAACCGTAGATGTGGAAATCATTGGTGAAACACTTTCTGTTGGCAAGACTGGTCGTATTACCCACGTATTCACTATCCCACCAACGGAACTGTCTGGTGCAGTGATTACAAAGATTTCAGGGAAGAATGCAAAGTACGTGAAAGACCACGGTCTAGGTATTGGAGCAAAATTTCGCTTGATAAGATCTGGTGAAGTTATCCCAAATCATTTAACAACTTTAGAGCCTGTAACCCCCAACATTCCAACTAACTGTCCGTGCTGCGGTGAGCCGACAGAATGGCTTAAAAATCCTATGACTGGTATTAACACATTCATCGCGTGCAAAAACATTTCATGCCCTGCACAACAAGGTCGCGCTATCTCGCATCACTTCAAAATGCTTGGTATTGACAACTTTGGTAGCGCAACGATTCAGCGTCTAATT
Organism: Vibrio sp. 1249-1; assembly: GCF_033340495.1. Taxonomy (NCBI): domain Bacteria; kingdom Pseudomonadati; phylum Pseudomonadota; class Gammaproteobacteria; order Vibrionales; family Vibrionaceae; genus Vibrio; species Vibrio sp. 1249-1. Next base: position 126,902 of record NZ_JAWOWJ010000007.1, read on the forward strand.
GACAATGATTTCACGTGTTTTGAACAGATTTATCTAATGAACGAAGAGTCATTTATCAATATTGGTTTTGGTTCGGGACAAGCTGCCAACCTTGTATCTGAAATTCAACGAGGAATCCGTGAGCCTATTCAAGATAAGTTCCTTGTCGCTAGTTTAGGTATTTCAAAACTCGGTCGTTCAGCGAGTATGAACATTCTAAAACACTTCCGCATTGACGAACTGGGTAGCCTTACTGAGAGTGATTTAAGTGCTATTCATGGATTCGGTAAGAAAAACTCAAAGCACATCTCAGAATCGCTTACAGCGCGTCGTGACTCTCTGAACTTTCTTTTGTCTCGTGGCTTCAATATCCAGCATACACAGGACATTGAAAAGGAATTAAGCGAGACATCTGCGAATGGCTCACTAAGTGGCGTTAACATCGTATTCACTGGCACTATGAGCGGTAGCCGCGATGAAATGCAGGCAGATGCGAAATCGAAAGGCGCTAACGTTCAGAAATCTATTAACAAGAAAACGAATGTACTTTGCTGCGGCGAGAAAGTGGGACAGAAAAAATTAGAGCAATCTAAAGAGCTTGGTGTTGAAATCATCTCCGAGAGTGAATACTGGGAGCGCTATAAAGACTAACCATCTCCTACCATACAAGGCCAGCTTAAAACGCTGGCTTTGTTCATTGCGGGTTGCAGCAAGTAACGTAGCCTAATTAAATCATCCAACAGCTCATTGAGATACAAATGAACAACACACAGAACAACTCAGATGCACACCGCTTTGATGGCACAGTTTCACTAGCCGTTTTTCGCAACAAGATTGAATCGCTATATTCTGACTGTAGTATAACTACCGAAAAGCATAGTGAGCACGGTTCAGACCTAACCTTGTTTTATGTGAATGACGGTCACTGCGGAACATGGCAAGCAGGATCTGGCGTTATTTTCTCTGTCTCTCGTGTAGAGAGGAACATCAAAGCATCAAGAGATCTTACTGATTTCATGTCTACGATAGACGTGCCTAAAGATCTCTAAACATCGACTATCACAACCGTATGACTGGGAAGAAAATGAGTGTAAACAAGTCGAACTTGGTTTCATCTGTGAAATACCGGTTTATATCAAAATCGGATGTAGCCGTGAAAATCCACGTCCATTTACCTGATGACACTACAACCTTTCAAAGTATTGGATTCATAAAGAGTAATGAACGATTAGCGTTAATAAAGGCTGTTAAAATACGTGACGAGATTGGCGAACGAGCTTGGGGTAAGTACTGGCATCAAGTATTAAGAGATAGGTATCTCTTCACACGGTTGCCTCATACACTTGAACCAAAGATCATATTTAAACCACGGGGTGATACCATTGATGAATGCTATTTGGCTAAATTCCCTGTTGTTGTTAATGGTCAAAGAAAGATGAAGTCTGTTGTACGTTCGATCAGAAACAGAGGTAGAGAGGAAGCCTACAAACAGACCAAAAAGGCAATCTTGGATGGCTACAAGGACGTGCTTGACATAATGCTGTTTATGGGGCGAATCACGGCAGACGACTTATACCTAACCCTACCCTCTGGCAAAAAATAAATTGCATTTATTTCTAAGCTGCCCTTGCAGTACACCAGAGAAAATTTCTATGCTTCTTTTAAATAAAAAAGCAAATGAAATATATCAAAGCTCTAACAGTGCTGATTAACGCGCTAACAAAGTTGATCAAAACCCTCGATGACAAACCAATACTGGTACAACTCTCTGTTCTTGTATTGTGCCTAAGCATATTGACCGCCACGGTTGGTATTGTCTTAACGTCATAAAAGCTAAAGGCGCATTCTATGATGCGCCTTTACTTTGGGCTAAGCGTACTCGGCTTCTAATATTTCAAATGAATTTCGCTTAAGCTCTAATACTTCCCCAGGTTCAGGTGGTTTCAATACCGATTTAGGACAGAATAACACTACGTTGTCATAATCACCTCCAACTCCTATATACGATTCAAAAATCGCTATGGCCTCATGTGCCCCGTAAGCAACTTTAGCTGCATACCCTTGTGATAGGAGCATCCGTAGAGTAGCCAATTGGTGAGGCTTTAATGCATTTCTGGCTTCTGATATTGAGCGATATGAATCAACAGGTCGTTTAAATTCAATGTATAGCCCATGAAACCCTAGTTTTGGGCAGGCAAATTGGCAGTCTGGCCAACCAGCTTTCTGCCCTTCTGCGCACAACCTGAAACGCTCACCTTTGCGTCTAAAACCGCCGTTTGGTGTTGCTGCTAAAAAATTGTAATACTCAGGATAACGCTCATATACGTAGTCAAAAAATAGAGTTTGCTCGTAATGCTCCCTGTCTTTAGAAATCAGGTCTGGACGTTCGTCTAAACGGATGATCTCTTGCTTATGTGGATTGGTTTCAATTTTTTCTTGCTGTGCAGTAAGGTCATTGAACTCTACAAGTGATAGGGTTCCGTTTTGAGGTAGTTGCTTTGCACTAACTTGCCTGAACCCAGTTCGACGCTGTTTACTGGCTGTTTTACTATTGCTGCCAGTATGCTTGCCACTACCGTATGTGGACTGCGCAAGTAACGCCAGTCTCTCTGCTTTCGGGAGTACTGCCATCTTTAGAATCAGCCCTCTGAATAGCCCGCGCTATATGCGTCAAAGGCTTGGCTATAACGCTTATATCGATTGTTGTATGGCTTATTGTTTTCAGCATCTGCACGTCCTGCCTTGTATGCAGAGCTAATTTTTAGCACTTTCACAACAGGAAACAGTGGTGACGTTAACGTAAGAAAACTCGTGACCAGGATTGACCACAATGGCGGCTCAATTCCAAATGCGCCTGTAGCGCTAACCGCAATAGTTACAACCATTAATCCGTGAAAGAGCCAAGACTCAAGAATGTTTTGGATATACAGGCAAAACAGGAACAGAGTAGATTGTTTCTTGCTTAAATGACCTGATCGATGTCTTTCTAGATACTGCTCGATTGTACGGCTTCTCAGATAACCATTTTCAAAATACACGTATTACTCCGCTTTCAATATTTAGCGTTATTGTAACACCATGAAAAGTTAACATGCTATTTTTACCTGTAATGAATCCCCTACTCTTCTCAATTCGAACATAGTTCTCAAATCCGATCTCCTGAACAAATCAGAGAATTTTTTCGCACCATAACGTTTATGATGGATACTAGGGTTTAGTGAACGTACACTTCTATTAACACTGGCGGTCATAGCCCAGCCATCAGAATTCAAATTCTGTTTAATGGCCTTCTTAAGTAATTTGATAAGCTTTAAAAGCGGCCCAGAAAGACCGTGAGGACGTTTGTTTTCTTCTACCACCTCGTTGTAGCACCAATAGTTATTGCAAGCCATACGGAAGCTCTCAGGAGCCTTAGCTTCACCAAACCCCTGAACATCGACCCCCAAGTTTCTGAATCGTCGAGCTAGAACTGCGAAATCAGAATCCGAAGTGATCAAAGCTACTTGGTCAAACTCACTGCGTCGCTCATACAGCAAGGTCATTGCATCTACCACTAAAGATATGTCACTACTGTTTTTCCCAGCAACAGCCCCAGGTTCATTAACTAAAACCATGCTTTTAGAGATGGCGTATTTCTTCCAGGTCTTGAGCCCCGGCCTTGAGAAGTCACCATACACACGCATTTCTATAAGGTTGTCGGTTCGTTGAATAAACTTAGTCACTTCACTCAGTTTCTTGGCTGAATAGTTCTCAGCATCAATCAAACAGATCGTTCTTTTCATCGGGTCTTGCTCCACATTTTTCTAGGTTAAGCCCAATGAAATCATGGAACACTCAACCTGCAAGGCATAAAAAACGCGGCAATGGCCGCGTAATTATCGTCAAATTGTCTTCATTATTTCTGACGTGATGTTCCGTATACGAGTAACAATCCAGCTGTTGCTGCCAGCGTATTGCCGACATTGTTGGTTCCACCAGCAATCGCAATCAACACAGCTAGGGTTAGCGTTATTCCAATGTAAACTAAATGCGTGTTTTCTCTTGCAAGTTCATAGTTTGCTATGTTGTCACGGCATTCCTGCCACCCTTCGGAAATGCATACCTGCTTTTGCTTCAACTCTTGCCACTTAAAGTAAAGCCCAATAGTTAACGTCAGTGCGATACTCATGATTAATATTGGTGTTGGGATCATATGTACTCCTACCTAGTATTCTTCACGTAAGCGTTCTCGGATTTCGCTAAAGATTGGCATAGCTCGTTCAGCTGCCTTTTTTCTAGCAAAACGGTGCAACACATATTCTTGTCCATCTTTGACATAGAAAAGTTCGTAACCAGATTCAATAATCCCTTCATTTTCCGTTGTAGGCATTGTTGTCGACCAGCCACCATCAATTGAATGGAATACATCGCGCATCTCAATATCTGCATTGCTATGAACAAAATCCTCTTTGCTAACCGAAACAAAGTTACCATTTCGGATTATTTTCAAGGCTTGTGCGTCGAAAGTTCCGTCTTCGCATACGTCTGATAGGTAGTTAAAATCTAGTCCAGAATAAAGGTAGAAATGGTTTCCCTCACGAACGAAAATATTCTCTTCTTCCTCGCAATCTGCAAGGTCTACTGCGTTTACTTCTAATCCGGGAACATTTGTGAAAACTCGGTCCAACCGCCCGTTTTCTTGCTCAATATAAACTGATGGTGAGATTGCGTTCACAGACTCAAGTTTTACGACCGATTGTGTATCGTCAGGGTCTGTTAGATGACCGTTGGCAATGCTTGCCTCAATTGCTGCACGAACATTTTCTTTGAGAGATTCTGATATAGACTCGGGGAAAACAACACCTTCCACGGAAAAGGTAAGATTGATATTGATAGAATTCATATGGGGTATTCTCTATTTAGTGAATTGATACCCCAATTAAATTGCAGTTTCGTAAACGCGCAATATGCCAATTATGCAGGGATTCCCTTATGCGAAAACTCGACCTGAGATCCAATTAAACCCAGCTCTGTCACTGCTAAACCTAGAGAATCAGACTCACCAAGGAGTATGAATTTTGTTTGGGAAAGAATATTTTTCTTCCATTGAGACATTGCTAATCCGCGTTCGGGTTGAATCTGCAGGGTAACTATCAAGGTTGATGCCAAAGCATCCGGGTCAAATGCTCTTTCTATTCGATGACTTTTTTCCTGATCGCTCAGTTGAGCCGAATCATATGGTGCAAGCATAGTATCTGGCCAAACGACTCCATGCATGTCCGAAAGAATCAGCCAAGGCGAGCCTTTTTTCTCAACGTATGTCTTACACGCACAGAACATTGGTGACGTATACAACGAATGAGCCTCAATCGCTTTTTCTGACCAGTCTTGTTCTACGGATGCAGAAACAATGTATACCTCGTATTTTGACATACTTTCCCTTTGCTATTACGAATTCAATTTTGAAAGTTAGTGGCTTTAAAACCGCTGCTAATTTAGACTATGAAACTTGAACAAAAACTGTGGAAGCCCAAAATCAAGATGAACGCAATTAATTTCCCAATATCAGCTCAAGTCTTAATCCCAAGTGAAGATAGTGTTTCACTGCGGATCATGTTCAACAAAAGTGAGAACATATCTAACAGTATAACTCTCAGACCAACACAAACGCTAACTATTAATAGCGTAAGCGTAACTATTGAGCAGGTGGATTCTACTGATTTGGGTAACTGGGCTAAGTTTAAGATTTGCGCGAGCACTGGGGAATTAGGTGTTCTTGCTCTCGACTTGAACTTCATGGGGAATGAATTTCGTATCCAAGATACAGAGGGTGTACATTGGCATGGTGATGAAGTTTGTTTCGACCTACCTGGTAACTCTAAAAAAGAATTGGTGTTATGGATAATGAACAAGCCCTCAGCGTAAGCCGAGGACTCTAGAAACTAACTGGCTATTGACCAACGGCCCAAGTTTGATTGCTGCACTCCACACCCAAGCCAGCGCGCTTTAAATCTGTTAAAGTTACTTGCAGAACATGGCTATCAATATTAATAGGGCCGTGTACTGCAGACCATTCAATTTCACCATTATGCTTAATCTCCCCTACTTCAAGCACAGCATTCGCAATTGAAATTGGTTGGTCCAAAGTACCAAACCATTCATTTGGATTCGCATTGGCCAATTTAGCCCGTTCAATGAGTCGCTTAGTAATCTTCGGCTTTGCTTTCGAACGCGGCTTCAAGATCGCCCAAGGGTAAATATCTACCGGCATTTGTTCAGAGTCAAAAACAAAACGGTAGAGGCCATCGCCATATTTTGCCATCTGTGCGAGTGTCATCAGAGAGGATTGGCCGCTCATATCCATTCCAAGCTTTAGAGCCGACATTTCAAAGTTAGGGTTGGATGATAGCCAGCATATAGGCTTCTCAGGATACTGAGGCTTTAACGGGCTGGTACGTAAAAGCCCCATTTCAAAGATAGATTCGAGTTTAATGCCAAGTGTGTAGTGGAATAGTTTCACTGTGTTGCCCTTTATTCGTTTCGACTCCCACAATTAAAAATCGAAGTAAAAAACGCGCAACACGTGAAACCGCCCTTTCGTTGATTTATTTTGTAGATCTTTTGCGAATGAAAGCAGCCATTAACAGGAAGAATACGGCGCCAAAAGATGTGCTACCACCAGAGCTACCACTGTTTGCCTGATAATCTGATTCATCATCGCCTGAAACATCGATGTCATCGGCATCTTCAACGGTTGTATTGTATGAATCGCGCATTGTTGATGTCACAACCAGATCGGGAGTAATTTCGTCGTTTAACACAGACTCAATCCAGTCACTATAATCCGCAACCTCAGTGAATACGGACGTATCACTCGATGTTGAACTCTTACAGCCATCCCAACCATAACTCGTGATGCCTACCTGCACGTATTCAGCCAAGTCATCGTCATACCAATATAAAGGACCTCCCGAATCTCCTGAACATGTAGAGTTCCGAACGCCAGTGCTTGCATTATATGCACCTTGCATACACAGCTGATTTTCCCCAGCTCCCATGTCGCATGAGTCAGTTGGGACATATGTCAGTGTTGTGTATAACAATTGATCTGAGTAGCTACCACTCTCTGTCATTCCTAAACCAACAGCAATGAAGCTTTCATCTTCTACTCTGTATGAATCTGCTTGTGTAGATTCTGCCAACACCGCGTAATCAGAACTGGAAACATTCATATCATCTTCAAGCTCTAAGATTGCAATGTCATTTGGCCAAGGCACCGAGCTTTCACTAGATGAATCCACATAATCTGGATGACGGTAAACATTCGTAATTCTGATGTTCTCTACTGCACCAGATAAAAATTGATTTGAATTCGACAGCTGCGGAAGAACTGCAGTATACACAAGATATTCCTCGTTCAACCCTCCACTTCCATCACTAATACAGTGCGCAGCCGTAGCGACATGATTAGCATCTATAATTGTTGCGCCGCAATATTGGCCATAAACACCAGTGTAACTTGATGCGTCGTAATAAAGAGCCGCGTAGGAAGGCCAAGTATCTGTAGTAGTAGTCAAACCGTTATAAATATATGTGCTGTATTCCTCACTACTTGCGGTGGAGGTGTTGGTCAGGAGCAACACGGAACAGATAGCACCGAATAGACTTAATTTCTTCATTTGAACCTTTTTACTTCTCTGTTTCTTCTGATTTGATGAAGCTTTTCTCGTATAAGCCATCTTCGAATAAGTCACGATCAACAACCAAATGTGGGAAACGATACGCCCGTTCGATATGCTCGATTTCAGTCATATGGCATTCGTCCTCTCGGGTGCCGTAAATGCTCTTTAATTGCTCGTAGCCTTCGAAATCAGGATTCTTTTCAGAATCATTTGATACGTAGCTAGTTGGATACCATGTATCTTTCTTGAACTTAGCAACTAAAATGGCAGGTAATTCACCAAAAAATACCTTATTAAAGTTATCTTTTGAAAGTGACAGACCAGAGTACGTAATGTCCATTTTTTTACAAAACATCATCAAGAGCTTGTAATGTTTTCTGCATTTTTTGTAGTTCCAATCATCACTTCCAGAAACGCTGTAAGTAGCAATTTCTTTACCATTTATTACTTTCGTTCTTTTGAAGATCACTCCTATCTGAGTTTCGTTCTTGGCACTATCTCCTAATGACAATTCATACTCTGTGTTTGGTTCATCTGTACCAATCACAAATTGAAGTTCCACTCGTTCATTCTTGAGTTTAAGTTTTGCAAGTTTTGCTGCTAGAGAACCAACGTTTTTATAAACTTTAAATTGACCATCGTGTTTCTGGAATTCTTTGCCGGTCCCTTTGAGCCACTTGATGTCGACATTGAAACGCTCCGATACCTCAGCCAATACATCATCATTTAAAGTATCGATAAGCTTTTCATCATCCATTAGCACTGAACGTGGAATCTCCTTGCTGTTGATTAACAGAGGGATGTCGAACGGATTTATCTTATGCACTTCAAAAACATAGCGGAAGCGAGAACATACCGTTTCAAGGCATACAGAAATGTTCCCAGTCTCTGATTCTTTCACAGAAGTTAACGTGTTCTGAATGAAATCTACTGCTGAACAGTTTTGTTGATATGAACAGTTTTCTACCCACTGTTTCAAATCAGAATCGAGCATAAGCTCAACACTATTTGGTGATTTATCTTCTTGTTCAACTTCCAAAGCAGAGGTTGGTAACTTACCTGTAAACAAGACATACAAGCGATTCCAAAAACTCAATTCTTGGCAATCATTTCCCATTTGAACTACTCCATATACACATAACAATTCAGCTTGTAATTTCAGTATACAAGCCAACTCATATTTCCAAAATTACACGACTATCAGAATCGCGCAAGATCAAATACAACACAGTCCATCGTTTTCAAATTTGCGCGTTTTTACATCTGTCGTTTAATACATGTATACCAATTGAATACGAGAAATGAACATGATTAATAAGTTTGAAATTGTCTTGAGAAAGATTCACAACAACCTTATAGCTGCTGGCGTAATGCTGACTAATGGCCTCACTGCGGGTGACGCATCTGGATACGAGATGTACGGTGAGAAAACAGGTGATAACACCTTCCTTATACATGTTCGTAAGGCGTCCTTTGTTCCAAAAAACGAATTTGGCGAGACTTATGAAAAGCACTCTCTTTCTGAATTACCAACGAATGACATATGGCGTCGTTTCGAATCAGATAAAGCAAACTTGTTTGGTGGTGTAATTGTTGGGCGTGACAACCAGAAGTTTGAAAATGAACCGACTGAGTTAAATCGACTGGCGGTAGTTTCTGTCATTGAAGACAAAGCAAATCTGGTACCGACTGACGGACACTATTTGTTTCGCTCAACAAACGCGGTTGAATCGGATGAATTTATTACATTCTTCATGGAAAGAGATTTAACAAAAAATACAGAGACGTTATTGGACGCTTTGCAAGGTGATGCCTTGATGTCTTTCTACCGTAAGCCCTTTTGGTCTGACCTCACAGGGCAACCGTATCGTTTGAAGTCTGATTTAACACTTAAGGGGATCTCTCTTCATAAGCAACAATACTGCGACCTAGTTAAATTCGGCAGCGTACAACCAGAAACCAAGGAAAATATGCGCGAACACTGGCTAAATGTTAACGATGACAGTGAGTATGTTGATTTTGTTCAAGCTCTTAGCACAGAAACGGACTTACCTTTCCAACACTTTGACCGCCTGCTTTCGGAATCCGAGCACGAGGTAATAAGTGCAGCCGTAAAGCGAATTACTCAAAACCAATATCCACAATCTGTTAAGTGAGGCTGTCATGGGAACAATGCTAGTAGGTGAAGGTACACACTATGAAAAAGCACTTTCATGGGTCAAAGTGGCGATTGGTGACAACATTAAAATGCCTGATGGTTCTATTTTCAAGCTTGAGAAGAAGAACGCGAAAAGTGCAGTTTGCATCGATGATGCCGGCGAATCGGTAAATATTCCGATCAAGAAATTGCTACCGAACGGATCGGATGCCTACGTGTCTTCGGTTGTTCGCCAGTTACAAGACTCAACTGAAATAACCTTCGACGCAAATACCGAGGATTATTTTCAAGACAGCACATTACCAAACTACGAGTGCAGTGATTCCCTATCTTTGGCTAGGCGCTTAATCCGGGCTAACCGCTGCAGCACTGATCCAATGAAAGACATCCTTGAGCATCTGGCAAATAAATTGTCAAAGCAGGATGCCGGGTTAAGCTCAACAAAGAAAAAAAATGCGGCAAAACTGGCAGCCCGACACCTGCTGGGTGATTTTCCTGTTCCAATGCACTCTGATACCCACTACGCAGCTGCAGAGTGGTTGGCCTTTGATACATGGTTCTTTAGACATCACAAGACAGCTAGGCTCATTGAACTCGCCACCAGCTTTGATGAAACACTAAAAGCCCGAATTGGTCAGAAAGCCTTTAGCGCTGTTTTCGCTTATCGCCGGGCATCAACGGCAAAAGAACAATGCACGAAATTATCAGATTGCTTACACGGATGGTTCATGCGAGCTGACACCCCAACACTAGAAAAAATGAATGAAGCTTATAACCATCTACTTAACCGCATCGATTATCAGTCGAGAAGAATGGCTTTTATCATCATGAACAAGGCAATATTCAACTCAAAAACTCCTGTTGAGTTGGTGGTCAGCACGCTAATCGATAGTGATGCATCAGATCTACTAGAACCAATCTTGACGAACATCCATAACATTGAGTTTGGTTATTCAAGCCGTTCGGCATTGCCTACATTTTCCGATTTGATCGGTGGCCGCGTTTCAATCACCGACGTTCAAGCCGCTATGGTCAAACGCGATCAGGACATTGAAAACCAGAGAACTCAACACGCGTTGGATGTAGCTGCATCCGTGACTAAGGTTGCTACCGTACTTGAATCCATTGAGAGTAGTCATCTGCCATTCATTAATAGAAAGTTACGCGAATCAGGCTGTAATAAGTTCAATAAAGAATGGTCATCTACTGATAACGACCACGTGCTAAAAATCAATTGCGCCGGCCGATATATTCAATTGCCGGTTTGTAACGACGATTTGAAATCTCTGACAGTAAAAAACTTCATTTCTGCACTTGATCACAAGTTAAGTGAAGCGGGTGAACAACTAAATCATGAACTGTTGGAAAGCTCGATCGATTATGCCTTTGCAGTAACAACAAAGTTTCTCCAGACACTAAATTAAAAGGAAAATGGTTTTGACTACGTTTCACGAAAGAAAGGCATCGAGAAAAGAATATTACTTCCGGTTTATTTATGGTTGGATACTAGTTCCGTGCACTTCCTGCAATGGCAGTGGGTATTATGACTCTAATGGTTCGCCTCCGTGTGGCAGTTGCAACGGCAGAGGGAAAGAACGCATCCGAGGGACTAAGGCTATTCAACAATGATTGAAATTTATGGACAACAAATTTAAGTGAATAAATGAGAATCAGACTTCTTTTGTGCGGTGCTGTAATGCTATTCGCTAACATGACAAACGCTTCGCCCGAACCACCAGCAAAACCATTTACGTTTTCCGCGGTTCAACTCAAATCATCTGATGTAGGTAATTTCTTCAAAATGAAGCTACTTGCCTCTCGTGCCAAAGCCGCTGGCGCCGAACTGGTCATTTTCCCTGAGAGCTCTGTTTTTGGCTGGCTAAATCCCAACGCATTTATGCAGGCAGAACCAATACCCGGAAAATATAGTGAGAAGTTTGCCCAGATTGCATCTAGCTTAAATATTTGGGTCGCCGTTGGCCTTGCAGAGAGAGCTGAGCGCGCTGGAGCAGGCAGCTTACCAGGCGCTTATAACGTCTATGATAGTGGAATACTCATTAATCCTGATGGAGAAATAGTTCTCCATAATCGCAAAGTGAATGTATTAGGTAATGCGTTTGACCCCGATGACTGCCAACGGTACTTAAACAAAACCAAATGCGGCTACACACCAGGAAAAGTCGAAGACATAAAAACGGTCAAGACTGATTTTGGCCAAACAACCTTACTCGTTTGTGCGGATGCCTACGTGCCAGGTCAAGGCAATATCACAGGTACTTTAGATCGAGTAAAAAAAACAAACGCTAACGTTATAATTGTACCGTGGGGCGTCACTTCGTCCGAGCAATCTCAATGCGGGAACCCCGGCTTTAATGCAACCGGCATGGCTAGTCATGCTGCAAAATATCTATCGGCTTATGTGCTTGGTTCAAATGGTACCGGAGAACGTTTATACGGTAACAACTTACCATCCTACTATTGCGGTTCAAGCGGTTTTAGCTCACCGTCAGGCAAATACACAGAGTCTACAGTTAGGTTTTCCGAAATAGCTACTTTTAGAGTGACGAATTAATACCAACTTCTATTTGATAAAAGAGCTGCAATTACGCGGCTCTTTTAGTATCTGCCCAGGGAGTTGCGCGATCTCGTTTTGACCGCAGTATTTGAAATATCAGATAACAAACGACTGAGATTTTAAATATGCAAAATGTACCACAAATACTACGCAACGCTCTTCCTCACCAGTTGGCCAACGTGGTTGCCGCAACAGGCGAATTCAATGGCACCATCGATATGCTTATAGAAGCAATTGAAGGATGCTCTGTATCCCTCCCGCAAAGCGCAGATGTTGATGAAGCGATCCCAGCTTCAATATTTGTACTCGACGAAGAGCTAGACGGCACTTCAATTGGTGCTTTAACAAAGCTTTGGTGTAAGCGCTTAGCGATTCAACAAAGTCAAGATGCCTTCTTATTGTCACTGGTTAAGCGAGCAATTACCGCTCTTGCAATAAACGACGATCTTCCTCAAGACGTGAGCTCATTGGACATGGCAAAGCTTGCTGAAATTGGCAGTAGAACCAGCCAGGATTTTCACGCGTCTACGGGTGACATCTACCAGTTCAATTCAACCATCAGTTGTTGGGAGTGCGGTGAAATGCATTTCGACATGGATTCGGATGGTTATCCCTGCGATCAACACGGAAACCATGTATCAGGAAATTTCCTGTAACCCGGCGCCACACCTTAAATGTTGAAACGAACTGGAGAATGAAAAATGGGCAAACACCTATCAATAAAAATTGGCAATTTACCGCGAACTTTTAAGAAGAGCTTATCAGGGATGCCACCCGAGATAGCAAAGAAGGCCAGAAACATTACTCAGCAAATTGCTTCTGGAACACCAACTGGTGAATTTGAAGCGAAACGACTGACGATTAATCGAAAAGTGCTGTCGTTCAAAATTGGCAGTCGGTACCGGATGTTGATGGCTGAAACACCTAATGGCATAGAACCTTGGATGTGTTGCTCGCACGAAGATTACAACAAGATCTACATGCGTATTTCGACCTCATAAAGATGTCTACGGAGACTTAATTGAAGTCGCAGAGAACTTTTTTGCCAAAAGCCCTTCTGGGCACAGAGTGTGGCCGCGGTTTCTGATGTCACAGAAGACACCATTGACGTCCCATAGAAGACATCAAGAACAATCAGAAATGAAATTCATGCACCCGTTACGGGTAAAAATTTAACTACGTTGGAGACAACAATGCTTACTGCTATTAATTATTTACTTTGGTCGCTTATCGGCCTGATGTGTGCCTATAAACATCAAAACCGTCCAACTGAAAGTATTTCCAAAACACCGTGGATCTTTCTATCGATAGTCTCTATGTCAGTGTCGATCGCCCAGAGTGTTGATACTGTCTTAACCCCTACTTTTCGACATTTCTCCAACTACCTGACTGGAGAATTGCAGTTCAGCCAGGCTTTGACCGAACTAATGCTCCTTACCGGGTTTGCAATAATCTGTTCAGTCTATTGCTACATGCTACCTGTAAGTGTTTCGGCATGGGCGTCTAAGCGTGCATTTGCGCGATATTCGGAGTGTGCAACCATATAAAAATTAAAACGAATTGGGGATATATTCATGAAAGAACAGGTTGTTTACCAGTGGTACCTTGAACACACGAACAGTTCAGAGAACAAGCATAAGTTCTATGAGGTTTCGATTGTCCAACGCGGTATAGATTCATTTGCTGTTACACGTCGTTATGGCCGAATCGGTACCAATAGTAAACCGCGAGACGTAGACACTTTTTCTGTCTTTGAATCTGCATTGACTAAAGGCCAAGAGTTAGTTTCCTCTAAGCGCTTTAGTAATCGTGATGCCTACTCGTTAATGCGAGAAACAAGCCCTAATGAAGTTGTTAGAGGCACACCAGCGCCCCAAATGGTTCCATCTATACCTGAAATCGTCATTGAAGAAGAACCAGCAGTAGATGACTCCTTCTGGACAGGTTTGAAATTGGCTTAAAAAAGATGGCCTGCTCAGCAGGCCAAATACTATCAGAGTGAGAGTAGACATATGATAGCCCGTAAAATTCCACGTAATGATGCTTACAAAATTCTACGAAGCTTAAAAGATGTACCGTGCATGTCTGAACAAGAAATGAGTGCATCTGAAAAGCTTGGACACTTGAGCCCAGGTCGGGTTGTTGACCAGCTACAGTCATTTGCTAATACGGAAAAGCAAGAGACTGAACTTAACCGGAGATGTCGAGCTGCCGGGCTCCAGTTTTTCTTTGATCAAGGTGGTTTGGTCCAATTCAGAAAAATTGTTCAAGAGGAAAAGTGTGATGTATGAACTTAATATCAACCATTTGAATGTTAATGGCTTTATGGACGTTCACACCATAGATGTTCCTATAACTGGAGATTCTCTGGAGATTACTGATAAGGAACATGCTTTATTTCGTGTATCACGAATGAATAAGGTCTGTTCAAAAACGGGCGTTCAGGCACTAGGCCCATCATCAACTTTTCAAGTGATTAATGACAAAACGTTCACCTGTCGTTTGGACGCCGAAGAAGCCTTGACCCAAGATTTTATGGTTAGTTCTGACGTGGTTTATGCGGTCGTTGTAACGCCTGAGTCAGCCCAGCCATATGTGTTATACGCGGCTTACGTTTATAACCCGCAGAAAGTCGCGGCTAATCGTGCAAAAGCAAACATGCCGTTCACGGCCAAAATCACTTTTGAAAATTATGCCGCGACGGAGAAAACCGTAAATGAAAAGAACATCCAAGAGGCCCTATCCCTGTTATCGGTTAATAGAGAAATTAGCTCAAGGTTTGAAGGCGATACATTTTGTATGTTTTGTGAACCCCGAGAAGCCAGTGACTTATTTAACGCGGTCAGTAACTTAATTAGTCGGATGCGGCTCAATCTTACGGGTACCCAGTTCGATGGCGTTACTGCCGCCGTAAGATACGTTTAATTGATGGTGCAGCTATATGGCTGCGCCGCCCTTAAAACAATTCTCCATCCCTGTTCCACCAGCAAGCTATTCAAGCTTTTATTCCCTCGATCCATTCTCCCTGCTTTTCCATATCCTTCAATTTGTCACCACAAACAAACACCCTTCAATATGTCACGATAATACCGTATCAGATTGATATTGCGCGATTTTACTTATGGGTGAAAATTTGAAATATCACTAAATGAGGGCTAAAAAATGCAATTAACTGATACTCAGAAAATGGAATTTATCGAACACGGTGGTGACATCTGCCCCATATGTTCAGACAGCTCGATCGAGCACGACGAACCCGACTTCGGAGATACATCTGTGTCCCAAGACTGCCAATGCTCACATTGCTTCGCAGAATGGAATAATCAATACGTATTATCAGCTGTGAAACTTCTTGAGCCAGGTAAGCTGAACATTAAGGCCTTAAGCCCTCTTCAAGAAGAGCGATACCTGTCTCATGGCCAAGCTTGCGTTATTTGCCAATACGACAATATGGATGGTTCAGGTTTAGGTTTGAATTGCGATGAATTTTTGAAGGTAGCCTCTAAAGGGAAGATGGCTGTTAGTTGTCCTTGCTGTAACGCGTCATGGAACGATCAATTTGAATTAGACGACGTGATTATCACTAATGCCGGCAAATATGCACCCGCAGAGGGAGACGCAGCATGATTGATAAGGTCTTCATCGATACGGACGGACTGATTTGGTTTAAGAACCCAAACCTATCCAATTGGTATGATCACCCTTCCGCTAGCATTGCTAAGCGTGCTAGGCAGGACAATAACGGTCACCCAAGACTTGCAGGCATATGCTTGTCGGGAGTGATGATTTCTCAAATCGATTCACAACTGCCAAACAGAATGGCTGGAGCTATAAAAGAATTAGAATTACCAGACTACTTAATGCAAAAAGCCTCACATAATTTAACCCGCGTCTTACCGGACTTACCCAACTAATTACTTTCATTGGACGCCATCGAATATGGCGTTCATATTCCTTCACGTTCAAAATTTAGCGTTTTTAAAAGTTAAATATTGTACAATCGCTAGATTATATCGATTCACAGCAATGCTTTGAGGATGAATGAAACAACATAAAATATCGATAGGTTTGATGTACACCTTGCTCTGTACTGGAGGCATATTGCTTTCACAAATACAGCTGTATTTTATCCCCCTACTAATCATCATTTGGATAACTGGTTGGCTATTTGGCCGCGGCGCCCCGGCAACAGCTAGACACTACTACAGCCACCTTACCTCGACATGCAAATACTGCACATTAATCATGTCTCTCGGAATACCTATGATGTTTGGAGCTACATTCATCCAATATCAGCTCAATGAAATGGTCTATCCAACGGTTGAATACATTGCCCAGAATCCGGTAATGGCTGGTCATATCGCATTAGCTGTTATTCAAATGTTCGGACTTTTATGCCTTGGCATGCTTGGCCTGCTGGCGTTTAGAACTTACAAGTGCCTTGTTCCATTGTTCAAAGAAGCTTGATTACTCTCAGTTACACAACAACTTTCAAAATAGGGATCACCAATGACAGAATCCACCAGCGAATCGGCTGTTAATGTTCAAGTACCGTCTAAAGAAATTTTTACGATTAACGGCTATTTGATGCTATTTATCATCTGCTTTATCGTCTTCTCTGCTCTCATGATTGGCTTTGGCGTGATTGGAACTAAAACGGTACAGTCCGTTTCCAGTTATAGCCTTGCTACCAGATATACGGAAACAACTCCATATCGATGGTTCAGCATCCCTCTTGGCGTTCTTGCTTTCTTTTGTCTTATTGGGCTGAAAACTCTCGGCCCCAAAGAGGTTCGTGTTGTACAGCTTTTCGGCACGCCTTTAGGCGTATTTAAGAAAGAGGGACTTCACTGGATTAACCCTTTCTTTTCAACAACTCTTCTGAATTATCGGGTAAAAAACTTTGAGACTGATGTCCTAAAAATAAATGATGCTAACGGTAGTCTGATTACGCTTTCAGCGGTAGTAAGTTGGAGAGTAGCTAACCCCGAGTTGGTAGTTTATGAACTGGATGATTTTGATGAATTTTTCAGTTCTCAAGTTGAAGGTAATATTCGCAACGTTGCTGGGAAGTATCCGTATGAGCACGTCGCTGAGTTTGGTGATGATAAATATTCTGAGATAGATGGAGATAAGGAAAAAGCCGATGCAGGTACAATTGCCACACTAACCCAATCAACAGATGAAATTTCAAAAGAGATCATCAAGTCTATCAATGAAGACGTTACCAAGTATGGTCTTGAAGCCATCGATGTGAGTTTTAATAAAATGGGTTACGCGCCAGAAATCGCGGCGGCAATGACCCAGGCTCAGCAGGCAAAAATGGTTGTAAAAGCCAAACGAGAACTAACAACCGGTATCGTAAAGATCGCTGCCAACGCTGTACGAAATCTTTCGGAAGAAGATGATATTAAGCTCAGTGACAATGATAAAAGCAGGTTGGCCACTAACCTAACTCTAATGTTGAGCACAAACAGAGAGGTGGACACAGTAATCTCTTTGGATAATTAACCTAACTTAGCCCAGCCATTGAACTGGGCTTTTTTATACCCTTTCGCGTTTTCTAACTCGCCTTACTCTTGTTAATAACCTAATGACTTAAGGATATTGACCATGAACAACGCATCGTTCTCACATCAGCTAATTCAAAAGACGGAAACGTTTAGCGACATCGATAAAGCTATTCTCGTAAACCTTCTCTATTTGCAAACGACGGGTAGCTTAATGCTTGAGCCTGAAATTGATGGCTCTACAATTGACTGGTTCAAAGAGCATGGCTTCTACGACGCTCTGTTATTGGAGCCAGAGGAAGAAGAAAAGGTGTCTTTAGGCTTCACTGATTAGATCAGATTGCATCCGTAGTGGCGGTTGTTTCAATCGCCATTACCACTACCCCACTCACTACCACCGTACTTTTCGCAATCTACGTGATTGCGCGATCCGTAACATACCTGAGAATAATCCCTGAGTTGAGTAATTACGAATTAAGGGTTTATTTATGAACGGGCTTTTCCTAACAGATGATAAGTTTGACGCAGCGCATATGGCTAGTGTTGAGGCATTCTTATCTCAACACGCACCACAACCAACTACAGTGGCGCGTAATGGCTTTTTCTTCACAGACGATGACATTGCGGCAGCGAAGCTTAATGAAGGCTTACCGTTTGTAATTACCCCTGCATATGACACAGCTGGTAATCCAAATTTCTTCGATGCTAATGGCAACCTTGTGGCTGGCATCTATGCCGATATGCCTAATGAGGTTTATCACTCCCTACCTGCGACCAGTTCCAGCCAAGTAAAAAAATACGCAAAGTCACCTGCACACTACAAGCGAGCTTACATCGACAAAATCGACCGTAAACGTACAGCTAAAACTACTGAGCGCACCTACGATGCAGGTACATACTCACATGAGCTTATATTGGAGCCAGAAGGCTTCTATGACCGCTATTATCGCTTACTTAATCCTGTTGAGCATGAGAACAGCTTACACACTACTGACGACCTTAGAGAGAAGTGTAAAGAACTGAAACTGGCAGTGTCAGGCACTAAAGCCGCTCTAACCGAACGTATCCTACAAGCTGATCCATCAGTACTTATATTTGAAGAACAGCAAAAGCGTCACTTAATTGATAACTCAGGTGAGCCAGCTGTACTTAAAGCATTAGAGGTACAAGCTGACTCTACGGGTCGACCTTCGCTAGTAGATTGCATGACTGACGATCAGGTGAAACCGTTACTAGAGAAAACACCGATTGACCCTATTGTTTGGGATGATGCACACCGCGCTTGTGAAACAGTACGCAACCATGAGTGGGCAAATACCATTTTGCAAAATGGCTTCGCTGAACTGTCTGTCATTGCTCAATGTCCAGAAACAGGAATGATGCTTAAGGTGCGTTTCGACTGGTTATCTAAAGATGGTGTTCCAGCTGATGTAAAAACTACACGCAGCGCCAATCCTTTAATGGCTGCCTATCAGTTTGGTGATCTTGGGTACGACCTACAGGCTTACATGTACACCTATGTCGGTAGATTGGCTGGTATACCCTGCCCAATCAACGTCTTCCCCTTCGTTGCTGTGGAATATCTAGATGCAGACATTTGCGAAGTGTTTGAGTTGTCAGATGCCGATTGGGAAATTGCTGAGAGAAACTTCCATCGTCACATTCAAAATCTACACCGTTCACTAGAAGAAAATGACTGGCCGGGATACACACAGAGAAATGGCAGTACTTTACTGACATTGCCAAAACGCGGTCGCGTCTAACTCCCTACCTCCCCTTTGAGCACTCAACTCAACCTTACTCAAAGGGGTCTATTTGCCCTGTTGCGCGTTTAGCAAGTTGGCAGAAAATAAAAGCTCAACTAACCAAAACACTGTGAGAAATCAAATGACTGCAATCAAAATCGACAAAAAAATGTGCCAAACACTTCGTTCAGAACTTAATCTAGCGTTTGAAGAAATTAAGAGAAAGACTGGTGTAACTATTGAAGTAGGTAATATGTCTTACGATCCTGATGGTTCTAAAGCAACAGCTAAAATCACCATGCTTGGCACCTCAGAAGATGGCACTGTTGTATCACCTGAGTACAAAACGCTTGTATCGTATTTATATGCGTTCCCATACCTTAACGAAGAAAAGATAAAACGTGAGTTTAAATGCAATGGCGAGTGGTATGTATTAACTGGATTCAACTCCAGAGCACGAAAAAACCCATTTATCGGATCGTGTGTAGAAGGAGCTAACAAAGGCAAGAGCTTTGTATTCCCTGCCGATACAATCGAGGCCATGTTTACCAATGAAAAGTTCCTACGTAATTGATACCTTTCGTTTCAATGACCATTCAAAGTTTCTAACTTATTAATCCAATAAAAAAGGGAGCATGATGCTCCCTTTTTACTACCTGTCGATCAGTGACCTAGATTAAAAATCGTATGTTACGTTAGCGTAGTAGTTACGCTCAGGTGTTACGAAGCCTTTAACTGTCTCGTATTCTTTATCAAATACGTTACCCACTTTAGCACCACAAGAAAGTTGCTCAGTGATCTGGTACGTCATAGCAATGTCTGTCAGTGAATAACCGCCAAGTTCAACTTTGTTTGATGCATCGTTGTATCGCTTACCTTGGTACAAGTAACTTACATCAAACTTGAAGTCTGAGATTTCGTAAGACATGTTCCACTTAGCACTGTTGCGAGCGCGACGAACTAGCTGCTTATCCGAATCTTTGTTTTTTGCATCAAGGTAGTCGTAAGAAACCTCATGATAAATACCGAAGGTGTCAAAGCTTGCCACAAACTCTACGCCTTTAACCTGTGCCTTACCGATGTTATCAAGGCTTGAGTTCGCACTAGAAATCATGTTCTCGATTTCTGAGTGATGGTAAGCAACACGCAGATCTGCAAAGTCATAGTTCGCTTCAAGTGCAATTTCACCTGATTGCGCTTCTTCTGGCTCTAAGTTCGCGTTTCCTTCGTAACAACCCCAAACATCACATTGACGCGGCCAGTATAGCTGGTTGAATGTAGGTGCCTTATACGAAGTACCGTACATAGCCGTTAAACGGTGCGAATCATCGATGTCATAACCTGCGCCAAGTTGATATGTTGTAAATGTACCGTATGCATCACTATCATCCAGACGTACATTACCCTCAATCAGATAGTCTTCACCAGACTTAGAGGTACCAAAGTATACAGATTGTGTCTGACGGTCATCGTCCACATAATCAATACTAACGTTATCTACTTTCTCGTTATTGTACTCAAGGCCAGCCATTAAATTCGTAGAATCATTCAGGGCGTAGTTGTTCTGCCAAGTGATCACACTACGTGTGGTAGAAATATCGCTAGCATCCGAACCATTACCATACGATTCAGACTTGTCTTTGTTGTGGCCAACAGTCAGCGATGATAGAAGATTTGAACCTTGGTACTCAGTGACAAGACCTAGATTGTAAGTCGTGTCTTCGCTTTGATCAGCGCCACCTGTAGTGTAACCACTGTCAAAATCATTTTTCCCGTTTTGATAGTAAGCGGTACCCTTAACTGTTAGCTGATCATTAATCTGATAACCACCATCTACGGTTGCGTATGTATTGTTGTAACCATCATCATCCGTGTTCACCGGGTTTGTACTATCTGGTAATACGTTATAGCCGTCAGCACTTTGTGTATTAGCAGAAATGCTAAACCATGCGTTATCAGAAGAAGTCGCTAAACTCGCGTTCGCGTCACGACGACCTTTAGAACCAATACCCGCTGAAACACTGCTTGCATCGCTACCTTTTTCACTTGTGATCAGGTTGATAACACCACTAACGGCATCAGAACCATAAACAGATGCACGAGGTCCACGAAGGATTTCAATACGTTCAACACTCTTGATCGGTAATGCATTGAGATTAGCTGTACCTGTTGTTGAACTACCGACACGAATACCGTTAATCATCACAAGTACGTTACGTCCTGAACGACCGCGGATATAAAAGTTACTTGTTGCGCCAGGACCACCATTGTTGGCCACTTGAATGCCAGGTAGACGCTTTAACAATTCTGCTAAAGACTCAACCTTTAAGTCTTTGATTTGTTCTTTCGAGATCACGTCAATTGGAGACAATTGTTCGTTGATGCCCTGCTCTACACGGTTTGCTGTAACAACAATAGTTTCAGTGGTGTCAGTTGCAGTTGCAAATGCGGATGTCGAAACCAACGTAGCAATAGCAGATGCAATTAAAGTGTATTTCATGTGTTTTCCTTCGCGTTTAAAATAAAAATGGTCGGTCTTCGGACTTATGAATCTGAAAGGAATATTTTCCATTCACCGCTGACTTTCACTTCCCACAAAAACGAATTGCAGTGTGATACAAAGCCTGCGTCATCAAATACCGCTGCGACGTCAGTTCATAGGATTCTCACCTAGATTCCCGGTACCAATTACAAATGTGCTCAATAGTGAGCGTATTACACACGGCAAAGCCGTCCCTACCCGGTTAAGCAACCAAGTTGAGTAGTGAATCTTTAAGTTTCTTAGGCGGGGATTCGCCTCGTACAGCTTGATATGTAACTAAGAAGTCCATAGCCCATTCAACTGAGGGCAATTGGCTTTCGTCACTAAATGAATCCAGATATACCAACCCGAGCTCAACCCAAACATCATCATCAAGTTCATCACGAACTGGAGGTGTTGTTACGTCTGTGAAATCTTCAAAGCCCAGATAGTCATCCTTAAATGGGTCTTGTTTTTCTATCCAACGAAAAGTGATAGAAACGATAGAATTACGTCGGCCGCCTTTGGCTGCATTTTCTTCATACGATAAGCAAATATCGGACTTGTTATGAATTTCAGTGACGGCAGGAATTAGAAATCGGCGTCTAAAATCAGACATGCGTTGGTATGATGCAGGTAGCTCGTATCGGTTAATAAGCCAGTCAATACCAAAGGTGACCGAACGCTCAACCCCTTTTTCGGCGTCTTTAGCATTTCGTTTCAATGTCACCCACTGACGGATAGATTCATACAAACGCAATGCGTATTGGTTGTTTAGCTTTGCAACTACATGGAGGAAATAGCCGGTATATCGGCCATCAGCTCGAAGTAAGTCGACTAGTTCAGCGTTGAATGAAAGAACGGTCGTTCCGCGTTTTGGACGTACAGATCGTTTGGTTGTCCAACTGAGTCCATCCAATGCCTTTTCGCCATTATCTGCATCTTCACTTGGCACATAGAAGACTATCTCCCGTTTATTCAGTGCTGCTGATGCTTTGGCAATGTCACGGCTGATGTTTTTATCGCTTTCATCAAAAACCCGCGCATACTCACTGTGGTTGATAGTTACATCAAACCTTCCTCGTTCTTCTGTAACAGAACCATTAAAGATTTTTTCCAGAGAAAGGTACACCAAGCGTTTTTCATTGCGTGAGAGTGTATACGCTGCCGTAGTCAGTGCGTTCGACTGTCTAAGGTATACGGATTTAGCTTGTTTTTGACTAACGCTAATTGGCAAATTCATAAAACTCGTGACAGCTGAATTATAGAAGTCACGAATTCTAATTTAATTAATTATCAATTAGCAAGCATAAAACGCTATTTATTGAATTCGAATACTCAAAGTGTGTGACAGGCAAATACTAGAAGTTAGTAATTTGAACTACAGCTCAACCTTTAAAGGCCACTTTTTACCTGTGAATAACCCATGAATAACCGCGTTTCCATCCCTTCAATCTGTCACGACTATCCCTTCACATTGTCTATTTATCCCCTTCAATCTGTCACGTTTACCCTTCAATATGTCACGGCTAAACCGCCACAAGCATTGATACATAAGGGATTGCAGAACCTAATAAGATCTTTTAAGAAAGATCATAAGAAAGATCCTTAAGAATGTATGTCCTTGGATATGTGGATTTCGCTTCGCTATAACCCACAATATCCAACGCAAAAAAAATGTGGATATATGGACAGCAAGCTGCCCACATACCCACATTCAAAAATAATTGTTATTTTCTTTTTTGTTTTTATAAATCTAATTGAACGAATCAATTTTCACTTTTGATCTCGAATTCAATATTACCTGTTTATGAATACAGGTGATTTAAACGCTCTAGGATTCTTTCTGTGCTTCATATACCTCAAGCTTACCTTGTAGCACCCCAACCTCTTCGGAAGCCTTCATGCAAGCATCTGAGGCCAAAATGAGCCTTTCGCTAGACCGCTCTAATTGCTCCCCTTGTCTAGCGTTTTGATTCGCTAATTGCTCTATAGTCCCTTCTGCTTGTACCAAACGGTCAGTTAGATTTTTTATTTCTGTTTTCTGTGTTTCTGTCTTGGTCTGTAAGCGCTCCAGTTTCTTCTCTTCCGGGCTACGGTTTTTCTTAAGTGCTGACAGCTCGGATTTAAGATCTTTCACCAGGTTCTTGTTTGTCCCCAGTTCAGAATCTAACTCGGAATTCTGATTAGTTAGCTTCTCAATCTGTTCATCAAGTTTTTTTGCTTTCCTACCAGCGGTATCTAACTCTGCAGATAGTGTATTTACCTGACTTTGTGACTCAGCAAGCTGTTCCTGTGTTTCAGTCAGTTGCTGCGTGGAGGTATCCAGACTAGCTTCGAGATCCCGGACGCGATTCTCGAAAAATTGGTTTTTTTCTTCTAGAGCATTTAGGGCTTTTTCATTAGCAGATTCAACATTCTGGATTAAGTTTTGAATTTGACCATTCGCCTGTTCAGAGATGGTTAGCTTCTGCTCCAGGTTCTCAATAACTTTCGCGCTATCTGCCAGTTTCGCATTTGCATCCGTTAGAGATGTCTGTGCGATTTCTAACTCCTGAGTTCTATCCCTAACCTGAGTTGCTACCTGTGATTGGATTTCACTTTCGATTAGAGGCCAAATCTGATCCCCCAGCCCTTTCAATTTATCGATAAACATTCCAACCCATTCTGGTTGTTGAACACGCACTGAGAGTTCATTTGTCTCTTTGTAGTCCAACAACCATCGTGCACATTGTTCCAACGTACAGTTGCCAGCTACTTCATGGAGCATTTGAGCAGTAATTAATTCTACCGGTTGTCCACCAGCAATCAGTTTGTTTAGATGATCTTCAAGGTTTAGGTTTGTGTCTAACTCTGTATTCATTTCCAGTACCACTTACACAACATTTATTGAATTCGTAAGTTTACAATTTTTTGAATCAGATCAGTTACCTAGAAATCGTACCACCCCACAGAATTTTATAATAAATCACTGTTTTTAAACAAAATATTGATTATTAATTTATTTTCAAAAAGTAGCGTTTTAAAGAGTTGCGCGTTTTCGCAAGTGTCTTAATATTTTCATATCAGACGGGCTAACCACCCCGAATTATCAAAATGCTGTGGAGGCAAATAATGGAACTTATATCAAACTCACAACAAGCTCTGCTAAACTTCGTTGGTCACGCTTGTAATAACGCTGATAGCCGTCAAACAGGCATTTCATCATTTGATTTCGTGTTGCTTGAAGCGAACAACGGACAACTTCAAATCACTGGTTCTAACGGCAACCAGTCATTTACTCGAATTTGTGCTACAGACGAGATCCAAGTAAAAGGCAATGGCAGTCTATGTGTTGACGCAGTGAAACTGTTTCAAGCGACTCGCGCACTACCAAAGAACACACAAGTTAAAATCAAAGAAGTACAAGGTAAAAACCGTGCAGTATTGAGCTGCGGTAAATCACGCCTACAACTAAAAACTATTCCAGTAACCGATTACCCAACAGTTGACATCATCAAAGACGTTGAGAGCACCTTTACCGTTCCTGCTAAAGAGTTTATGAGCCTAATTTCCAACGTGCTGTACGCTTCTGGTCGTAACGATGTGCGTCATTATCTGAATGGTGTTTACCTTAACGTTAATCGTGGTGCATTGTTCGCTAACGCGAGTGATGGTCACCGCCTGTGCGTGAACAAAATGCAAGTAGGTGAAGCAGTAAACAAAATGGGTCTATTGCTCCCTTACAACTCAATGACAGTTTTTACTCGCCTAAACGAGTCTGCGGAAGAAATTACTATTGCTTACAATGGTTCAAGAGCTGAATTCAATTGGGGCGGTCTTGTTTACCGCACAGCCCTTATTGATAGTAAGTTCCCTGATATTTCTAAAATGTTCCCTAAGACATGCGCAAGCAAGATCAAATTTAATCGTCTTGAGCTATTATCAGTATTAAATCGCGTGTCTGTTTTGCTAACAGATGACAAGTTCCCTAAAGTTAAACTCTCAACTACCGAAAACGGTATTAAGCTACAAACTGTGATTGATAATGAAGAAGATGGCTTAGGTGAGGACATGATCACTGCTCAAACATCTGGCGACCCAATCACTTATGACTTCGGTGTTAACCCTAAGTACCTGATTGATGCTCTAAGCCACATTTACACTGAACACGTAACAATGGAATTCACAGAAGCTAATGCGTCATGCTGTGTATCACCTGTTGGAAAGGTAGTAACAAGCAAATCACTAATTATGCCAGTGCGAATCTAGAGAATGCTGAACAACAATAAATTCACTTTAAATGGCGATCAGTGGGTCGCCAGTATATTAGACTTTAAAGTATCGCTTACTGATAAGTGTATGACAGTCTTCCACGGAGAAAATGAAGTAGAAGGCGTTTTGCGCTTTCCAGATGGTTTGACAGATTTAAATGAATCGTCATTCACTTACAGCGAACTGGGTAACCGAACAGCGATACTGCTACCTGACGATTCCGGTCATGTAGAAATAGTCCAGTACGGCAATGACCTACACCTTAATCACTACAATACAAACGGTGTTGTGGTAGAAAAGCTCCAAGTTGCCTCCACACTCGCGCACACCTGATCATTTCCTAATTTAAACTTCTATTCGCTCCGTGTATTATGTGCTCACACATTTAATGCGGAGCGTATTATGATTCATCAAATTTCATTCATGCCTGTCAGAGATGCGAGAAAACTAGTACCTGACAATTCTATTGCACTTATTTCTATTCACGATGCTGGACAGGAAGTTGATTCTCAAGTTCCGAAAGAAGATTGGGGATACTTTGATCACATTGGGTTTGATGATGCAGCATATGACGAAGAACTAATCTCAGAGTATGGCGCTGACTTCTGGAATTATTTTGACGGTTGCGCCCGTAAAGTTCACGCTCTCAAAATTTTGCTTATGTTCAAGCGTATCGAAGAATCACCTAATATCAGAGAAATCATTGTTCACTGTGACGCTGGACGCTCCAGATCAGCTGCCGTTGCTAAGTACTATGCAGAAAAGAACAATCTTGAACTTGAGGGTGACACCACTTACGCGAACTCCCTTATTTACACCCTCTTAAAGAACCCTAACCAGTTTGAGGAAGCTCTCGAAGAGCATGTAAATAAGCCATCCAAAATTTCTCATAATGAAGCAGAAGTGGAAAAGGTAAAACTTTTTCCATTCGGTTGGGTGGATGTGCTAATAGAAAGTATTTTTGGCAAGCCACAGAAGTGAGACTATGGATGATGACATTATACGCGGCATACTCAAGGTATTATCGTTCTTAATGCGGAGCGTTTTACTTGAGTTTATTGATTGGATTGGCGCATCCGTTATTCGTATTATTGATTCTGAAAAAGACTCAAGAGGCACACGGTTATCTAAAGTTATTGGCTGGACTCTCATTGCTTTCGTATTACTTCTTACCTACTACTGCATGAATTACTTCACGGGCTAATTGTTAAGTGTTGTAGTTTTGAAAATGGCCGATTTTCAACTACTGCACTTTCAACAATTAATGTTATGAGGTAGGATTCTCTCAATCAACCAACTACTTTGAGAGAATCAATGCACAGCTCATACGTTCAAAATTGTGTTTTTTTGCTCAACGAGTACCCAGTAAATTCTAAACACTTGGTTAACGCCAAGAAGTTCCTTGTTTATGTACTACTGTTCTCGTTTGTGTTCTCCGGGATTATCCGTTTAGTGGATTACTTAAATGCTCCACCCCCAATTCTATCTGTATATGCTGATCAAGAGTTCTGCCCAGGTGCTCTCAAAGTCACTTCAAAAGATGATTTTGGCTTTATTTTAAACTGTTCAACAATTTCTAAAGGCAGTGAGCTAGATAGTTCAGTGGTAATACAGAAGCTTTCCAAGTTGGACACAAACGTCTACAAAGTAGTAGCTGTACTAAGTGGCAATCGAACATCAGATCCTGATGTTATTGCAACACTACCAAGCTTTGTTGAATCTGACGTGGTAAAGGCATTCGTTTCTAACGCATTGAACGTGACTGGTACTGATGTTCTGGATTCAGGTACTGTCTACTGGGGTATTGGTAAGAGCAGTAAACAAGATTTAGGATTAGTTTCGGCTTTGCTTGAACGCGGCCTATCAAATCCCTACTCACGATTTAATGACTCGATAATGAAAGACTTGGTGAAATCGGAATTGGCAGCTCGAATCGTCAAAACGTCACCAGATCTCACGATTACTAAGAACACAGAGAAAGCACCAGTTCAAGAGGAAGATACCCAGACTATTTCCGTTGAGCCAGAGCAACCAAGTTCTAATAAGTGTCTAGAGAACACCAATGGCTCTCCGTTCTGTAGTGTTGCAGACAATATGGTGAAAATGCTTGATGGCCCATTGGTAAAAATTATGATGATGTTATTCATCATGGGAGTCATCTTCTTCTCGGTTGTTAGCCCCAACTTAGTTATGTTTGCTTCTAGTATCCTAGCTGTGCTTTTCCTTGCTAACGCATCAACAATTGCTTCTACAATCTTGGGAAATTGACATGAAATACTCACGAAAAAACCTTTTACGTACAGTCATACTTAATGCAGCTATCGACCCCAAAAATATCGCAGCACTAGCCTTATCAATTTTCTTTGGAGTCAACGCTGTAGTATCGCAAGGAAAAATCGCATTGATTGTATGTGCAGTAGCGAGCCTTTCGACATACATAGCACTGGTTGCATTTACAACACAGCGAAAAGCAAAGCAGTATGGTGCGTTGTACTTCTCCGCGTTACATCGTTATCAAATGGACGTTGTTGAATCTCAGCTAGATAATTTGGAAGATTCGCCTTTAGCAAAGGACTCAAGATCACTGCTAAAAATGTACTGGGATATGAGGCTATCGGGAAATCTATCAGACTCCCGTAAAGATACTCTCGCTGATGCATCTGAACGCTATTTCCAAATCATGACTACTTCACTAAATGCGATTAATCGACTTCCTGACGATAGCCAGGCAATTAAAATTGAAAAGAAAAAACTAGCTGAATTATCGGAGTCTTACCGTTCAGCACTCATTTCCGAGTGTGTAAGACAAACATCGGCAGGCAATACTTCTCAATTTAATGAGCTGATCAGTGAACTTGAGTCAATCAAGTTTTCAAATGAGTATGTGACACAATAATTAGCTCCAAAGGAGTTCCCTTCCCCCCACCTATTGGGAACTCCTTGAATTACTCCTACCAACAAAATCTACCTCACTATTTTTTTTAAGCGTTATAATTTATCATTAACTCTAAATAGAGCTTGTTGCGGGAATCGGATTGCCGATTAAAGTATTGGTTATTACGAGTTAATGACTAAGTGAGAACAAAATGGCTCAACCCTACTTTATCCCTACTCAAGACCAGCTAAATAAAATGGAATCCGTTTTGGGTAAGCATCTTATAGGTAATGATTTTCACCTTAAAAACATCGTTCTTGAAATGCTGCAGTATTCAGAGGGTGAAACTCAGTGGCTAAGTGCACAATCAAAAGACTTGCTCTTACCATCTAGTGAACAGTGTTCACGCTATGAACGTGAAGTGCCTGAGCAATTATGGGTTTACACAGACCCATCTGTCAGCCAAGTGTTAATCCATTTTACTAAACCAAGCTGTTTGGAATCTCAACACGATAAGCAAGATGCAGACTTGGTGATCTATGACTCTGAAACCCCTTCTCAGCCGCCCATATTTGAAAGCGATGAATGGGCTTACATTGCCAATCTTTACACCGTACAGGCGGTTACAGTAGCAATGCCATCAATCGAAGAATATGGCGTTGATATGGCCGCGACAGATACCGGTTGCTTGGAATTTTTGAGCGAACAGCTTTTTCTAAAGCAAGTTGACGAGAACTTTTGCCCTACTCCATCTAATCGTGGTGATGACGGTTCAACGACAATTTGGATTGAATTAACACGCAACCGCTCAGAGTCCCACTTAACATCGAAAGAATAGGTACCGAAATTGAACAATTACAAGCTCCTAATGGAGCTATCTGGAAAGGTAACTGATAGAGCCAAACTGCTATTGGTACACGCTAGAAAACTCCAAGTAGCTGGCATACTTTTACTTGGTATCGGCATTTACGGATTTGATCTGTATGCAATCGTCATTGGTGCTTCCATTTGGTACTTTCAACACATAACTAAGAGCGCGGGTGACCATTTTCATGCATCGTCAGCAAATGTAACGATGAAGGTATACAAAAACCCTGAGAACTATCCTCCGCTAAATGTTTGGCTGGTTCCGCATGAAGGCCGGGAGATCACCCCTGACCATTACGATGAATTGGAAAAATTGGTACTCGAAGTTAATGAGGATTTCATAACGAAGAAAGTACAACAGGTCTACGATTATCGGGGCGGTAAGGTCACCTACTATGACTTGGCCAATATCATCTTTTTGACCGAAGGTATGGTTCGCTACAAAGCTATTCGACAAGCAGAAGGAAATTTTCAACCCTAGTCTGCTACTGAAAGAATGGTACCTATTTCTAATCCATAACGAAAGGCGCACATAGTGCGCCTTTTCTGCTATTTGAGGTAATGGCTTGCTCTGTTTTGCACTTCGTTAAGTAGTGCATTTCTCAATCCGGTTGCTGTACATTAAGGAATATACCTACCACGCTATCAAAATCCGATGTTAGCGACTTAGGGCTCTTGCGGCATATATATCTGCCTGCATACTAGTGAATAGAGAAAAGTTTAAAGGTATAGCAAATGAATAGAACGTCCGAACAAGAAGCCATTGTCTCGTTTAACTCTGGAAATGCACTTATTGACGCAGGCCCAGGTACTGGCAAAACGACAACTCTAATTGAGTTCATTCTGGAACAAGTCAAAACGATGCCGGCTACCAATATGTGCGTCCTAATGTTCAATAGTGACATCGCCACCGAGTTCACTGCGCGTATCAAAGCTAAAAGATTGGCAGACCTTCCATTAATCAAAACCTTTCACGGTTTTTGCTACAGCGTTTTGCGTAATTCTGGCCACCTGAATCGAATTGGCTTCGAACTTAACATGGACACTGGACCATTCCAGCTGTCATTAGCTAGGTCTGCACTTAAAGTGATTGCCGCAAACACGAGAAGCAAGAAGATTGCATCCGTTATTGGTGATAGCAAAACTGCAGATACCCTATTGTCGTTTGTCGGCCTCGTGAAAGCGATGATGTTACCTGTAAAAGAAGTGTTTAACATTATGGGGATCAACCAAACTTACTCGTTTTTAATCCCTGCATTTTATGAGTTTGAAAAGGCTCGTATGGCCGAAAAAGTATTGTTCTTTGATGACTGGTGTCCTGAAACCGTAGCTCTGTTACGCAAGGACGGACAGTTAAGAACTCTATACCAGTCAAAATTCTCTAAAATTTTGATTGATGAATTTCAAGACATTAATGCCTCCCAGTATGAGCTGGTAAAGCTGATTAAGGCCCAGAATACTTCTCTAATCGCGGTCGGAGACATTGACCAATCGATTTACAGTTGGCGCGGTTCAAACCCGGGATTTATGCTAACTTTCGAGAAAGATTTCCCGCCGTGTACAAAGCTGACATTAAGTAAGACGTTCCGTTATGGTCACCGTTTATCTCTGGCTTCAAACCACCTGATTGTGAACAACCAAGAACGATTCGACACTTTGACCGTTTCTGCTCCAGGTACACCAATTACAAATGTTGAAGTCTGCCCTACAGGTACGCCAGCAGCTGACGTTATCGAATCCATAAACAAACATTTAGAATCCGGTGGACAACCTGCAGACTGCGCCGTCCTGATCCGCCGTTGGTCACAGTCGATGCTTTTTGAGTTATCGTTTCTGCTTCGAAGGGTACCGTATAAAATGCCCCCAGAATTCGCATTACCAAACACAAGAGAGATTAAGCTTCTCACTACTTTACTAACTTTTGTAACCGGAAACGATAAGGTGCTTGATTCGGAAGCGCGCAGCACACTTATTTTCGACCTTCTCCGGTTCCCTCATACTTACGTGCCGAATAAGAAGCTGATGGAGCTTTCACGCCGCTTAAGTGGCATTGATGTAGAGCATTGGGTATCCGCGATCGATACCATCCAATTAGCTGATACCACCAGCAAAACCCGTTACGAAAACGTAAGGGAACGCCTGTATATCATCGACACATTGAAGGGAGTGAAAGATGCCTCTGCCCTTGATGTTTTTGATGCGTACCTTGACGAGTCAAACATGTCTGAATGGTTGGCCAATAGCGCGACAAGTGATGCTGAACTGGCAGAGGCCGAAGAGCGTTTTAACTCACTTGCAACCGTATTAAGAAGCCTGAAGCTTTCACCAGCGGATGCACTCTCTTACTTCCAAAGACTCATCAATTTGTCGCAACAACAAACAAAGAATAATTACGGTGTAACACTGACAACCATTTTTCGTTCAAAAGGCTGTGAGTATGACCTTGTTCTACTGCCTTTTTGGGATGCGGATACCATGCCCATTAAGAAAAAGTCAGAAACTGGTTTAGGTGTTGATGAAGAGGAAGAGCGACGACTGGCATATGTAGGCATGACAAGGGCTAAAAAAACCGTTCGGATCTTTCACGCCAAAGCTCAAGATGGCGAACATCACCTTACAAAAGCAAGTAAATTCATTCGTGAGTCAGAAATAGATCTATCTATTGCTCTCTGTAATGCCGTGACAGAGAGAACCGAATTACCTGAACGCTCTACGCCTACCTCACTTCGTTACCACGAAGCTATGGTCGCTCAACGCTGACTTGTGCGATTAGACTTCTAGCAGATACTGACCCATATCAAATACGTTATGGGTCAATCACAATGAACAAACTACCACTTTTAGAGCTATGTACTGGTATAGGCGGGTTTCACCTTGCCGCACAGCAAAACGGTCTTATAGAAACGATTTGCACCGCTGAAATCGACCCATATAATACAAAATTGATTGACCGTAACTTCAATCTAGATAACTGCGGTGATGTGTCTGAAATTGGCCTTCCTCGCGCCTGTCACAGCCATCAAGCACTTATAGACGAGGATAAGGTGCCAGTTGAAGAAACTGGCTTCACAAGCCTTTGTATGGAGGATTTTATGGAAGGAATATTGCCCTTCCCAACTATCCTATCTGCTGGCTTCCCATGTCAGGATGTGACTCCAGCTAATACCAAAGGCAATCATATCGGCATCAACGGTGCGCGATCAGGCCTAGTGCACGACATTCTTAATATCGCAGAAGACTTGGAAGTACCGTATTTGGTTTTTGAAAACTCAAGCAACCTCTTAAACCGTGGGCTTGATGTGATTCTTATGGAACTTAACAGACTTGGTTATATCGTTGAGTGGGAGGTCATTGCAGCGACTGCGTTTGGCTACCCACATTACCGCCATCGCACTTATATCGTCGCGTATCTACCAACGACAGCTGTCGCTCGTGGTAACCGCCGCATCTTCGATACGGTACGTAAGCAAGCGAACAAGCAACCGAACCACTTTATGCCCCTGCCATCAGAAGATCCTGAATACATCCTCAATGCAGCCGTGGTAAAAGAGCCTCGTTCAATTAAGCTGAGAACAAAGCGTATCAACGGCGTTGGCAATGCTATTGTTCCAGCTATCGCTAAGGCAATATTTGACGCCATCACAGATGCTGAGTTTGCCCCTGTAAAAGCAAAACAGCCAAAATCACGTAAGAACGAAACTTACATGGCATCCAAACTTGCTGCTGGCTGGGGTGTATCTCAACTCGATATTTTTTCTATGAACAATCTAGAACTGGTAACGAACATGCCATCACGCGGCATTCTGATCGGTGGTAACATTTATACTGGAGAGCCCGATCGCAATCTTAACCCGACCAAAACCACTTTCCCGAACTTGTTGTCTACATGCATTGCTAAGGACGGCAACAACAATTTTACTTCCGGTAGCCGAATGTCACGGCCCGGTAAACTCGGTGGCTTGATAGGCGATCTGCAGCGCCTTGGCGCGACTGAGGGTGGTCTTAACCCCGTGTTTGCAGAACGTATGTTAGGCTATCCAGATAATCACACACGATTGGCTTATTAACAGAAGGGAACACAAATGAAGTATTTTGCTTATCTGGTACTGCAAATGGGTGTCTTTACATTGTTACTGCATCCGGTAAAGGCATCGTATGTGGTTGAATTGGTCATAGCAGCGATGAACTTATTGGCCATCATCTCTCTGTACAGGATCGTCACCCCTAAAATTAGAACGATGGTGCAGCATAAATTGGCTGTTGTTGTTCAACAACCAGTGAAAACGCCAATCGACCTATTGAGATACGATTCATATGAATCAATGGTGGTGTTTTTCCTTTCAGTTGGTCCAGCTCTACTTACATTCGTGGCTTATGTCCAATTCTTCAAATAGTCACTAAGCATTTCCCATCTAGCGCGTTTTCCAATGTGAGAGATACTTGTTGTCAGTTCAATTGAATGGGTTGGCAACCAGTTCCTTCCCTTCAAATTATCTCTCAAACTATCTGGCATCAAGAGTACCACTTAAATCGTGATTTCTTGGTGCCGAATGAATACGGAACAGCAAAATGAATCACAAAATACACTTTTCGGGTCAACTAATGGGAATTCGCTCAACAGATAAAAACCTTCCTGTAGACTTCGATAATAAAATCATGATTTACGGCGGGACACCGTTTAAGTTTGTCGACTCCATTCTGTGGACGTTCCATGTTACCGGCATTGCTACACCGGAAGAATTTGCACAATCACCCCTTTCAGAATCCCATCAAGATGTCTCTTTTGACTATGAAAGCTTTATCACGAACTGCTACAAAGAGTTTCGTTTAACAGAGGATTGTGACCAATATTACAAAGCAATTTATCCACTAATTCGTCGTAGCGCCTCTGAGATCAAAGAGCAGTGGACAGGTAATGAGGAAGTATTTCTTCACCTTTACGGCCTAGAGCACGCCGTGAATTATTCTATACATCGCCCTTACCAAAATGAGGTTGAGCTTAAATATCTTGCATCGCTTGGCGAGTACATCAAGGAAGTCATGAACAAACCTGCAGATGCGATGACCATGAAAGCTTACAAGCAGGCAGTATTTCGGATTGGCCAATACCTTGAGCTTGAGTTGAATGCAACCGTGGAAGGGGTGCTTCAATATATCAATGCCGTCATTTCTAACCCGGCGTCGGCCACCACCGATCTGGCATTCGTTAGCGGCATTCGGCATATCAAAGGGAACTCAAACTTTGCTAGTCATATTACACAGACCTTTTATGACGATATGAGGGATGCTAAGGACAAACAATTAAACTCTATGTTTGAGACTGACAAAGAGATTGTTGTTGAAGCCATCAAACAGCGTGTTAACGACTGGCTCAAAGCTGCATAACTTGACCATGCAGGTTGGCAACTTGCCAGCCTGCAGCCACTGGCGCGATTAGAGAAGTGTCGGAAAATTGAATCTCAAGCACAGGAGATTCCACGATGAAACTATACGACTACCTATTACCTCACCTACAACACGTTAGCCACACTCCACTTTTTCACGGTCAGGCACGCGTCTATCAATCGCAAGATCTGACTCTATACCGTGTATTTGATGATGGTGATATTTGTCATGAGCAGTGCCTTATAACCGGAAATGGGCGTTACTCAGATGATAGTTGGGACAGTGCTTACGTGAATCCTGAAATCCATCAAATTGTCTCTCTCCACCAGCATCCTAAAACATGCGCGACGGAAGCCCCGCGTGTGTCCTTATGCCTATTTTCATTCCCAAGCAAAGAAGAAGCCCAGAAGCAGTTCAATACCGAGTACTGCAATGTTCTATTTGCAGGCTATGTAACAGAAGCCAACGAGATTGAAGTTATCTACAACGATATTGTCCGTCCCTTCGACTCACTTGAAGAATGGCCACATTTTGTCAAACAGCTTTTAAACGAGCATCCATTTATCGACATTGGTACCAGCTCAAGCATTCCAGACAGCAAACATTTATCGGGCGAACTGTTTCACTCTCTACGAGCGGCATAACTGAGGTAGATTCAATGGCTAAACCACTTCTAATCATCGGTTGCAGTGACAATAAAGCTCAGACCGAAGCTCAAGCTTTCGACCTATATTTGGGTCATGTGTACGAGTTAATTCGTGCGAACATAGATAATGTACACGATCACTTTGAAGTGCTTAT
The DNA here is from genome assembly GCF_033340495.1 of Vibrio sp. 1249-1. NCBI lineage: Bacteria > Pseudomonadati > Pseudomonadota > Gammaproteobacteria > Vibrionales > Vibrionaceae > Vibrio > Vibrio sp. 1249-1. The sequence goes on from NZ_JAWOWJ010000007.1 coordinate 163,233, forward strand.
ACTGTCAGGTTTACATGGCCTGATTCATTCTAAACAGGTCATTGGCCATTATGATCAGCAAATGCCTAAGCGAACCCAAACCGCGGCGATGCAAGCGTATGTTGATAAGCACACAGCAGGCGCCAATAAGCTGTTGAAGCAATACGCAGAGAAATCCCGCGATTTGTTTGTCGTGTTGTCAAATGACTATTTGAAAGTCTTCGACATGATGACTGAAAAGCCAAGCTCCCAGAAGCTGCTTAATACCTTCAATTCGACGTACTTTTGCCGTAAACACATTGGCGTTGGAGTTCTTAGAGGTAGACTAAAGAAGATCCTCAATAACATACCAAAACCATTTTCACCTGTTTTGTATCGGTCAGGCTTAGCATCAGCTGACGAGTTTACCGGCTATTCAGCTGCCAACGCTTGCTTGGGCGCTTCTCTTGCCTACGTTAGCGACATCAAGCAACCTCACCTACTCGACATGATGAAACAGTCATTGATTAGGGGAAACCGAGCTTTTCTCGACAACGGTGTCATTACCGAAGTTGGCAAAGGTAACTTCGTAGAACCTCAAGAAGTATTCTCGCGGTATAAGCGTATCGTGGAGTCTTTCAAAGGCCATGCTAAAAAGCTAAGTATCGTCATACCAGACAACCCATTTGACCCAGCGGCCAGCTTAGCGATAGTCAAAGAGAACAAATCGGTGATTAAGTGGTTAGCACGTCGTTGTGATGTGATCCTGCCGATTCATAAGGCACCAGACATTGGCCAGCACGCTATGTCCATGATGAAAGCACTAAGTTTTGCACCTATTCGCGTCGGTATACCCTGCAAGAAGTACATTTCGACTATCGAGGTTGTTGATGGCCAAGAGGTCAAAGTCAATGTACCCGTCAGATTGTCACCTTTGGAAATTGAACAGCTCTTTGAATTAAAGGCGCCGAATAAGGAGAGGCTATTTACTGGAGCTCATTTTCTAGCTTGTTCCGAAGTAACCCGAGGTGGTGTCTATGAAGAACGAAAAACTCTCGCGCATATCCACGGCTTTGATGCAAGTTTCGATGCCTGCCGAACTGCAGCCGTTCTAGGGAATGAGAAGTCGTCATCGCGCATTGGTTCCCAATTACTGCGTGAGGTAAACGTAGAAATCACTAAAGATAAAACGCTCCGCTCCACTGAATATGCAAGACATGATTGCACCGAGGAATATGAAGACCCACTTGCTTTTACTTCGGCGGCAGAGGCTATCGAGGAAAATGTGTTTGCTTTTGTCGAGCTATGGAATGAATCAATGGAAGCAGTTTGGGAACTGGATGTATCTGACATGCAGGAAGAAGACGCGAAAGAGTATTGCTTAAACCTATTGTGCAGTTTTCCCCGCGATATAGAAGACCAGCTTCTTAAGGGGCTAAAGCTTGCTTATTGGCAGTCATTCACCTGCCGCCATCATCAAGCAACGAATTTTGAAAAGCGAACGGAAACATTCACTCGGTTGTTCTCTGACGGTCAGCGCGTAGCGATTCAAACAACCCTACCTATCTAAACCAAACTCTAAAAATGGCGCTGCTGTTACGTGGCGCCTTTCAATCATCAAACCTAAACCTGAGCATCTTGTGTGATTCGCTAACTCGCTTTTAATGGAATCAAACCACAGGAGATAACGCTCATGACAAAACAAAATTCGAAACCGACAACGACAGGTCAACTTAAGCTTCGCGTTGGAACATTGACTCATAGCTACGCTATCGAGACAGAAGAATTCATTGATGTGGTTGATCTAAAGGATGCCAGAGAGAAATGGCGCGAACACACAGAACAGCAAGATTACAACCGTTACACCTTGGGCGGTGACGTTTTTGATGGCGAAGAAGTCGTTGCAGTGTTCTCACCTAATGGCCGCTGTTTCAAGCCTTCTGATAAAGGCAACGAGTACTTCAAACGTCTTCCATCTAATGAACTAATTGACATCGACTAATCATAAACAGCCCCACCAACAAGACCTGTGGGCACAAAAATTAAATATAGAGAGAATAAAAATGGCAGCTATTCACCCTGATGAAATCCTTATAAACCGTTCTAATCCAAATCAAACAGTGGTTACCGCCCCTGATGGTTCACTGCTTGGTGAGTTTGAACCCCATTTTACAGACATCCAATTGCGTCGTTCTTGGAAACATCACGTGCAAGCGATGTGTAATGGCCCTTGTGAAAGCGAACGCGAAGAAAAGCAGGAAGATGACCAGCCATTACTTATAGAGCACCCAGCTCCAGTGACTGTCCAAACCTCGGCGCAGGGAATGGTATTTACAGAAGAAACATTTGAGGGTTACCCATTTTGAAACTGAATCCTGCTATCACTCACTATCAGAATGAGTGCGATTTTTACAACACCAATGAAATCGATGTACTGCCAGAGCGAATTCCAACTTATATCGCATGTGGCCCGAATGGTGACTATGCAAGACCCGCAAAAACGATTGGCGAGTTGCCGGGAAAACACCTACGAAAGTTGGCACTGAAACTTGCCGCTGAGAAATTGGGCGTGGATCAAATCAACTTTGGTTTGGAGATATATAAAACTCTCGGTATGACCAAGAATGAGGCTTTAAAAGATGGCCGTTCATGGCTTCTTCAAAATGGTGACAGTTTGAAGGTTGACCTTTTTTGGCATGAGGTTCCACAAGCTTACCCACTGGATCAAATTGCACGAACTTACCCCACTCCTGTAGGTGATATGCCTATTCGTGAACATGTACGTGTAGCGATGTCGAATATGACCGATAGAGAGCTTGTGAATGCTATTGGTTCACGTGATTTGATTAATCCTGAATTTATGGGTGAAGCCATTCACCGTAACTTAATTTGGCGCGGAGCAACGACCGAAGAAACCTACCAAGCAGTAGAAAAGCGTGAGCAGTTGGCAAAACAAAACAAGGTGACAAAGTGACCCCTATCCTTACTGATGTTTATAGCGATGAATATTTCCATTTGGCAGAAAAGCCGTGGTTGAGTGGCCAAGAAAACTGCCCTGTTTTTCTCGAAGATAAAATCACCTGCCAAGGTGTCTGTTGTTTCAATATCAAAACGAAGAAATGGGATGTTGAACTAGCCAAAGGGTACGGCATGGTAGTGATCGATAGTTGTGAAACAAGAGATGAAGCAATAGCGCTACTTTGGGAGCGTCGACAAGAAGGTAATTCTTGGGATATTGGAATTTAACATTGTACAAAAAACTATGTTTTTCATTCGATTAACTTAGTACTTCCGTGCTAAAACATAGCCCCTAACAATCCCCCTCTGGCAGGATAGTTGTCACTGTTAAAATTTAACCAGTTTAGGGCGGTAAGAATGAATTGTGTCTCGCATTCCAGCAGAAAGAAAAGAAGCCATATTGAAGAAGCTATTGCCTCCATACTCAATGTCAGTGAGCCAGCTATCAAAAGAAGAAGGCGTTAGCACCGCGACCCTGTATCATTGGCGGCAGCAACTCAGACGTTCAGGAGCCGCAGTGCCAAATAGTAACACTTCATCAGAGCAGTGGTCTGCTCAAACCAAACTTGCCATCGTTGCCGAAACCTACTCGATGACGGAGAGTGAACTCAGCCATTACTGTCGTGAAAAAGGTCTCTTTCCAGAGCAAGTTCAGAGTTGGCGAGAAGAGTGTATGCAAGGCTTTCAGTCAAGCAAAGAACGGGAAGCTGAAGCAAAGAAACAGGCCAAAGCCGATAAACTTGAAATTAAAGAGCTGAAAAAAGAGTTACGCCACAAAGAAAAGGCGCTCGCTGAAACTGCTGCCTTGTTGGTTCTGCGAAAAAAGCTCAGAGCCTTTTACGGGGAAGAGCCAGAGGACGACTAACCTCAACCGATGAAAGGCAGCACCTGATTGCTCTTATCCACGAAGCCAAACAAAATGGTTGTCGCATAGAACGCGCTTGTCATGAGGTTCAAATTGATCTGAGAACCTATCGTCGATGGTATCTACAAGGAAAGGTTCAGGCGGATAAAAGACCGACCTGCCTCAGACCAGAGCCAGCTAACAAGCTGTCAAAGCAAGAGCGTGATGCGATTATCGAGGTATGTAACCGCCCAGAGTTCGCGAGCTTACCCCCGACTCAAATAGTGCCGACACTGCTTGATAAAGGTGAGTATATCGCCTCAGAGTCGAGCTATTATCGGGTGTTGGGCGCTCAAGGACAACTTAACAACCGAGGCCGTCAGAGGAGTAGACAAAAGCAAGTGAAGCCAACGACTTATACGGCGACAGGCTCGAATCAAGTCTACACATGGGATATCACTTACTTGCCTTCAAAGGTTCGAGGCCAGCATTATTATCTGTATGTAATAGAGGACATCTACAGCCGAAAAATCGTGGGCTATGAGGTGTATGAACGTGAGTGCGGTGAGTTAGCGTCACAGCTCCTGCAACGAACCTTGATGCGAGAGCAGTGCTTCAATCAACCGCTAGTTCTTCACTCAGATAACGGTGCGCCTATGAAGTCGCTGACGTTCAAAGCGAAGATGGATGAGCTAGGCATTACCTCATCGTATAGCCGCCCAAGAGTCAGTGATGATAACCCGTATGTCGAGTCGTTGTTCCGCACGGTTAAGTACATGCCGAACTGGCCGACAAAGGGCTTTGAAAATCTCGAAAGCAGTCGAGGTTGGGTTGAAGCCTTCGTGCACTGGTACAACACCGAGCACAAGCACAGCAAGCTAAATTACGTCACGCCCTTAGAGCGTCATAACGGAAAAGACGAAGAGATCTTGAAGCGTCGAGCGGAGGTATTACTCGCTGCAAAAAAGCGAAAACCCGAACGATGGCCTGGTGATATCAGGAACTGTAAGCCAGTTGGTGACGTACATCTAAATCCAGAGAGAGAAGCTGCTTAATAAACAAGCGAATGATGACAACTACCTTGAAAAACGCCGCAATATTAAAAGTAGAACAGTGACGAAGACAGTTATCTTCGGAGTATAGGAATGATTATGAAGAAATTGGGATTAAAAACACTAGCAGTAATATCTTTATTGAGTTCAGGTTACGCAGCAGCTGCATACCAGCCTTTAAACTTAAATGACCCGAACTTGAATATTTTTTGTCAATTGCGCTTTTCTGATCAGTATGGCTATCAGTTTACCCGTAAGAATGGCAATAAGCTGTACTGGAATCTTCAAAACACTGGCAAGGTCTTCGACCTTACTAAATTCTCTTATGCACCGGGAACGGTTACTGTAATTAAAGAAAATCCTCATGGATTCGAAGCAGATGTAATTACAAAGAAAAATAATGGTGAAAGTGAAAGAGCGTACTTTGAACTTAGAACACAGTATGATGCCAATGGCCCATATCCAGATGGCAAATTTGTTCGCCTGAAATTTGATAAAAAAGGCAATTTAGAGGGCGGGGAAGAGAACATGTTTAGCCATTGTGAAATCATAAAATAACGTGCATTAATGCATCCGTAATTAGTGGGGTTCTTATGGCCATTACTAACAACGGGTGCATTTATTTTGTGGTTAATTTTCTCTTTGTGTTTCTATTACTGACAGTTACAAAGTGGCTGCGTTTCTACTCTTCTTTTTGTCTTCCATTTACTCCCAGTACTGGCAGTTTTTCACAACCCACACCCTACTCTGAGTTTTATAATTCCACTATTTTTTAGTGACTTGCGCGTTGACTAAACCGTCTTACCATCACGGTATAAAGTTAATGGAGAGTCACCACATGATTGAGAAAGCACCAGCCAAGCAACTGGATTTGAATGACAAAACCAAAGAAGAAATCAGAACATTATATAAAAGTGTTCAGGATGCTCTCTCTGGTTTTAAGCCGAGAAAAGAGCAAAGCTTTCTTATAGCAGAAATTGCTAAAACGCTTGGTGGTGTCTACGCGCAAAATGAAGGTGCGAAGCGCCGTATCATCGCTGCGGAAGCTGGCACTGGTACAGGTAAAACTTTTGCATACCTTATACCATCGATCGTCTTAGCCAAGGCGCTAAACAAGAAACTGATCGTTTCAACTGCCAACGTAAGTTTGCAGAGTCAGCTAGAACTCAAAGACCTACCGTTACTTCAATCTATACGACCTGACATGACGTTTAAGGTGGCTTTAGGCCGTAACCGATACCTGTGCCGCCGTGATGTTGAAACCGTTGCTGTGGGCGCGCCACCAGCCCGTAGCGAAGATACCCTATTCGACTCTCAAGAACCTGTAGAGAAAGTTTCTGGTGCAGACGCTGAACTACTTGAGCGCATGATCGAAAACTACGACAACAAAAGTTGGGACGGGGTTATGGATAACTGGCCAGTGACAGGTGAAGTTATCGCCTCTACGCTTTGGAACAAAGTGAACTGTAAGTCAGGCACATGCACTAAGCGTATTTGCCCCTACTTCGAAGAATGCGCTTTCCATAACGCTCGTAAGACTCTGGATACAACTGATGTGATTATTGCAAACCATGCGTTAACCATGACCAGCTTAGCGAATGGTGGCAATGTCCTACCGCCAGCGGAAGACGCCATTTGGGTTATCGACGAGGCACATCATATCCCAAAGCAATTCCGTTCTTCCTTTGAGCAAAAAGTAACTATTGAAGGTAGCCTTTCTTGGCTTAAAAAGGTATCACAAGCGGTGTCCAAGCTTTCGATGGTACATGGTCAAGAGATCAGCCAATCTATCGTTAAAGATGGCAGAGAGCTTGATGAAGTTGTGAAAGGCTGTGTAGAGGAACTACGCTCAGTTACTGACATGCTTTTGGCAAACTGCAATTTCTCTAGTGACTACTCTCAAGAGCAAATTTACCGTTTTAAAGACGGTCTATTACCATCAGTGTTAGATACATCGCTTAGCAATTTATCAACGCTGTCGGGCAAGATTAACCGTTGCGTGTCAGCTCACACAAGTAAGCTTCAAGAAGCTTTGGAAAAACGCAAAATCCCTTCCACACCTGCTATTGAAAAAATTCTGTCTGAATCAAATCGCCTACAGGCACATACAGAGAGTTTTGCAGATATGTGGCAGATGTTCACCAAGATTGAGCAGAAAGGGTCAGCTATCGCTAAATGGGTATCGTGCGGCGGTAATGGTCGACCTGACCTCTCATTTAACGCAGTGCCAATCAGCGTAGGTAAAGAACTTGAAGACACGCTATGGTCGAAAGCAGCTGGCGCGGTACTAACATCCGCAACCGTGACAAGCCTTGGTAACTTTGACCGCTTTATGCTTGAAGCTGGCCTAAGCGCGAATGATGGTACCCAGTATTGCCGCGTGAATAGCCCGTTCGATTATCAGAACCAAGCTAAGCTAATCATTCCACCAATGAAGGTAGAACCTACAGCTAAAAACGAAGAACAGCACACACTTGAAATTGTTCACTACACAGGACAAATGGCACAAAAACACAAAGCGATGCTTATGTTGTTTACCTCCTACCGTCAGTTGAATCGCTACATTGAGTTGGTATCACCGGAACTTAAAGCTTACATGCTTATTCAAGGGCAAGATACCCGACCTAATTTGATTCGTAGACACAAAGAGCGTATCGATAATGGCCTCAAATCGATTTTAGTCGGGGTCGCATCACTAGGAGAAGGGCTTGATTTACCACGTGAATATTTGACCTGTGTTGGAATTGCCAAGATACCTTTCGCTAACTTTAAAGAGCCTGTAGATGAAGCTGAGAGCGAATTCATCAGTAAAAACGGTGGTAACCCTTTCTTTGAGTTGAGCCTGCCAGAAGCGAGCGCAAAACTCATTCAACAAGTGGGTCGTCTTATTCGATCAGCTGATTGCAGCGGCGAAGTGCTGATCTTCGATCGCCGTCTGAGTAGCAAAAAATACGGGGCGCAATTGATTGATTCTTTGCCTCCATTAAAACTATTTGCATGACCTTTTTATCAGTGTCGGGTAGTTGTGCCCGGCACCATTGTCATTCACCCACAGGAGAGATTAATGACACCTCAAATAAGTAACTGGCTATTGAATTTTTTCGGGACAAAAACAGGAAAATTCATAGCTGGGTTTTATATCATCCTAAGTCTATTAATGTCTGGATCCCTGCTCTATGTCTGGTTCACTAAAGGGGTTATCACTCCTGACCAAGTACGCCCAGTTGTTACCGTCATTCTACCAATTATTATTTGCTTATATTTAATTACATTGGGTGCTCCACAGAAGCACACAGTAACGAATGAGAAGGAAGAAGACGATAAGTGAATGAGTTGATAGTTGCGGGTTCTACCGAACCCGTAAACTGGTGCTATCTAAACAAAATAGGACTACTTCAAATGACATCTGCGACAACTCCCCTTTACGACTTTACTCAGTACATCACTGACAGCCACAATCCACGGTATATCACTTCCATACACGGTAGTTTGCCTACAATGTTTGCTAAACAATTTATCGAAAAAGTCATTGATTCGAATTGGTGTATATCCCCTCTTTTCTGTGGATGCTTTGATACGAAAGAGCGTGCTCTTGCCTTTGTGGATCAAGTAACTGACAGTCCACTTATACTGGCTATCCCAACAATAGATTATTCCAACGTCATAGCCTTAAGTGTTTCACACAACGGCGACCAATGGGTTTTGACTGACTACGAAAATGACAGCACTGCGTATACGACTTTCGAGTCACTTGATCAGTTGCCATTTGCTGCCCACTCGTTTGGTAGCATTTGCGCTGGCGAAGAATGGGACGAACTGGCTCAATTCAAGCCAAAAACATCACTAAATGATTCTCCGCGTCATGTTGTAGTAATGAAAGCAACCGTAGCTTAGCTTCATCTTATCCATTCTCCCGGTGTACCAATTACCTATTCCCCCTGGTACACCGTTTACCTAAATCCCTTTTTATCTCTATTGCGCGTTGGTCGAACTCGATTACCGTTGAATGACTAATTCAATTCAAGGTAATCAACATGAAAGACACGCAGCTTCTTAACCCTCAAAACCAAACCACTGTTGTTGTCGCTTTGCGTCTAATGCAATCCCTTATACAGAAACAAGGTGGCTCAGAGAACATCGTTAACCACTTTTCAGACTTCATAGAAGATGGTTGGAAATGCCCGACGGCAGAGCAAATTGAATCTCTAGTCGAAGATGTAAACGTTGAGCACCATTTCAATTTGATGGACTTAAAACCACAACTAAATGGCCGTGAGCGCATTTTGAACCTGTTAGTGTTGATCGAGTATGACCACGAGGACGTTCCTAATTCAGTACTTGAAGCACTTTGGGATGGCGTTAATTACTTACGTAATGGTGAAATTATTGACCAGACATATCACAAAATCACAGGCTGGCAGTATATGCCCGAAGCACCAAAGCGTTCCCTTGCTATTAGCAAATAAGCGCCCACCGCGATTAAGCACAAAACCGCTGGGCTTTAACGAATTTAACGAACTGGCCCAGCTCGTTAACCAATTACCAGAAGAGTATGAAGAAGATGGTAACAACTAATACGACAAATATTTCAAGTGTGTTCACTCGCCTAGCCCGCGCAGCACTTGGTAACGAATCTGATTTGAGTACCTGCGAGATAAGCAAGAACGACCTATCTACCTTACTGATGGCCTATCGCTTTGAACTTGGCAACCAAAACAAAGAACTGCCAGTAGATGAACTACCAGTGGAAGAAACACGCGCAACGTTGCTCCGTGACCTATTCAACGACAATTTGAAGAACATATTTGCAGTAGACATCCTGATCGATGACGAGCACGAAGAAACGTACCATGTACAAACTCTCGACGGTGAACCACCAGCGCATAGCGACATTGAAGTCGATGTGAGTAATCGCATTCGGGCTCATTATCACGAAGGTTCAACCTTCGAAATCACAAACGTGATCTCAGTGAAAGAGAGTCTTGAAACATCACCAATCAAATGCGCCTAACTACGGTTGCATCCGGTAAGAGCGGCTTTATGGCCGCTTTTTCCGTTATCTCGCAAAACCTTTAGCCATCAGTTGAGTTGGCGCCATTTGTGAGTCATTGAAATCAATCATCCATGCATACCATCTACGGAGAGAACTAAAACATGAGAACCGTTCTGTTTACTATGCTGTTAAGTTTTGCCGGCATAGCAAATGCTGAGATTATCCACCGACAATATGAAGGTTTTGATTTGGACATCGACTGTGATCTACGCGGGGCAGTCCAATATCATTACACCCTTGGGAGAGACAAAGGCGACATAGACCGCAAACAAGATTTTGAGTTTGACCCGGAGGTACCTGCCCGTTGCCAGCAAACAAGCACATCGACTTACAAGGTAAACGGCAAGAGTACGTTTGACCGCGGCCACGGCGTACCAGCGAATCATATTGATAATTCAGAACTAGGCATTAAACAGACAAACTTCATGGTAAACATCTGGCCACAACATCGAGATTTAAACCGGGGCGCGATGAAGCAGACTGAGTTAATAGCTGAATGCTACCGTGATATAGAACCTCTTGAGATTTACGGCGGCATCATAGCAGGTGCGACACCAGCCAATTCTGACTATCTCAAATCTCATGGCATAGTCACACCAGGTTACTTCTACAAACTCATTGTACGTAAAGACCGGGCGCTTGCTTGGATATTGCCAAACAAAGCAGGCATGAAAAAAGCAGTACTTGATAAATACTTGGTGTCGGTGGCTGACTTGGAAAAAATAACGGGTAAAACGTTCCCAATGACACCTGACATGAAGACAGGTAAACCGGAACACTCTTGGATGATCCCAAGGGGTTGTGGTTGGAGTTGAACAGTGGCCAGCATAAGCTGGCCATTATTCTTATGGGGACAGTCTGACGGGATTTGAACCCGCATCGGCTTGCAAACCGGTTGGAGATGGTTTCGGGTTGCTATCCCTCACCTTGCCAACCACTCACGCTATGAGCGTTCTCCCAGTGAACTACAGACCGCCTTCATAAGAACCCATCAATTATACCTGATAAACAATCACATTCAAAATACAGCGTTTTAAATAATTATTACCATTGCAGGTAATGAACTTTGACATATTGTTTTTTTAAATTCAATTCATTATCACTCTGGTAAAAATCATATGAAAATGACCAATACTGACCACTATGATGATAGCGTCGTTATCCCTTCAATTCGTCGCAATGTTCAATTAGATATTTTCGGAAGTGACAGTCTTATAGCTCTTGAACCTGCCGACCCTCACGTAAGATTTGACTGTCCCGATTTAGATCTGAGTGATTATGACCTTGCCATCGTGAGCATGAGTGGAGGTAAAGATAGTATCGCGGGATTATGCCGCTTATTGGAAATGGGGTACCCCAAAGAGAAAATTGAACTTTGGCACAACCATGTCGACGGCGACCCTCTAAATGATGACATCTTCTTTGATTGGAACTTCATGTACTCCTACAACAAGAAGCTTGCAGAAGCGTTCGGAATCCCTTTGTACTGCAGCTGGCTAAATAAAGGGCTTCGAGGGGAGATGCTAAAACATAATTCTATTCCCCACCCTCACTCATTTGAAACGCCTGCCGGCATCATTGAGCTTGGCCGCGAAACATGCAAACCAGGCACCCGTAGAAAGTTTCCTCAACAAAGCGGGTCATTAAGCACGAGATGGTGCTCATCTTCACTCAAAGTTGATCCAGCTAAAAGAGCCTTGACCAATCAAGACAGATTCCTTGGCCAACGTATCCTGTTCATAACTGGTGAAAGGAGAGCTGAATCATCCCCTAGAGCGAAAATGTCACAACTTGCCCCGCATGCCGTAGATACTGAGAGGAAGAGTAAAAACCCGAAAAAGCCGCGTTATATCGACTCTTGGAGAAATGTGCTTCATCTAACCGAAGAAGATGTATGGCAAATACTTTCTGACTGGAGAATTACACCACCTGTACCATATCGCTTAGGTTGGGGTCGCTCGAGCTGTAAGCTCTGTATCTTTTCCTCTGACCGGGTACTTGCAACGATTAATGAGTATTGGCCAGAAAAAATCTTAGAGGTTGCTGATTACGAAGACCAATTTGGGGTCACAATCGCCCGTAGCGGCAAGAACGTGTTTGAGAGGGCCACCAGCACTACCCCGTTTATTATCGATGACGAGGAAGCGTTACAGCAATCATTCCGAAAGGAATACACTCTGCCTATCTTTGTCCCGGATGATAAGATTTGGACACTACCTAAAGGCGCGTTCAGTACTGAATCTTCTGGCGCCATATAATGGAAAAAGGGAGCGTCATGCTCCCTTCTTTATTCGTCAACTTGTTCGCTGTTGTTATCTGGTTCTATCTTGGCTTTGTTGGAACTAACTTTCATCAACTTATCTTTTAGTGAGGCAAAGTAAACCGCGCCAATTTCCTGCCTTGTGGTTTCCCCTTTTACGTCAATCATCAACACGTGATCCTTATCGCTTCGACCGAGTTTAATTTGGCTGTACTCACCAATAATCTCCGTGTTGATCACGCACGCTCGGCTAATTTTCAAATACTGGTCACTAAATGAGTTTTCCAGTTCGGCCATTGAGCAGCGGATATTCTGTTTCGTGCCATTCGTAAAGTGCAATGTAGCGTATGGATGCTTGTACGTGGCGTATAGAAAATCTTTGTTCAGGACAAAGCCACGCTTGTTTTTGGATATGATTTTTTGAATGTTCCTCAAACGGACATCGGAAATCGTCTCACCAGGTGACGCTGGTATTTCTCTTAACGCAGCAATCTGACGGTCACGGCGCATTTCGTAGTATCGATGAACATACCAAAACACCCCAAGCTGGCACAGCGCAAAGAGAAAGAATAAATAAGGGTTTAAGGACATGTGTTCATACCAAGGCATTCCTACCCGGTTCGAAACAATCCATTGGACTTTACCTAAGTCCAAATCACCAATTTTTAATAGAGATTGTCCACGTGATGTTTCTCGCGTTGGCATAGAACTGATCATGGCCAACGTATCTTCACGCGTACAAGCCACCCTTTCTGCTTGCTGGTGGCCATCAACGGAACTCAACTTCAAGCTAATACACGCACTAATAAACGGTGCCTGCTTTTCAAATCGCTCAATGAACGCCTTCATATGACGTTCAAGCCCGTCCACATTGAAGTAGTATGCATTTTCATACACTAAGTCAGAAGTGGACCTGTAATGAGCGGCTTCAACAAACACACCCTTCTCATTTCTCAGGCGGTTCGTAGAATCAACACCTGAAAGGAAGAAAAGCCCATAGTTTGCGAAAATTATAAAGCTCGCAGTGAATATAATCATCGCATTATGTTTAAGATAATTCATTATGCCTTCACTTAAGGTTTAAGCGGTTCAAATGTTTCAAGGTGAATAAGCTTCTCACCTGTCATTTCGAACAGGTACATAGGCTTATAAGCAAATCCATCATCATCAAATGAAAAGTGGTTACCCGTAGTAACAGTGCTATAGGGTGACTGTTTAATCATCCGCATAAGTTCTTTTGGTGTTGTTCCTTCCTTGAAATCATCACTTATTGCCATCAGCATTTTCATTAGGTCGTATGCAACCGTTACATGTGTTGTTACGCCGTCGACATCACAATAGGCATCCACAATGCGTTGGATAGAACTTTGTGCTCTTCGTTGTTCAAGAGTACTTTTGCTAGTAGCTGGATGGTCTATGTCCCAATCAGATATAAACAGCGCTCGTACATCCTCGGAGATACCACCAGACACTTTTAAAAATTCAGTTCTATTCATTGGCACGTTTCCACCAAAGAAAATAATGTCCTTTTTCCCGGCCCTTACTAAACGGTTGTAAAGCACACCTATCTTGGGGTTGTATAACGGTGCGAACACAAAGGCTCCATCGGGGATACGAGCCACCAGATCATCAAGTCGTTCGTTTTCAAGGCCAAACGGATAGGTATTGATGTGTTTACGATGGTCAAGGCTGTAGATTTCCCTTTTAAACAACTCACTAAATTCATCTGAGTAGTTATTTAAGAGATTCGGTACCACGACGATTGAGCGATATTGAAAGTTAGCCATAAAGTAACGAGCAATAATCTTAGACATCGTTTTGTTTGAAGATGAAATGCTAACGCCTTTATAACCAGGCTTGATGGTATTCAGTGAGGTAGCACTTGTGATATAGGGTATGCCAGCATTAGAAAATACATCAGCTGCAGCCTCAGCTTGAGTTGACGTTAAATGGAGCACCGCAAGCTGAACACTCTGTTTAACTAGATCTTGAGCGGCTTTGGCACTTGCCATCGCGTAAATGTCGCTTACTTCTTCGAAAATAAAACGGATCTGAGCGTCACTGTTGTTCAAGAAGTATGAACGCGCCATACCTCTAACAATGCATGAGCGTTCATAGTTTATGAAATTGGATTTGTTAGCACTGCTGCTAATAATGACACCCACCTTTAACGGGTGAACAGCCCTCGAAACTTCTTCATATGGTAAAGCTTGTGCGCTAACAAACGACAAACAGCCATATAGCACCAAGGCACGGCACATCAACCAGGCTCTATTAAACCAGTTGTGCCGATTTGATGGCTTTTGAAGCAAATAGTTAACGAAATTTCGATTCACAAATGACAATTTCCCTAATATTTTTCGATGAACAAAAAAAATCTAAGTGCTTGTTATAATTGAACTGTTAGTTAACAGCATTGGAATTTTAAGCACATTAATTAACTTACCAATCGTACAAATTTTGAAAACATCTCATTTTCAATTATTGTGACTTTCTCCCAAAAAATGAATGTTTCAATTTTAGGGAGCTTACTAGGTCAAATAACTATAAATGATCAACATAAGTTGATAACTGACCATCGCTTACTTGTGACATATAACAAAAATAAACATGAGCCAAAAAATTATGTTTAACGCTAAAACAACTCAAAATTGTATAGATCACCAACCTAACAACATTGAGTCTGACGACCTTGTTGTAGAGGTAACACCTTCAAACGTCATCAACCTTTTCACTGACATTGCAGCGGAGTTTGGTAACGGTGATCTAACCTATTCGTTCGACGGGGAAACCATGACACTGTTAATAGATATTAACGGAGTCAATGGCTCGATCGCTGTAGGTGACTTGGACCCATATCAAACATGGGACGCTAACTCGACTACTGACTTCTTCGCTCTTAGAGCTATTCTGTCTGTAGATCCTAAACACCTGAACGAGCTAAATCGCACTCACCCAAACACCAAGTTCTATCTTGATGGCAATGACATTTTGGCTGAGGAAGCGTTCTATCTAACGTATGGTGTAACTAATTTAAACGTCTTAGACCGCTTCTCTGCCTTTGTAAAAACCGTAAACGCTACGTTTTAAAATCGGTTTTAAACAACATACGGCAACTTCAAGAAAGACGGGATTATACATACTTTATAATTGTTAAAAAGAACAATTACGTGCATGAATATGTAACCCGTCTCTTTTCATTTGTACCATATCTGTTTGTTTTTCAAATTACATTAGCAATGTCAGATAGTTGCAATAGTATATAAACTCTACTTTCCTGTCGCTTGCGCGTCTTATGCCTTATGGCAATCTTTTATTCCAGAATCGTCTTCATCTATCTGGTTCGTATGTAGGCTAGCATGTCTTATGCAACCCATTTTACATTTCGACCAATACAAAAGGGCTTAACCATGTCGGAATACCTAGATCAAGTAGAGCTGCTAAGCAGCGAAATCAGCGCCCTAGCGACAGCTGAACGAAAAACGTATATCAACTATTCCCTGCAACGCATCCTGAACTACAAGGACATATTTATTCATAAAGAGGCTTTGTCGTCAGATGTTTTGTGCAAAGCGTTTAAATCATTATCCACAGTTGAACAAGCTATCTGTAAGCACGGACTTGATGCTATGAATTTTACTATCCACTATCTCGACGAGTTATCTAAAAACAAACGATTTAAACTTGAGCCGAGAGCATTCACAGTCGATAGTCAAATAAAGTTTCTTTCGCATTCATATCAAGCTTAGTACTGGAATGTTTTTAAAATGTCAGGATTAGCTTTTTAATTTTGTTTTGTGACCATCTACCAGATTATGTTTATGATGGTCATGTTGATATTAAAGCAGTGGTTGTTGCCACTGCTTTTTAATAATCTTGTAAATTAAACATATGGGATTTTAGACATGTCTGATCCATCAGAAAGAACGATTTTGCCTGCACTCAACTCTAGTAAAAACTCAGTTAAAGTAACGCCACTTGGAAAGTTTCTAAGAGCTTTACGAATTGAGCACGATGTCATTCTAAGAGACATGGCCAAGTCACTTGGCTACTCTTCTTCCCTACTCTCCGGTATTGAACTTGGTACTAAATCGATACCCGAAAAGGTCCGTTTTCTTGCTTTAATAAATCGCGCTTATTCCATTACAGATGGCGACGAACTGGTTAGGTTGGTCGAAGGCCACAAGTTAAATTCAGAGTCAGAGAAAGATGAAGAAAGGCCGCTGGTGGACATGAAAGCCTTACTTGATGAACGGGTTGCATCTGGCTCCCCAATCATTGTTCTGGATCCCGGGCATTCCTCTCAGGAGCTACTAGAAGCAATCAATAAAATGCTTCCTGACGATGGTAAAGCCAAACTATTTTTGTTTGACCCAAGCACCCACAGTGAGAAGGTTAAGTTATCGTAACGCATCCGTAGAAATTACTTTTACCGGTTGCATTAAAAAGGCTCCCTCTGGAGCCTTAATTGTGTCTGGTTTCTACCTACACCTAAATTTAGTCTGCTATTTCATCACAGCTTGGCGAGAGTGATAGAGTTAACCAAGTTACCTTTCCACTCGGCCCCAGATTTTGAGCTAACGTCATAGTAAACATTAAAAACATCGCCATCTTTCAGGTCTAATCGCATCTTAGCGCGTCGGATTCTAGTTGCACCGTCAATATCAAAGTCGATATATTCTTGATGCACTTGAGATACAAGAGGTTTTATGGTTACGTGCTGCTTGTTCAGCCAGCGATTAATCGCATCCTTCAAACTGTCCTCACTGCTGCACAAATCGTTGAGTTCCTGATCTGTAAACTTAGCGTTGGGTACCAGCATAGGAAGTATTGCTTTCAACTTAGTAAATTTATAGAGCACCGAGTAATCGATACCTTTCAGGTGACTAGCCCAAATCGAGTAGCAACCAAATTGCTCGGCATGACTGAACGGAATCAGAATGCGCGTTACGTATTCACCGCCAAAGCCATTGCTTACAGCGAAAAGATCATCTGGCTCTGATAGCCACGCAACATGACCACCGCATGTTTCAGCCATCATTTTAGCCGCTTCTAGAGCTTGCTTGTGATTGTCGTAAGCCTCTTCTCTCGACTGTTCGTTCGAATCCTCCCCAAATGATTCACTGTGCACTAAACAGAGGAACTTAGTACCACTATAGAGGACCGAATACGCGACATTACAGTGAAGCAACCCACCAGCAAGCCCGATAACATCTTCTTTTACAAACTCCGACTCTGTAGCAGTGAGTGTATGCCCTGCTTCTTTGTCATAGTCCAGCTGATGCTTGTCCAGGTACTTGAATGATTCATCTACCGCTTCACCGCACCCGTTTGTTAGGTACTTTATCTGTAGAGGGTTAATTACTAGTGGATTCATAGTTTTGCCTTTGGTTGTTTTTGGTTTTCTCCTAATCTACGGCCACTCACTAAACGCGCAAGACACAAAAAAGGCGCCCGGAAAACCAAGGCGCCAATGTCGAACAAAATAAATTACAGCCCTTTGACCCAATCTATTTGTGTGGTCACTACATTGAATGATTTTCGCATTTCTTCTGCGAGAGTCTGACTTAACCCGGTAAGAATACGCATCTCTCTACCCTGCTCTTTTCGCTCAATTTCTAAAATCTCTTCGTTTAGCATCTTCACGTCGTTACTAATCGTAGTCACCTGTTGCCAAAATTCTGGGCCAGTACAATTCATCTCATTGATTCGATTTGAATGCTCCAGTTCCGCGCTAAATTCCTTATGGCTTAGTGCTTGATCTACCAATTTAGTCAACGTGCCGATCTGAGGCTCAAGAGCTTTATGAAATAGCTTGGTAAACTTACTTTCAATGTATTCAAAGTCTGTGTCCTGACCTTCCACAATTGAATGAAAACTTCGGATACTATCCATGTGTTCTCTGATGACTGCAGTAGCCTCATTTAACGTCTGCAGAAGTGCATAAGCTAAAACCCAAAATTCCCTTGGGCTTTCCTCTTTGTACAGTTGCCCCAGCTTTTCTACATCTTGGTTCTTCATGATTTGGTTTAGGATTTTGGCCAGCTTCTCTTCGGCTTCACCAGCCGCCTTAAACAGTTGGTTTGCCTCAAACGTATTCCTATTCCACAACAAGAACTCTGTCGTATATTGCTTCATGAACGAGTTAGCATCGTACTGCCTTTCGACTTGCTGCTTGTAATCCACATTCTGACCTTGAGTTGCCTTGGCGTGAAATAACCCAAGGGGCAACATCAAAATGAATGCAACCGTGAAGTTCACAAGATGGTAATTGTCATAGACATCCCAATTGATATGGAGGTAATTGGCACACAGCTGAGATAAGCATGTCAGTAACGGAAGGTTCATGGGCTCAAAGTTGATAGATACTAACATTAGCCCTAACGCGATGAATAATGCCGGGAAAGGCGTAATGAGCAGCCAGATATATACGCGCTTAATCCCCTTTACCAAGGTCATGTACAGAGCACTGATGATTAGCCCCAGTAAATAGAACGCGCCAAAGTCAGTCACATACGATGAAATGGTTGCTGGCACTCCAGGAACTACCTTTAGTTCTCCACCCTTCGCATGTATTAGTTCTACCAAAGGAGATAACAATTGTTTGTCTTGGATAAACACCAATAGCAGTGCAAAAATAAATCCTGAGACAATGCCTAACATCCAGTTATATGGCTGTGGTTCGACAGGCATATTCCTCGATACCTTAATGACATCATCCATCCCCTTCCAACCAAAGCTCACAGGATCCGGTAACTCACCAGTCAAATACCTTTCATGTGCTGCCAGCGCCCTATCTTTCTCTACAGTAGCTATGAGACTTTTGTATCTCAGCTTGAGAATTGTCTTCAAATCTTCACCCTCACATATCGGTCCAACTGAGTGAACGCAGTATGGAAATCAAATGCTATTGCACATTTAATTAACCGTGTTTTTATAAATACTCACATGGCGCATATTTTGCGTTTTAAACACCTTGTTTTCAACTAATGCGTTCTATTGCCAGTTTTCATTAAGGAACCGAACATGAGCTCAAACCTCAAAAACATCATGCCAAAATTCAACATCAACGATACGACCTACCTGTACAACTGTGCCGGGGATTTTGTCGCAGAGGATTTGACCGTTTACTATGATGCTGAACGCGCAAAAGACCTGAACAGTATCGTATCCAAATGGGCTGGGGCTGAATTTGCGGTAGTACTAAGACACGGAGTTTTGGGCGTTATGGCCGAACAAGAATTTTCAGACATGTCCTTGAGAGATAACGCTATAACTGAGTTAATGCCCGTTTATTCTAAATTTAATGGCACTCGCCACATCAACATTGGGCTTATCGATAACGACTCAATATGGCCTCAAATGTTCATTCCTGCCAGCGTTGTGGAAGACCATCCCCCGCTTACATCGAGTGTCGTAAAACAATTCGCCATCGCACTAGAAAATCTCTCTGACCGAGCATAACTCCCACTCTTTATAAATGAGCGTGACCAACTAAGGTGTCGCTCATTTACTCAAATCTTATACTTCACATTTAAAATTTAACGTTTATCCTTACAAATACCTGTCCAGTACTATTGTGCGTTTAGCAAAATCGCATTTAATTGTTTCTATCAAACACGTTCAACATTCAAAGGTAGAAGCATGGATCACGCAAGCAAACTTAAACCGGGCATCGTAATTGAGCGTAATGGCGTCGAATACCTAACGACTAACTACGACGCTGATGAAGGCTATGTGTCTGTCGTTTGCATAGAGAACACAAATCAACGCGGTCAAACCTATCAGCTCCCAATTGAAGAATGCTGCATCTTTGATGAAAGCGTCATCATAGTTAATCGCAGTGAGCTTGAGTGGGTCATCGATGACATCGATTTAGAGATGATTGAAGCACTAGAAGGTAACCGAGATGCGCAGCTGACTCTTAGCCTTAAACAACGCGAGAAGTTCTATTTGCCTAAAACACTACAGGCAATGATGAACATCAAGGAGGAAGGCGCAGAAGACGGCGAAATGGGTGTCGTTTTCTTTGGAGAGCAAGAAGAACTTTTCTTAGCTGAACTCAAAACAGTATTAGAAATCTTCGACGAATTATCTATTACGGATGCTTGTGAAACCGGTGCATCGATTTTTGCCAAGAGCACACAACTAAACATCCAAGGATTCATCGGTGTGAATTTCAACGGCAAGTAATCGTGACTGCCACCAGCAATTATCCCTGCTGGTGGCATACAGGAATAACGTAAGTATTAATGCTATAGGCAGAACATGAACCAGAAAAACAAAGAGCTGTATGTCGGCCGTGAATTACGTCGCCCAGGCTACAAAGTTAAAGACATCGATTCCTTCGGTTTGTTGACCAAGACAGGCGCGAACCTTGAAGATGTAGCTCTCCAACTTGATGCAACTCCGATTATGATCATGGTGACAGAAGTTTTCCTCGGCGGTGCATCGAAGAAGCATCCGGGAGAAGTACTTGCTCAGGCTGCTCGACTAAATTGCATTGCACCAGATGTAGTCCATTATCGCCACAACCAAAGAGATGTGCATGTCAGAACAGCTCGTAAACACAACTACGAACAGAATACCCGTAAAACACTAGCGCTTTCACGCGGTGCAGGTCAGGGGCTATTCATCGTGCGTGCTCCGGGCGTATCCCCTATTGAAGCTGCAGAAGACCTCAAAGCAAATGGAATTCAGTTTGTAGTCACTAAGGTAGCAGGCAATCGACAGGCTCGAATCAATGTTTCAGCTAGTGATAAATGGCTCGTGGTTCGGTCGGAGTTATACAACCCACAAGCAATGTTACGCCCAACTCTGTCTAACTCAACCCACCAGCTAAACAATGCAATTGTTGAGTGCTTGAAGGCACCTGTATCCGAAGACTACGAATACCTCATTGAATTTGAGTCTCAACTTGTTCGTGTTCTCGATGTATTGGCAGAACGCGGAGAGGGGAAGTCGGAGAATGCACAGGCTCTCTATGAGAAGCTGCAGCAGGTTCAGGTAAAACTTGAGGTGTGTGAGTCATAAAAAGTAAAAGGGCGCTAGTTTCAGCCAACTAACGCCCTTTTCCACCCATAAAAGCCAGCTCAACTGGAGACAAACTAACCTTCAACTACACAATACCCACTTTGAGAATAAAAACAACCCTCGTTAAACTGGTTCTCACCCCTCTCTTTTTCTCACCTTTCCCGTTCATACCCTCCCGGAAGTCATAGAGAACACTTCACCTAAACAACAATTCTTACTATCTACCTCTCAACAGTCACCCAAGACTGCTTCTGTTGTTCACGTACTGACAGATTTAGTTTGAAAGTCTTCACATAAGTCACAAGTGACTCTTGGTATTAAAAATCATATAGAGGTAATTATTTGAAAATTTTTTAAATAAATACCCCAAATTTAAACTATCGCGTTTTAAGTATGTTCATACAATAAACATTGAACTTGCAGTAGTGTATAATCCTGCGAGTAATGAGATTAGTTACCCAGTAACTATTTTATCACGGCCACATATCAACACCGTTGGCGTAACCATTTTCTATACGGAGAGATTTATGGATTTGAACACCGGAACGACCATTGCCATTGGTCTAGGACTGGGCATTGCTATGCACTTCTACTTTAAAGTTAAGAAAGCACGCGAAGACAAGGAAGCAGCAGATTCACTTAAGACAGCTGGCGACAAATTGGATAAGCCAACTCCACGTACACCAAGTGCAGGTAAAACATCGCATGCTTTTGTGCCGCCGGCATCTCAGTCTGCTCGAGTGAAACCAACCCCATCTCGATCGGGCAGAGATTACGACGATGGTGATGATCTACTTGCGACCGCTGTTGTAGGTGCGGCCATTATGGATTCAGCCGAACCTGACACCACTAAGACCTATAGCAGTGTCTCTGTAACAGGTTTTGACTCCGGTTCGAGTGATAGCGGTTCAAGCTCAAGCTTTGATTCTGGCGGCGACTCTAGTTGCGACTAATTGACCGAATCATTTGTTTGTAGCTGGTGGCCGTTTAATACGGTCACTTTTTTTAGCCTTGCGCGTTAGGCACTTGTGATTAGCTTTGAGCGTATAGGCACACAATGGATTAATGAAATTATATAGGCATTACACAATGGGACACCGTATCAACATACAACTTAACCACTTGAACGACACGCAACTTTCCTCAGTCGTAGTGACAGCCAATTCAAGTGCAAAAAACTTTCCACTCAACTCGGAGTTTTATCAGATCCTTCAATCGTTAAATGGTCAGCCATCTGAGCAGCTTAGTTACCTGCTTAACCTGACCTACCCTAAAACAGAAGGTAACCACACTGCAGGCGATCGCGTATTTTTCCTGAGCACAGTCCATGATGACTCAGACACAAATATTCATATCACACTAAAGGACGTGATAATTAAAAAATCACTCCCCCTTTATCTTGTTGATGTTCGAGAGGCATTAAGTGCGATTGACCCGGATTACTCAATGTCGGAAGCCTACTTTACCGAATCATTTAATAAAGGCTTATCTGTAATTCAGGCCATTGAATCGTATATCTACCAAAACCCATTAGGCATTAAACACCTAACACCGCTTATGGGTTCGGCTTTGAATAGCGATACAGTTTGCTTGTCACGCCCATACATCCCAATTGATGCAGACGAGTATGAAGAGCTGTGCCGCGGTAGCTACGATTTCTACCAACTACCAAGTGGCCGAGTGGTGACATTTTCCAATGCAAGCTGTCATGACTCAGATACTGCTTACGCGCTTTGCCCAATGAATAATGAACGAACCAAACAGATTTTAAGCGCTCAATAAATTTTAACGCGGTGGACCAGGTTAACTTCACCGCAATACCTAACTGCAGTAACGCAACCGTAAGAAGAGATTTTAGCAATGAGCATTCATGCCACCAGCGATGATGTATTGAATAAACCACTAGCTGTGTATGCTACTGACGAAGAGAAAGAAGAAATTCTACCGAAAGGTTACTACAAAGCCACACTGTGGGGTTGTGCAGGCTCGCCAGAAATAACCGTCTACTCGAACGGGGAACAGTACTTCTCCTACGACAGTGCCAATCCTGCAGAGCCATTGGATCCAAGTGACTTTGTTATTTCTCAAATCCCCTTGTTCCCTTCGCCTAATGAAGAGGCACTGAAATACGCCTTAAACCAAGCGTTGGAATTCATAGTGAATACAGGTAACGACTATAAAAGGGATCATCACTTAAGCATACATCACGCACTTGAGGCAGGTTCACTGGTTACAGAAATTGAATCGTTACTCTTCAACAAGGAAAGCGGCAATGATTGAAGCAGCTAAAGATAACAAGCCCACTACATGGCAAGAAGACCTACAAAAACTCGTTCTCGGTGCTGTGGCATTCAATCTTGGTGTATTAGGCCTACTACTGCGATTTGGGATCATTCAATTTAGTGACAGCATCCCAGAAGAATTGCTTTACGGAATTAACACCCTGACTTCAAAGGTACTGTTTGTACCACTCTGCCTGACTCTTATCGGTGTTGGAATGCTGTTTATCTGGGTAGTACTACAAGAACCAATCCGTGAGCTTAGAACTTGGTTAAAGAGACACTAACGAACCCTGCTCGGTGCGTGAACAGTGTGTACAACTAAAACACTATAAATGAGGCAAAATAAGTGAATCAAAACGAAGCATTTAATCAGATCGTACTGAGATTTATCGATGCTTATGTTGAACTGCATTTAGAGATAAACTCCACTATCGTTATGGCTCAGTTCCCCATTGCACGGACAAAAGTTAGTAGCTTGATGACTCGGTACCTAGAGGATAAGCCAAGCAACCTACGTTATGTGGCCGCGAGACAGCGTTACCTAAAAGGTTTATCGTTTGAGCGACAGTTTCTTGAGAAAGACCAAAGCGCACTCGCCTATCTGCAAGCTATCGAACTGGCGTATAAACCTTACACGGATGCTAAGAAATAACCCTGTTGATAACATACTGAGAGTTAACCATGAATAGCTATATCGTTCACAAAGAAACCTTGTGTAAAACCTGCGGCAAGCAGTTACTCGATGAAGGAACCCATATCGATGTGAGCGGCTTCATAGCTCGTTTCGATAGAGAGGCAGTCACGATGGTTAAATCGGTCGAAGACTACATGAAGTACGCTGAATATATTGACTCTCAGTTACTGGAAAACGGTCAGATAGAAATAACATGTGACAATGTAACCTACGTTATCCGCAAACTGTAAGGGGTTCGCCCCTTATCTCCCACCACCCTACCATTTTATTGAGTTGCACGATTAGCCTTTGCATTTAGATTGGTCACATCAACCAAGCAACAAGGACTAATCATGAGCCACCACGCAATCAACGCAATGATGCGCAACCCAAAGCTGTTAATGGACTATCAAATGACGGGACGCTTACCAAGTGTGTCAGATACTCCTGCAACACCTCTACGCGACCTTATATCGCATATCCCTGCTCGATTACGACTGGAGTTCAAAGGTGTACGCCTTAGCCCTGCCCTTGGCTTCAACAGTGGTGCTCAATTCCACAACCTAGCTCAGCTGTATACGTGGCTCGGTGCTGATGAAAAGCTTATAGGCAACAAAACTCTTCCATACATGAGTTGGCGTATAGCTGCATTCAATAAACCGCTAACTATCGCGGATCTCATTACTCATTGCTCAGCAGTACCGAGTGAAGAAATCATCAATAAATTCGTAGACCCTCGATACCGCTAAGATAAGGACGTCATCATGCAAACAACGAATGCAGCACTAACCACACTTAATGAAATTGCCGAAGAACACAGTATCCCAGTTCAAGAAACTGTTCATCACTATCACCAGTGTAGAACGGTAAATCACCCTAATCGATATACAAGCGGTTTGGTTGTTAGGAATTACGAGCAGGCAACGCAATTGAATGAGTTGGCAAGCGCGTCAGGTCTAAGTACAGGGCTTCACACGTTCGGCTTTAGCTCGATTGTGTTTATCAAAGTGGATTAACTATCGTGCGCTGGTGGCTTTTGTATGAGAGCCACCAAAAGAAATGATTTAAAAACATGCATCCGTAGTTAGGAGGTTTCCTTTGCAGAGCCGATAAACTGCGGGTACTTGGGTGACATTCAGTTTCGATGTGACTTGAGGGTTATGCTGTTCTTTTTTTAAAGAACTGGCAGGGATGGTTGTGTCTAAAATATGGTCTTGCGCGAATTTCAATCGATGCGATTATAAACATATCAAGACGATACATTAACCAACTAACTTTCAAAGGTGATAATTATGGCAGCAGTAATTGTACTAGTAATCGTATTAGGTGTAGTAGCTTTGGCAAACCAACCTGAGCAGAAAACTTACAAACACTATGACTTCTCAAAAGAGCTGACTCCTAATCAGGCGCTTGCTAAAGAAGTCGCTAAACACATCCCTACTCAAACAGCTATTCACCGCTTCTAAGGACGTTACAAAGCACTTTAACTTGTAATGGACTGGAGGTGTGTGGTGAGACACATAGAAACAACATAAGAGCGACCAAGATGTTTTATCTGGTCGTTTTTTTATATCTCAAATTCATAGAACTGACTGTCGTTCTCAGGGTCGTAGGACTCCCCTTTCATAACAATTAGCCCATCTCGTATTACGTAGCCAAAATGAAGCACAGCTTTAACAGGTATTAGATCGCAGTTAACCGAGGTGTACTTAAAGGCTTCAAAGTTAGCCACGACTGAACTTTCATTAACTGCAAATACGCAGTACCCCTTTTGTTCAGAGTGTACGCACCATGTAGCCAATTCAATTGGTAGGTCATGTAGATAGATAACTCGCTTTAACCCTTTGTGCTGTACCGCAAATACAGGCATTTGTTTTGTGGCTCTATCAACACAAAGTGACTGTTCATCTATGTCATCGTTAAACAGACCATCACGTCTTTTCTCAGCCCACGATAGCCATGTGTTAACAGTGTCTTGAATGTTTAACCAAGGGATAAAGTTCGTGCTGGCTTTGACTTGGTGTGCAAACGGGATCATTGTGTTCAACATGCCGCGATTCGCAAAGCCACCAGCAAGTAAGATTGGAGTTGTTTCTAAGAAGTCGGTAAGAGCCTGCTTACCATTGGGAATTGAAGTGTTATGACTAAGGTGCTGCAAATGATTCATTGTTTCCTGTAACGCCTCCATTTCGGCATCTGGCACCGGAATGGGTTTTGGCATAAACAGATTTACATGATTCATCAGCAGCTTCCTAATAATTTACATCCGTAATGAGCTATCCTTGCTCTTATTTACTTGATTATACATCTAATTGTACATAAATGGATACCGTTAGAGCAGGTTACGGAGAATTACATCACGGGCATTTAAGCCGCTTGTATGTTCCCAGCCCATTTTACCAGAACTTAATTCCTTGGCTGTCTTAATACTAAGAAGATCAACACCTTCCGCAATAATCTCTTCGCCAAGCAATAACTCCAGCATTACCAATACAATTTCTTCACCAACCGCTTTCAGTTCACGCTTGTTTTTGAAGCCAACCTGTATCAACACTTTGCCGTTGTGAGGATTACTCTTAACCGCAACCGTGACATCAGATAGCACCGCTCCAACTTCGTTAGCGATACTTCTCATGCCATACTGTCCGGCCATGTCTGTCACCCAGTTTTGGGTAACCTCAGAATCCCACGGCAATGCAGGTAAGCGATATGGTGTAACCAACTCTCGATATTCTTCTGGGCAAGCTTTTGCAAGCTTCATAGCTACCTTGCGACCTTCTCCCTTCTCTTTTGAAGTTATAATGATCGCGTTTACCTTCGCTTCCATCATATCAAGAGAGAATTCGACACGTAGCGCCGGGTGAAACTCTTGGGCAGACTTGTTTACTGCGTCATAACGGATCTGAAACTCTTCGTTGTGGCCTAACTTCACGCTTTCTTCCAAGAAGTTGATGTGTCCAGGGAAACGGCTCCAGAAATTCTCTACTGCTTGGGTTTCTATTTTGTTAGTCATTTAGCGTACATCTCCAGTTATCCATCTTAGCAATCTTGTTTTGTGAGCAGGTATCGCGGTATTGAATACCTGCATGCCATATGTGTGTGCAATTCTGATTGCAGTGCTCATACAGCCATGACAATCGTTTTGTCGTTGGTTCTTATCAAATGTAGGCATAGGCGCCCAGCAAATCATGAATCGACTAATGTCGTTCAAGTCGTCGCCCATTAATGCCGGCACATACGTTTCATACTCAAGCGCTCGTTTGTTCGAGATAGTTAAGTATCTGCCGCGTCCATAGCACCGCGTATAAACGGCTCAGGTGAGCCTATAAGACCGCCTGTACGCATAGTGTAGCCTGACATCATAAGACGCTCAGTAACGACACGTAGAAACTGTTTCTCGCTCTCTGGAGCATCATCAGAGCATAAGCCGGTAATGTATCGATGATTGTGCATAGCTACCTCTTACATTTGATTCCTACATCATCAGCCAATCTGCAAATCCCGCAATCCCTCCAATAATGAAAAAGACACCCGTTTAGAGTGCCTTTTAAAGTACTGGAAGTAGTACCGTTCTACGCGGCCAACATAGCCTCTAGTTCCTCTGCAGAGAAATCATCAGTTTCCTCAGTGGAGGTTCGTCTACCGGTTGCGTGCTCTTCATCAATTACAGCTTGAATAGACTGTGCGATCGTCAGGCCTTGTGCTTTATATCGGTCAATAGCAGCAAGTTCCTTACCATCAGTGGTAAACATCAACTGTTGGTATCGAGGTACAAACAATCGACACACTTCCCTCGAGCTACCAGTACGGATATAAAGCTCAGAGTACTCACCTTTCACAGTATGGATACTCTTAAGCAGCGCGAAGTCAGTTTCGTTACCGTCGAACTGTTTGTTCTCACGTACTTTCTCGATAACTTCTGGCTCTTGTCGTAAGAACACTTTGAACTGTGAGTTATCAGCCATAGCTCGGCCTACTTCTGTCTCATACGCATCGGAAATACTCTGCGTAATACAGATACCCGCAGCTTGGTACTTACGGAAACGACGCCAGCCAGCTTCTAAGAATTCCGCTACTGCTAAACCTGCACCGCCCTTGATCTTAATGTATTCCCAGGCCTCATCCAAAATGAACAACTTGTTTCGGTCTTTGCCTGACAGGAACATCTCGTGCTGGATACAGCTGATACACTGCAGAAGTACCGCAATCTGTAACTGTTTACGCGACTTAAGTTCTTCAAGCTCGATAACAACGAAGTCACCGGAGAAGTCTACTGGAGGGTTCTTATCATCGAAGAACTCACCATATGGACCATCTTTACACCAAGGCTCTAACTGGAAACCAATATCCTTAACACGCGGCTCAGGATCGGCTTTACACATCTCGGCAAAGTCATCAATGGTCGAGTTGTTACCCTTTTCATTCCATAGTTGGTTCAACAACACGTTCATACGCGCTGTCTGGAAGTCGGTTAGAGTACCCGATGGTGACGCCATGAATTTCAGTAGAGACAATACCATGTCACCCTGACCGTCTTTACCCGCAAACTCGTGTATAGACTTGAATGGGTTTAGTGAGTACTTAAAGTTCTCGCCAAACTCTAAGAATCGCCCATTGTAGAGCTCACAGAGTTTTTCGTAAGAGCGACCAACGTCGATGATAAATACACGGCCACGGTCTAAAGGTTTACGCTCGTTCGGTAGAGGGTTATCTCGATACAGTTTACCGCCGCCGATGTTTCCTGACGTCAGTACTTGAGACACCAAGTAGTTAATCCAGAAAGACTTACCTGACCCCGATGCCGCCGCGGTAAACATATTATAGTTACCATCAGAGGTGAACGGGTCGAAACAGAACATCTGTCCATCACGAGTAACTAACGGCACTACCGGGCGCCCAAGACCATTACCCTTCCATGAAGCAATCATAGGTGTGATGTACTTCAATGCATCCGATGCGAAGCGGTTAAATCGGTGAAGGTTTTTAACTGTCGCTTCATCACAACCCATAGGCAGAGATGACAGATAGAGTGGTAAACAAATGTAGCGGTCTTCCACAAACTTCCATTTACGCTTAGATGCAAATGACTGTACATCCATGACAGACTTTTCAGCTTTGGCTTTCGACTCACTGAATATGATCATCTGCAGGTAACAGTTTGCAATCTGCGCGCCCTTGTTCTCCAAGGACATGTAGAATTCGTCGTAGTCCTTCTTCTGGAAGCGGAGTCGGTCAACCCACTTAGCAATCGGTCCCGACGCCTGGTGCGTTAACCAGCCACGGTTCTTGGTAAACTCACGCTTAGCTTTCTCCTGTGGCGGGAAGTGAATGTTTAACGTCATCAAGAATGGCTCACGTAAGCCCTCTCTACCTTTACGCCAATCACACACCAGGTCATAAATATCACCAAATGTTAATACCTCTGGGTATTTCTGCACGGAGAGCATCTTAACGAACGAGCCCTCACCCTTCTCTATGTCACCGAATTCCAAGCCATCTTGGTGGACGAAACAACTGCCACCTCTCTCCATAACTTGGTAACGAAGCGGTACACCTGCATCATGGCCCTTAACACCTTCACGCCAATCAGCATTCTTCGCTTGGTTATGTAAGATCTGCATCCGGTGAACATAAAGTTCAGGTGTCATGTCGTCCGGGTGCGCCCCAATAGATTCAAGCGTTGATTTAAGCTGTAGGTAAAGACGACGGAACGCGGTCAATTCGGCTTTTGAAGGCTGTTGCTTTTTGAGTGGCATCTTGAAAGATACCCAAACCTCATAGTCACGCACCTTCAAGCCTGTTACTGGGTGTAGTGGCGTATCCGTACTTTCTTCATAGTACTGGTATGTAGTACGACCGATTTCATCGTACAGCTCACCCATTTCACCTTCGGCACGGCCTTCACGGATATTCTCGAATCGTTCGAGTATCCACTTAATGTAAGGGGAACCAAACAAACTCACCTGTAAAAAACTGTCTGCTGGAAACTGACGCTCGTAAAGGTCATCCAGAGAGTTCATTAGGTCGTTGTTTACACCTGTCAGTGGTTGACAGATAAAAGTGAAACCAATGTATCCACCGTCAAGTATGTACCCGTTCATCTCCGGGATATACTCAAGCACAGGTAGGACATCACCGTATTGGTTATGCCCTACTATAGCGTTATGTTTATCTAGGATTCCTGCCATATCGCTACCCCTTACTTAACTGGTCGTGGTTGCGGAACAGGGACAGGTTGAATGATACCCATGCCGTTATCTGCTACTGGGTTATTGCGGCGTTCTTCCTCTTGGGAAATCTTGCGAATACTTAAAGGCGTAATACGCGCTGGCGCTGAACTCGCACCACGGCCAACTACCCAACGTCGCTTCTCGATTTCAACGTAGGTATAACCAGGGATATGTAAACGACCTGCATCGTCTTCCCATGAATTCATCAGAACACGCAACACTTTTGCTGGTTGACGCACTGCAATAGGTTCTGGAGCTGCCAACTTTGAACGATTTGATTCGTAATCACGGTAAATGGCTTGACGCTCAGCTGGCGTACCACCAGGATACGGCATTGGCTTAACTTCTTTCTCTTCATCATCATCTGAATCATCTTTGTCTTGAAGTTCACCGTTACTGCGTTTTCGAGCCTCTTCCAAATCCTTCTTGTTATCCGTTAACTTCCAGATTTCACGCGCACTCGTACAGGTGATACCGCCACTTTGTGCCTTCGGACACTCGGTTGGGTCTTCACCTATCTCGAACATGCTAGAACAGCCTGTGCTCATTAGCGTGATACCAGCAAGAATCAGAGCCTTACTTAGATGCTTTAACATCATTTACGATTACCTCTCCAATGTTGTCTACGTTTCGGCTCATGAATTCAGAAAGACTGTCAGGGGCTCCCTGCAGTTGAAGTCCATCAGCTCTGATAAAAAATGGAAGACCTTTGATTTGCAGAACACCTGCAACACCAAGGGCTTTGATTAAGGGGTCTTTATTACAAGTAGGGAATATCTCTCCAGTAGCACTCTTTTGAGCCATCAGTTCATCAAGTGATTTCTGACGGTCTTTGGCGCACCAGAGTTTTAGGGATTCATTAATAGATTCACCACCAAGCAGCGGAGCAAGTACAATCTCAAAGGAGTACTTGTCTGCCATAGCTTTCATTTGGTCGAAAAGCTTTAGGTTGAAGTCACCACTTGGGTCTACAAGCACAGTTACGTCAGGTTTGTCTTTCTTCAATCCATAACGGAAACTAGCTAAGTCACCTGAACGAACACCAAATCTTTCTAGTGTTACCATCCATGCAGCTTTTGCATCGGCCTGTGTGTTGATTGGACGCTTATTCCACATGTCATAAACTTCAACGTTGCCGCGTATAGCTATACGAGCCTTCGAATCCATCAGTAACTTTTCGCCCTTATCGTTCTCAACCATAATTAGGTCGTTAACCGGAAGGATTTGAGTCCAATGGAGTTTGTTGAAGTTCTGGAGTGCAGTCTTAACATCCAGATCGCTCATGCCACCCACCAATGCTTTAGCACTCAACTTACCTTTAGCTGCTTCTTGCTGGGCTAATCGTTCCGCTTGGTCGAGCAAAGGGTCAGCCATTGCATTACTGAACGTTAGCGCTGCTAAAGTACCAACCAATGCTTTTGATACTCCCCGTAGTCTCATAATTACCTTCCACCTAAAATAATCCGTAGATAGTAAGCATCCGGGGTTTCGGTTGTGGCGATTATGTGGTTCGAATTAGAGGGAGTTATTCGTCGCTATCAACAAGTAGCGTTAGAAAATGTTTTCTGAATAAAAAAATGCCCTGAACATGGCCAGGGCTAAATTGGGAGGTGTATTGGAATTAGATTAGAACAATTCTTCCATAGCTTTCGCCATTTCTACCGCGTTAACTCGTGAGTCGATTGCTCTCTGTGATGGTGCTATACGAGCGGTTGTTACCGTGACTTCTGCCTCGATGTTATAACAACGTGCAGAGTGCTTGTTATCGCATGGCGCCAAGCTTTCACTTAGTATGTGCATATCTGTCACACGGCCTGTCGAAGCGCTCTTTGTTTCTGTAATACCAGAAGATAAGTCCATTTTTGTGACTGTCAGGTATTCAAATTCAGCTTTACTTAATGCTGATTTTTTAACTTTTTCGATTGCGCGCTGACGACCAGTTTTTGACGTGTCGTATTCTGTCAGTTGGTAGCTAGCGCTAGTTACTACTTGTTGTGCTGTGACAGCAGCATGAGATACATGTGTACCCATTACTGTCAGTGCCAATAGTAGAGCTTTTCCTAAGCGTAGTTTCATAACCGTTATTACCTCTGCATTACTTATACGCCTAGTTAAACAAAAACAAATCCTTCTGCAAGTTTTTCTTGCGCATTCAATACAGGCAGTTTTGCAAAACAACCTGTATTTCCTTTACTCAGACTATTTGCCTTCTGCCTGTCGAATCATCTGACTCATTTTCTCAGGTGTTGGTACCATGCCTGAATACTTGCCAATATCACCAACAACACTTGCACTATCAAGCACTAGGTAACCCTTCTCGTTATAAAACTTGATAGTTGTTTCTACTGCCTTAATTGCCAGGTTATCGTTACGTCCTTTCCACTCGTTGGCTACCTTAGCCAAATCAAGTACAACAATCTTTGGAGATACAGCTGTCTGTTGGGCAAGCACCTTGATTTCATGATCAACCTTGTCGAGTCGTGACTCTGTATTACCTGTTAACACAAAGAACTTAAGCACTAAGCCAAAAGCGACACAAAGCACGATTGTCCAAACTGTCAGGATTCCAAAAAGACTCTTTTTCGTAACGTTCATATACATTCTCTTAATAGGGTTGTGGCCCCTAGATTACTCTAGGGGTAGTTTGGAACCGCGTTGGATAATAAAGTCGATAGAGATACCAGGGTTAACCTCGATATAAGGTTTCATCTCTTCTGCAAGTTCAATGTAGTAGTCAGCTAATCGTTCCATCGCATCACCAGCACCTTGTAACGCCGCGGTACCAGCCATTGATTTCATGATTTCTGGGTTTTGCATTGGACCAAAGATACCTGTTTCGTTATCGCCAATACTGTAAGTAGATTGACCCGCTAAGTTAGCCATGCCGCTCAAGAAACCTGCCCACGCCGATTTCATAGCCGCTTCACCATTCTTAGAAACTAGACGTCCCGGAATACCGTTACGACCATCACCACCTACTGCAAATGCATTTAGATTCGCTTCAACTGCTTTCCCTGCATCCGTTACACATGAAATCGCTTCTGCTCGTAAGTAAGCACGACGACTTGCGATGTCACCAATACCAGAAGCAACAATCACACACTCTCTAATATCAGCGGTAAAGTTGTTTGGTAGCAGAGCTTCCTCTTTAATTCGAAGAATTGCAGGGAATGGGTCACGCTTAGTCGAGTTACCTGTAGGTACGTCCATACCTGTTACAAGTACACCACTGATAATTGAACCAGCCGGCAAGAAGATTTCTGCCTTATCCTTGGTCTTATCTTTGTCAGTGTCTTCCTTAACAACCTCTTCCTCAACCTCTTCGGTTACTCGTAGTTCTTTAATCTCACCCGTCGCATCTTGGAATCGGTCACCAGTGCTATCGATGGTACGGATACCAATACGCTTGTGGTCAATAACCTTTGGCATAACTTTCTGTACAGCATTTGCCATTGGGTTTGTCGTGGTTACAGGCTGTTGCGTCTGGGTAACCGGCTGTTGTGCTGGTGGCGTAAAAATTGGAGAGTTCTGATTACTAACTTGTTTCTGAACTTCCTCAGAAGCGGTTTTCTGCACTTCCAACTCACGCTTAAGGTCGTTCTGGTTAAAGCGTAGTGACTCAAGCTCTTTCATTACGCGACCTTCCATTTGGCGCATTTCTTCTTCGCGTTCGTCGATAGCTTTCTCACGCTCTGCCAATTGGTCTTCCATTAAGCCGTAGATTTCATCCATTCGACCTTGGTCAATATCGTCAGCGCCATCTTGTGTAAAGAAGTTAGCCTCTACACGACGAGATTTTTCAGGAACAACTACAGCACCATTATTGTCTTTGCGAGTACCACCTGTATCGATGTCGTCAGTACTAAATGCAATAGAGCAAATAATACCTAGCAGTACCGCCCCCACTACGCCGTAACGTACTTTAGGGTTCTGCCATTGCTGATTAGCTTTGCCTTTCAAAGAGGTCATATCCATTTTGATTTCCCCCTTAGTAAGAACTTGTTAAACGAGGTCGAGTACGAACGCGCTTAAGTTTTTCGTTGTAAAGTTTGTCACGCAAAATGTATAACTCTGTGGTTTCACCCGGAGCCAGCGTTGCACGGTCAAACACACCAACAGCAATTACATCATCAGCCAAGCAGTATTCTTCTCGCACTTCGCGGAATCCATTGATGTCATTTTTAACCAGAACGACATCGATAATTTCTCGGCCACTAATCATGCGCTGCCCCACTTCGTGGTACATCCCCAAACGCACGATGTCACATGGGTAGCGTTCCTCAGCTGGAATATCGGTAGTAATGTCGAAGCCATTTGGAATGTTACCGCCCGCAACTTCTGACAGAACGCTGGTGGCACGGTCTTCATGTTCAGTATTCACTCGAGGGTCGTTCTTAACAGTTGGACCTTTACGCGCTTCTGTAAGGAAATCGTTTTTCTCTTTATCGGATTTCAGTTTGGCGATGTATTCAGAGTGCTTTGCTTTAGTTTTTGCATCCATTTTCACTTTGACGTCTACCATTACTGGTGGAACGTCCAAAGGCATAAGAGTTAGGCTTACCATCGTTTCTGGCATACCGCGCTCACCGACCATTAGACCGATCGGAGCCTGACTTAAAGGCGTGATGTAAACAAAACCGCCATCTGTTTGAATTGGCACTTCCATATCAGCGGTTTTAACAACAGCATCAACAAAAGGCGTTGCGATTCGGTTTTGAAGCCCTGCAGCAACGGGTAATAACTCACCGTGACCAGGCTCTATAGTTACTTCTTGATGTGGTTTGTATTTTGAACGTACTGAGTCAGTGATTGGGTCAGAAGAACCTTTAACCTGTGGCGCTGCAGACGGAACTGGAGTTGCCGCAATAGCTGGTGGCTGCCCTTGCTGCGTATAAACTGGCGCAGTATCTACGGTTTTAACCTTCGTACCTTGAACCACTGGCATACCATAAGAGTCTACGGTTACCGGTTGCTGCGCTTGCTGTGAAGCCTTGTATTCCGCAACAGATTTTGCAGGCATACTTTTAGCAACAGCATCCATAATCGCTTGGTCTACAGCATTGGCGACGTTTCCATTTGAAACAGAGATGTCAACGGGCACTCGGCTTGCGTTCATTGGTGTAACAGGTATGTCAGCTGCTACATCTTTCTCTGCAGCAAATGCAGATGATGAAAAGGCAACAGTAAGCAACATTGCCAAGGCTGATTTATTCATAGAGTTATACTTCATTTGGTTTTCTATTCCTCGGCCTGTTTATTTTCTTCTTCCGCAGCTTTCTTCTCTTCAACTTGCTGCTGTTTAAGTTCAACTACGCGCTTACGTGTATTTGGTGCGCCTGCATATTGTGAAAAATAGGTAATCTTAGGCTGACCATTACGAGCGGCGATTTTGATTTCGTATGTCCACTTTTGAGTAGTTGTTGCGCCAGAGCGTGTTGAAGTGGTTTTCTTGTCGCCGTAAACCCAAACGGTATCTACTTGCGAGTTGTAAATTAGATCTAATGGTGTGAAGTTTTCCCTTACACCACGAACCTTGAGGGCTTCTACCTGAGATAGAAGTTGGCGTTCATAGTCATCAGCGTCACGTGCTAGGAACATTTTTCTCAACGTATCGACAACGAATGAAGCGTTACGATCGGAGATGTTGCCTGCCATGTTCGCAGCAAATAAGCCCCACCCTGTTTTGTAGGATTCGCTTGCCTTATTGCCTGCCATTGTGATTTCTTCTGTAAACGTTGGCGGCACTACGATGACAGTTTCATCTTTGCTTAAAGCGGCGTAAGCCAATGCCACTACTGCAATGGCCAAAGCCAAGTTGCTTTGTACTAGAAATCGAGATAAGGCTACGCTTGAGCTCCATGAGCGCAGCGCATTGGAATTTTTAAACACTTATGGTGCTCCTATCTGAAAAGTTCTCTAATGAGCGGGTCAGGCATTGAACGCGTGGTTTTCATTGGTAGAATTCCGTGCCACCATGCAATGTGGTTTAGAATTCCTTTGGCGTATTTGGCTTTAATTCTTCTAGCCACGTAGAAGTACAAAAGCCCAACAGGTAGCACGTAGTTGATAGCATCAAACGGCACACCTAAAGCAAAAGAAAGGATGATTGGCCTTACTTCGTCTACGTCCCAAAAGATAACCATCATTGGTTCATTGACTCGCATTGGGAGGTAATGCTGGTCACTTCTAAGCGCTTGCTGTTGTGAATCTTCCATACATTCTCATTCATCAAAATTGGAAAAATTAAGACGCTGAAATGATCAGCGCCTCAATCAAGGGTTGGTTAGCCACCAATAAGTGGTAGTAATGCAGCTGGAGCGTCAAAAATTGTTGAAGTCAATGATGAATCGATGATCTTGCCAGCGTTAGCTAGTACAAGAACTGACACAACACAGCCAGCGAAACCAACCAGGTTTGGCTTAACAGTTGAGAAGAACACGACACCCATTACCATAAGCATCATTAGAATTTTGCCCGGAGCACCACCAGCTAGACCTTTCACTTCGTCCCACATGTCAGCAAATTCACCTTCAAGGGTACCGGTTGCGGCTAAGGCGTTGAACGCTAGGGCAAATGCCACTACACCAACAAGCGCAACGAGAAACATCATTACTTTCTTGCTGTCGAAGCCCGCGCCAAGCATGTTTTTGTCCATTACTGCAGTATTTTGCATTTTCTTAACTCTCTATATTAATCACGTAAGAATGGTTGATTGATCGTGTCTTTATGACAGAGGGTAGAATGCCAATAAAAAAAGCCCCACACAGCGATTATGTAGGGCTTTTTAGAGGTATTTAATTAATATGTAGGGGTTAGGGAATTGCTTTTAACGTCAGATTTGAACTCGTGGTAGATTGACTCTGAAATCATATCAACCAATGTACTCGCATCCATTGAAAACAGATTTGTTAACTTAAACTTCTGTCGTCCATGATATATGTATTTATCAACACCAAGTTGTTTTTCCAAGTACGCTTCTATCTCCATCGGGGTCTTTACACCATCGATTAGACCCAGTTCAACAGCTTCTTCACCTGTCCAGATAAGCCCAGAAAAAATCTCAGGCTTATCAACCAACCTGTCGCCTCGGCCTTTCTTTACTGCATTTATGAACTGTGTATGGAGTTTGGTTAAGATAGAGTCTTGTATGAACGCCCTTTCCTCTTTGGATACTGGTTTAAACGGGTCCATTAATGCCTTATGTGTGCCTGCATGGAATACTCGACGTTCAACTCCAACTTTCTTAATTACATCTTGGAAGCCCCAACCATCCATACGTACACCGATAGACCCCACCAGCGATGAATCCATTGCGTAGATTTCGTCTGTTGCTGCCGCAATGTAATAGCAGGCACTTGCACATGAAGTTCTAACTGTCGTGTAGATTGGTTTTGTGTTTTCTTCTGAGAAACGGTACTTCATGATTGTTTTATAAATCATCTCCGCGTCACTTGGAGAACCACCAGGTGAATTAGCCTCAATTAGTATGGCCTTTACATTATCGTCTTCAATAGCGTCAGTGATAACTTGGCTTACTTTCCAACCATCAGTTTCACGGTTCCCTGTTTCAATTGGCCCTGTTAGCGAAATGACAGCAATGTGAGGCCCAATCTTTTCACTTGCCGTATCGCTAAGAGTGTACCCAACACTAACCATCATCATGATTGCGATAGCGCCAGCCTTAACGCCGTCCGTCCACTTTTTAACTTTTAGATGGCGAGCAGACTCTTGAATGATTGCTTCCTTAAAGTTTCTTGGCTCTTGTACTTTCTTTCTCTTTCTAAAGGGGAACATCTTTTAAAACTCCGTGTATGAACAGCCCCCATTGAGAGGGCTTATAAAATCAGAAGACCTTACTTACGTTGCTAAGTGCATATCTGAGTGAGAAACCGAGGATTACAAACATAATCGGCGGCAGTAGAACTCCGAACACGCCTGCCGCGGGGAAAATGAAGTAAACATCGATAATGAAAAAGGCAAACATCCCGGCTTTAACCCAGATACGAAATAAGTTCGCACTGGCAATACCGAACTCGTACTGCTTTGTTTTTCGTTTGTAGTAACCATCCGACGCCAAAGCGAAGATGAATGGAGCACCAAGTATTAACCAGTGGAAAAACACCGCCATTCTGAAAACCGTCTGGTAGAACATCAGCTTTAAGTTTTCAACAATTCGAATCATTGGTGTGCGCCAGAATTCCTCACCACCAACCCCCGTAATCTGTACTGACTCTTCCATAGAAGAAACAACACCGGTTTCTAAAAATGCGTAGCTATACATGTCAGCTGCATTCTGTAATACATGAGCTGAATCTGCAGGGCCAACAACACCTTTAAAGGCGTTAATTTCAGCCTGTAAGGTTTGTCGGTAACCCTCTGGTGTCATCATAATCAACACATACGCAAGTGAGATCATGGCAACAGCTCCCACCATTCTGGCAAAGAAGTTTTTCTGCTTATTGGTATCTTTATCGCTAAACATATTTAGTCCTTACGCAGCCTTGAGGAACGGAATACGCCCCTTCACCTTACGGCCATCAGATAAACGTGCGATGTATTGGAGGTTT
This sequence comes from Vibrio sp. 1249-1, assembly GCF_033340495.1. Classification (NCBI taxonomy): domain Bacteria; kingdom Pseudomonadati; phylum Pseudomonadota; class Gammaproteobacteria; order Vibrionales; family Vibrionaceae; genus Vibrio; species Vibrio sp. 1249-1. Next base: position 202,203 of record NZ_JAWOWJ010000007.1, read on the forward strand.
GGTAAGTCACCTAGCAAAGTTGCAGGGAAAACCTTCTCGCGGGATTGACTGAGCTGCTCCTTCAACCCACCAGAGAATTCACCTAGTGCACCTGTAGTCGATGTACCAGAGTTCAAAGAGAACCCAACTTCACGGATGCTGGCTTCACCAAAGTTCTCTGTCGCATATTCTTGTGTGATGTTGTCGTTCACACGTAGACAGAACAGGTTTGAGGCTAGACCAAGGATACGACGAGCCTGTGCCTCATTGGTTTTAGCAATATAATCGGGCAAAGTTTGGCTACTCACATACAACTCAAATTGCGCGCCCCTAGCGACAGCTAACATATTGATTAGTGGGTCATTTATACATGCGTGGGCTTCATCTACGAACAAGCTAACGCGACGTCCTTTACCTTCTTCATAGTTGTATCGACGTGCACTTGCCGCACAAACATCAGCAAGAATTAACTTACCAATTGCACTTGCTACCATTGAGTCAGACAAGCTATCCAGCGCAACATACAAAACACCACCAGTTCGAACGAGTTTATCCGTGTCAACGATAGGTCGTTCATCATCGGTTTCATCCATACGTAGAGTTGGAGATAACAATTCATCAAGTGGTTTAGATGTCAGCTGAGCAAACAATGGTGCTGTCGAACCTAACATTTTCGTCATGTGTTCTTGAGGGTGTGACACCATCTCAACAATACCGTTGACCGCAGGGTTTGGATGATCAGCTTGTAGATTTTGCGTGTAGTAAAAACACATTCCAGCGATCAAGCTGCCCTGTCCCATTTTCTCGATGTCTTTACCCATAGTGGTAACCCAATCAGGCCCCAATACTTCGCAGAACAATTTATCAAGGCATCGTTTGGCTAGTTGGAACTTGCCGCTCATTAGGTAATAGGCAATATTCGTAAGTTGCGGTTTCTCGCCAACGTATAACTGAGCTTCAATAACCTGATAAATACATTTCCATGCGAATTGAACATATGGGTCAGATTCCGCTTCGCCCGGAAGCAACGAAGACAAGCGAGACGCGAGTTCAGTGGTACGAACATACGAAGTTAACGGGTCAATCCTACAGCTCTTACTTGGGTGCGAAGGGTGGAAGAAATAGAACTTATCTTCCATACCAAGAGCTTTACATTCACGCTGAATTGTTTTTCGCCAATCCGCATCGTTTTTTGGGTCAATAATGATTATTACGTTCCCACGATGAAGCGCACCACTTGATAACATGTTTAACAGCGTTGTTTTTCCGGTACCCGGATTTCCAAAAATTACTGAGTGAGCATGGAATACGCTTTCATCAGCTGTAACTTCCTTTTCCTCACCAAGACCATGTATCCAAGGACGACCACCTAGCTTACGTGTTGTTTTTTCGTACTTCTTACTGAATGGACGAAGCACCAACGGCAGCTTTATCTCTAGATAGTCCGTAGACATAGACATAACTTGATAAGCACGCTGGGCATGTTCTGGCCCCCAAGGAAAGCCACGACCAAGAAACGCGGTATCCTTCTTCTTGAGATTTTTCTCTCGAAACTCCAGTGCACTGATTACGTAAAAATAATTAACAAACAACTTGAACTGGCGCTTTAACAAGGGCAGGCCTTGTTTAACGCGAATTCCAGATTGAATCATCATGTACCCAAAGAGGATTACATGAATAGGTACAGAAGTGTCTAAGGCTAGCCCCCCTGTAAACAGAGTTATAAAGCCACCAAAAAACCATATCTGCGCCTGTTTAAGTTCGAATACTGGACGGAACATGTTTTCCATCCAGAATTGTTTACCTCTATCTATCATTGAACCTCACTACCCAATTAGTTCTTTTCTAATCAAGAGATGCTTCTTACGCCCTGAATCGGTTTCTAAGTCAGTCACTCCATCTGCCATCAAAGTCAGTTCCTTAGATAACCCATTTCGACTTGCCCCAGGGCGTACATCTTGAATAAATGATTTGATAGCGCCTTGGGCGTAAATCCCCCAATGACGGCCATCTTTTGTTTTCTGCATGAATTCACATCCAGCTTCTGATTTCGCATTTAGGTACGTCATAAGCATGGTGATTTCGTCTTCCTCTCCAACGGCTTGACCTCCTGTTATTTCAGGGGTTGGAACAGGCTGTTTAGCGTTGTTGTTACCTTTAGGTTCTTTTGGACTTAAGGCATCACTTTTTGGATTAGTTACTTTGACGGTTTGGCTTTGTTCCTCAGCGGAATAGTCAATGTTCGTGATAGTTATCCCGAGCTCTGAACAAATTTGCTGGCTAACTGGTTTAATGAGAGAAAAAACCATTGCCTTATGGCGACCAAATGTTTTTCGCTGAACAAGTAGGTTTGGTTTCAGCTTGTCGTAATCGAGTAAACGCTCATTCTTCAAGATCGATGAAATTGGACCAGCCTCAACATCGAGCACTTTTGTCATCATTTGTGTATCGATGTGCAACTGGCCATCGGTCAGGAAGATTCCCTTACCTGCTTCAACAGTCAAATCGCCATTTGCCATTGCATTTGCCAAATCAATTAGGAACGAATCAGCTTGAGAACGACCGTGTTTTTTCTGCCCCAACCAACCTTTCGGCTGTGCAGCTTGTGGTCGTTCTTTCTTAAATGCTTCTTTCCGCTTAAGAAGAGTTCCCATAGGCACAACACCGTCAGTTTTTTGTGCTTGTGGTTTTCTAGATTTGATTTGTGAGGCTTCTTGACTTACAGATTCAGTAGGTTCTTTATTTGCAGCAGTCTCCATCTCAGGATTATGTGAAAGCTGTGTTGCATTCTCCGTTGAAGGTTTATGCACTACTTCCTGTTCCTCAAGCAGATATGCTGGCACATCCATATCACCACCAGCCTGCGACTGGAATTCACCGTCGTATTCATCGGCCATCAAGAACGCTGGCACTTCCATATTTGCGTCATTGCCGGTATCAACAGTTTTATGAGTAGACACCTGCTTTTGCGTTTCTTCGATTGGCTTCTGTTTGTTTGGTTTATCTTGTTGTGCTGGAGCCCCCTGATTGGCAAACACTAAACCTTTGTTACTATCAGTTGCTTTAGGTGGAGTTGATGCCTGAGTAGAACTATCTTTTTTATCGACTGTTTTTTTAGCCGCCGGTTTCTTGCGTGGCTTCTTAGGTTTACTTTCTTCGGCTTTATTTGAGGCATTGGAATCCACTGACCCAACATTTGTTTCAGATTCTGCCTTAGTAGTATTTTTCAGATTCTTACGCTGCTTTGTCGCTTCACGGCTAGACTGTGATTCCGATGCTCCAGTGTTTTTTTCATCAGCATCATGCTCTGGATCGATCTCAACAACAGAACCATCTTTTCTATACTCAAGTGACTTGCCATCGTTATTTAGACGCAAGACTCCAGGTACCGATCTAGGAACGGGCATGGTTTCGTATAGCAGCCCCGGCCAAGCAAGTTGAATGACACGCTCTGCTCCAGTCACATCTTCCATTTCTGGTGTAAACATGCTGTATGTAACGCTTTCATCCATCCGATTAACCAAATTACGCTCTTCCAAAATCTCCAGAATTCGCGTTGGGTTTACAGGAACATCTACCTTGTCTTCTTGTAGTTGCTGCACAATCAGTTGAATTGACTTAGGCCACGCTAGATAAACTTCCTCACCAATAATCCATATATGACCTTTGGGTTTATTTACATCCCAACTATCACGAAGCCGGCGCATTGCTTTAACAATTGCGCTTTCCAATGGGTAGCGACGCTTACCAATCATTTCATGCCACTGAGTTCGAATGTCTTTTTCAGTACTAGCGCTGTCAGCTTCACGGATGCACGTCTGCAGATAGCCATCACTTCCACCGTAATGTGCAAGAGCATGGTTGATTGCTATAGGAAGTTCATCAGAATTGTCCATTAGAAAGAACTTGGCTTCTGGAGTGAGAATCCATTCCAAAACTTGGACACTTAGGTTTTCGTGTTTTTTATGGCGATGCTCTGGCTTCCACGTAACACGGTATCGAGATACTTTGTTTTCGTGAGCCCAAGAAATTAGGTCAGAAAGGTATGGGTTCCAGTCTTCACCGGTATCAACATCATATACGCGCATGTCGTATAGAATTTTCCCTGCATCGTGTAGCAACCCACAAATCCACGCTGCGTATTGCCAACGTGGTTTTCTAGCTTGCTCTTCATCTAAATGACCAATTGCTGGCAACACTTGTTGCTGTGAACGGCGCAAACTGTTGAGTGCAACCTCTAAACTGTGACGAGCCAAACCACCAACATCACTATGATGGTGGTTTTCAGATGCAGGAAGTAAATGGACATATCGAATGTAGTTGGTAACAACCTGACGAAAAAGTGTATCGAAGTTAAGCTGATACTCTTTCTTCTTTTTGTCACCTTTTGAATTCCCCTTATCCTCTTCTGGGTCAGGCAAGCCAGAATCACGATGCATCAATCGTAATATCTCTGTTTGAGAAGCAAGTATTTTTTCCAATGAGATAACTGGAATACCTTTTGTTTCTGGCGGGTATCGAATCAGATCTTCAATAGACAGTTCTGGTGCAGGCATAACTACACTACCAGTATCAGGAGCCACCCTTTCGGCAGCTCCTGATAACATTTTGTGTACCGCACCTCTTAAGCGGCTAAGCATGAAGGACTCCAATCACTACGCTGCTGTTGCAGCGGCTTCCTGCTCACCAGTTTCATTCTCTTGGTGCTCTGGAGCTTCTTCGTTTTTGATTAGAGCCTGCATTAGCTCGTTGTATGCATCAGGATTGTATAAACCACCCTTACGATTACGTGATGCATTGGTAACGTAGTAGATACGATTGACCATTGTACGAATAGTATTGATGGCTTGGCCTTGAGCGTTCTGCAGGTGAACGTCTTCCAATTGGCCAGATAACCATAGGAACTCTATCTCCCCCATAACGTTATCAATCATCTCTACCAGACCAATCAGTTTCCAAAAAATTGGGTGAGTGATCTCAACGACGTACTTGTAGTTTTCAGGAACCTTTGGACGAGGCACATTAGTCACAATACCTTCGCTATATTTTTCCTGCTGTACAGATAATGCGTTAGCACGCTCAGATGCATTGGCGATTACACTTTCAAACCACGTATCCAATCGCTCACGTACAACTGTGTCATTCGCTGTGAACTGGATAAGGCCTGCTACTCGTTGGAATGCGCCAGCTGCTGCTCCACCATTACGTGACATATAATCCAGCATTGCATTTGATTGCACTTGCAAAGTGTAAGGAACTGACTTGCGTGTTTGTACAAACTCATTGCGTCTTTGTTGTGGTCTGCGCGCAGATGGACGATTGCTTTGTTCCGTTCCATTTTGTTGTGAATTTTGTTCTGCCATTATTCTTGTTCCTCAGAGTTCAGTGTTTCTGTTTCGGTTTTATCCATTTTTGAAAGGAGACGACTTAGATAAGCCTGAGCTCCATGCACATGTTCAATTGCATAACGTAAAGGGCGAAGTTTGTTTTCAGCTTCTTCAATCATCTCAAGTTCCCAAGGTTGTGCCTTTTTAGCGAACTGGGACATTTGATATACCGGACCCTTTCTAGGAGCTACTCGCTCACCCCACGATTTCTTTCTTCCCCCATAACGACCAGGCCCGTAAAAAACCCACTCGATATATGTCTTACCCGTTCGAACGGTAATGCGAGGACCATAATTCCCTCGAAGATAACCTTCTGGAGCCCCTTCTTTCCGCTCACGCTCTTGGAGTTTCATATTCATCATTCTGAATTCAATCCAATAGCCATCAACAACCGTGGTTGCCTCTTCAATGAGCTTTTCTAAGGTGGTTCTAATTTCTGCCCTAGCAGTTTCGATTGACTGTCTTGGCATACGCCCCCTCAAACCTCTTTTTATTTTTCAATCTCTACACCTATTTGCTCGGTGCCGTGTTTGAATATTCCGGCAACGGGTGAAGGAATGGCCTCCACGTTCAGTTCGGTGCCGGGTTTGCATTTCCTTGATGAATTCGTAAAAAACGAAGAGGAAAGTGCAAGCAAGCCCTGCAATAGTTCGGTGCCGAGTTAGTTGGATTTCGGCAATGTTAGAGATACGTCTCTTTTGCAGTTCGGTGCCGGGTTTAATGCTCATTAAACTTCGTTGTTTTTTGACAAATCCAGGCACTGAAAATTAACGACTAATATCCGGCACTAGTTCGGTGCCGACATTGCTGGTTTCCTGCATAAGTTAGGTTTAACTCAACACTCTAGTTCGGTGCCGAGTTAGTCCAGACCGATTTTAAAACCACCGACTATCTCAATTTCAACAAATTTTGTTTTATTGAATACCCGCACCGAGTTCGGTGCCGACTTTTATGCAAATCGGCAAGTTATGAACAAATGCAACCATTCAGTTCGGCGCCGACTTTAATCAAAATATTGAAGAATTTATGACTGGAGATTTTGAAGGAGTTTTCTTGCAACCGTGGTGATTATCTAGCCTTATTTACACCACTTTAATTGGTCATTTGGGTTCGTTTTTCTATGGCTAAGTTCTAAATGGGACGCTCATAGGTATCAATTACGTCGATATTTTCTGATATTGGCTTACCTAACATCAGCGTCAGCACTACTAACCATAGTAAAACGCTTGATTTGCTCGTTTTTTACTCGCTTCTAGCCCAATTCTTTTTAATCAGTCAAAAATCTCAATGGTGACGGGTGTTCCATGTGACCTCTTAGAAGTCATGTAGGACACTTGCTTGTATTTGGAAATACTTTGGATTCTACTCAAGAAGTCTTGTGTAACTTCATGGAAGTCACAACGAACACTTTAATGATTTTATTGCAATTTCAATATGTAGCGTTTATATTTCAGAAGTCCCACGCGACTGCTATAAGGTCGCAGAGGACACCACCCAATTTTTGAATGATGGTTGAAACCATTTACTGGAGTAAAATATGACTGATCCAATCGTTAGATCTGTTGAAATTGGCTACGGCACGTCATCTACAGTGACTGGAGTAACAAAAGAAGGCTTTGTTATTCGTACTTACCCATCCGTACCAGTACCTGTTAAGTACAGTAAGCAGAATTTAGGCAGTGACATCCTTAGTTCACGTAAAACCGTTGTGGTACCAGTAGGTAAAAATAAGTATGAAGTCGGTGAAGATGTTCACGCTTCTTCTGACCCGCGATCTTCTCGCGTGTTAAACACTGAGGGATATATTGATTCTGAGCGATACAAAGCATTATTACTTGGCGCTCTAAAAATGATTCCTGATGAACAAGTAGATTTGCTTGTTTGTGGCCTACCAGTTTCGGTTATGCCTCGCCGTGAAGAACTAAAACAAATGGTAGAAGGAAAGCATGATCTTGGCGATGGCCGTGAGATTACTATTAAGTCAGCTTGGGTTATTGCACAGCCACTAGGTGGTTTATTAGCTTATGCGCGTGAAGGTGGTCAAGGTCGCTTTAATGAAATGAAGAATGAGAACCTGCTTGTAGTTGACCCAGGATACCTAACTGTCGACTGGCTTGTTACTCGTGGTCTAATTGCCAATGAAAACCGTTCTGGCGATTATGAAGCTGGCATGTCACGTGTATTGGCAACCGTAGCAGATGCTGCATTAGAGGTGTTCAAAGAGCATCCGTCATTTACACGTATCAACGACATCAATGTTGAGCTATTAGATCAAGCGTTTGTAACTGGTAAATTAAAATTGTTTGGTCGTACTATGGATTTCCCAGTTCATCAAGGATGCGATAAAACACCGCAATTTGATTTCACAGATGCTATCAATTCAGTTGCGGAAGAAGCAATCTCAACTGTAGTAAACAAGGTTGGTGACGCTCAAGATTTGGACCGCATCATTATCGTAGGTGGCCCGGCTGCGCTTTACAAACCAGCTTTACAGAAAGCATTTCCAAACCATGATATTCAAATTCTTCAAGATAGCTTGCGTGCAAACGTAATTGGTTTCCAAGAAGGTGGCATGCAACGAATGAATGCAATGGTGAGAAAAGGTCTTTTCAAGAAGTAATAGGAGCATGTTATGAGTAAGCCTCAACAGCTTCAAAACGACGTAGAGTTTGTAAGATGTAATCTACGTGTACTTCAAGACATCCACCCTGACCTTTTTGACCATCTTTCACGAATCAATGAAAAGGGCCGAGCGGAAGAAATTCGTTACCTAATGAGACTCGGCTTAATGGTAAAGAATGGACAGCTAGGAGGATTGCCTGCAGTAGCATCACCAGTTCATCACGTAGTTGCTCAAGATATTCCAAGTAGCGCACCTACATCGGAAACAGTAACGAGTAGTGGCACATCTGCTGACAGTCAATCAAGTTCGAATGTTACCAAGCCAGCAGATTCGAATACTGTCTCCCTAGATGAAAGTGATCTTGATTTTGGCGATGATTTGCTAGGGCTAGACTAATCAAATATCCAAAACCACTCTACTGGCCAGTAGGGTGGTTTTTTGTTTTTTCATTAGTATTTTCTTTACATTCTAATATAAAAAAAAGGTCACTTGGTGACCTTTATAATTCCTAATCTTCTTGTTTCATCTCTTCAAGAGCTTTTATCGTGGCATCGAGACATTGGTTTACTTGTGCCCTATCCTCCCAGTTAACCTCTTCCCAGTTGATACCTTCAATCTCCATTTTAGTTATGTCGCTTGTGAGAAGCGTTTTAACTACATTGGTATTCTTGATTCTTGGCGGGACATAATATTTGGCTTTACGACCTCTTCGAATCTCATTTTGTGGTTCTTTACCAGCTTGGGAATCGTCATTCTCGTTGTTTTGGTCATTGCCATCTAAGCCCAAATCAGAATCATTTGGTGACTCCAGCTCTTCGTCTTCATTAACTGCTTTCAAATATTCAGGAACTGACATGGAGTTATTTAAGAACATCTCTGCTAGGTTCATCTTAACAGCTAGTTCTTCATCTTCCGTTCCATCTGGTAATTTGAGAGCTTCTTCAAGTTCCCGGATGGTCATAAAGTCAATGCCATCACGAACGGCATCATAGATGAACGGGAATTTGTTTAGCAGCAGATACCGGTAGAAGGACGCATTTTTCAAACCCATCAACTTCATGGTTTCGACAGCAGTCAGTTCTTTGGATTCGTCATCTTTGATTTCATCATATGCCATTTTAAAAGCATATATTTTTTCATGGAGGGCTAAATCACTTCTAGAGTTATTCTCAGCAAACTGTCTTAACTTAGGAGATTTTGGTTTCTGTCTGTGTACCTGGAACGGCCATACACCATCCCATCCAGTTAGATATACAACTGAATAAAAACGTCTATGTCCAAACACAATTCTGTAATCAGTACCTCCGACACGGTACACCTCTATTGGCTGGTAAATTCCACCACCCTCACGGATCTGTTCAGCTAGTAGAACTATTTCATCAATCTGAGTTTGAATGTGTTTGTATAACGGATGGTTTTTAGGGGTCTTATTAACTATGGTTCCTTTATCAATAATCACATAAGGCTTACCGACATTTTCTTCCTGAGCCAGAAACATAGCCTCAGCTGTTGGCCTGATAACAGGAAAGTCACGAGCATTCTGAGGGTCAGGACTGACAGAAGCGATAGCTAAATCATCACGGATACAATCTTTAGCACCTGTATTGATTGCTGGTTCCCAAGGTTGTTGAGACTCTTGATTTCCATTGTCTTGCTGTTCCTGTTGCTCACGTACTTTAGAACGAGCTTGCTCCATTTTATCGAGGCCAGATGAACGTCGATTACGTCCTCTTACAGTAACTTTGTTTTTACTTTCGGCCATAATTAAACACCAATTCTTTCACTTACAAATTTGTATAACTTAGTCATTTCTTCCGTAGCTTTAACATCTTTCTTTAATGAGAAAACTTCTTCTAAGTTATCTGGCTTACGTCTAGGTTTGAAAATTACTCGATTCACTAAAAAGAAGTCATCCGGTACAAGATTACTAGTATTTAGTACCGGTTCGTATCGACTCACATTCTCAATGAGGTTTGTGAATTGTTCTAACTCACTATTAGTCAAACTACTAGAACGAACGAGGTTCGGAATAACACCAACAACGTTTATTGGTTCGTCAGTGGATTCATTGTTGATTCGAATTGTTTCAAGTAGATTCGGTACAGCCTCTACAGAATCATATTCCAGCTGTGTCGGAATGATCACGTGTGAACACTTTGTCATAAAGCCTTCAGTAATCGCTGTCTTACTTGGTGGTGAATCAAAGATAATAATATCAACTTCATCCAAGTCACCTTCTACTTCAAGGTATGTTTCTGTCAATTCAGAGATCAGTGGAATGTATGCATCTCTATCAGAGAAAACGTCATTCAGCCTATCTACACGCCCCTCAGATGGAAGAACTTTCAAGTTAGGTACATCTTTAACTGGGTAGTATACAAATTGACGATCGAAGAGTATGTCTGAACTCGTTGAGTAACCATTCCACGTGCCGTTATCTGGGTCGCCATCTACGTAGTCTGGATGTAGTGGCGGTAATAGATATGGCAACCCACTTCTATATTGCATCTCTAAGAATGTTTTACTGGAGTTTTGTTGGCTATCAAGGTCAACTAAGACAACGCGATACTTCTTACCTTTCTTATCTACTCCGCCGGTTGCAAATAAGTATGCTAACCAACTCGCAATAAAAGTCTTACCCACACCACCCTTATGGTTGTAGCAAATAAGCGAAATGGGCTTTCTAGATTTAGCCATAAACACCAGTTCCTCTTGAATAATCTAAGCTTTTAGTGATATTACGCCACCAGTTAGGCCTTATCAATAAATCTATGCCATAATACCCCAGCAACATCATGTTTTTTATATCCTGACTGAAAAGTAGTACATTTTTCGGTTCGATTTGCCGTTTATATTTACTTTACCTGATTGTTGTTGTTTATAATTTGAGCAAGCCTTGTAACTATAGATCGTTAATTTTTTAAAAATTAAAATAGCAACTAACCTATTGATAGATTTAGATAAAAAGGTCTTTTTTGCTAAAGTCTCCCACGTGGGAGACATTTCGCTCTAAAGCGAGCATGGCAGTAGTGCTCAGAGTTAATTTTTTAAAAATTAATTTCTCACTTAACCTATTGATAGATATAGGTAAATAGCGCGTTTTGCCAAAGTCTCCCACGTGGGAGACATTTCACTCTAAAGCGAGCATGGCAGTAGTGCTCAGAGTTAATTTTTTAAAAATTAATTTCTCACTTAACCTATTGATAGATA
>NZ_JAWOWJ010000007.1:213501-226770 GCF_033340495.1 Vibrio sp. 1249-1
ATATAGGTAAATAGCGCGTTTTGCCAAAGTCTCCCACGTGGGAGACATTTCACTCTGAAACGAGTGTGGCAGTACTGCTCAGAGTTTATTTTTTAAAAATTAAAATAGCACCTAACCTATTGATAGATATAGGTAAATAGCGCGTTTTGCCAAAGTCTCCCACGTGGGAGACATTTCACTCTGAAACGAGTGTGGCAGTACTGGTCAGAGTTAATTTTTTAAAAATTAAAATAGAACCTAACCTATTGATAGATATAGATAAATAGCGCGTTCTGCCAAAGTCTCCCACGTGGGAGACATTTCACTCTGAAACGAGTGTGGCAGTACTGGTCAAAGTTAATTTTTAAAAAATTAAAATAGCACCTAACCTATTGATAGATATAGGTAAATATCGAGTTTTGCCAAAGTCTCCCACGTGGGAGACATTTCACTCTGAAACGAGTGTGGCAGTACTGCTCAGCGTTAATTTTTTAAAAATTAAAATAGCACCTAACCTATTGATAGATATAGATAAATAGTGCGTTTTGCTAAAGTCTCCCACGTGGGAGACATTTAGGGTAATCCTAACGTCAAATAACGATTTCGGTGTACTGTGGTTATCAAAAACCTGTATAGCCACCTATACAACAAAGCAATAGAGAGCTATCAAATGGCAACAAATAAAACAGACGCATTGGACCTTATACATCTTCATGAAGAAGAAGGTTTAAGCGCTCCACTAGTGAAATTTGAAGATGCTGAGCTCCAGCTAAAAGTAAACCGCTTCCTACCCTCGGTAGGTGTAGCTCCTAAAAAAAGAGAAATGGTCAATGCCATTTTCGATATTTGCGAGCGCTCAAAAGAATCAATAACATCTCTTAGTAAGGTTTCAGACTCATTTGGTTTATCAGTCAATACTATAAGAAGCTATCTAAAGGAATTAGAAAAGTTAGGAGTAGTTGAAACTGTCACCTGTACAACTGATCCAATAAATAGACGTAGAGGTATGCTTTACGTATTTAAGCAACCGAACTTATCAGCTGTATTCGAGAAATTGGTAGAAGAAGACAGTAAACAGAATGACACGCGTCCAATAGTACAAATTGAAGATGTAGATTTAATAAACCAACATGAGCTGACAGATATAGCATTTTGCGACCTAATAACAACTGTACTATTTGGTGCTTTACGTTTTAACCGCAAGGGAAATGCAACTAAAATTGAATCACATGTTTTGTGGGGACCAGAGCGAGTTGCTGTAGAAACACGTTCCGGTAAGGGTGAAAGAATAGCGTTACTATTCGATTTAAAATACTACATAGGAACAATAACTGTCCTTGAAAACATAATTAAAGAAAGAATTAAAAATGATGAGTTAGTTACAGAAACCTATAATATACCTCTAAATGCAATTTTGAACTCATTGAGGCTACCCAAGACCGGAGGCCATAAAAACTCAGCACTAACAGCAATAAGGAGGTTGTCTGGTACAACATTCCATATTCGACAGCTACCAAAATGGTTTCTTCATCGATATGGGATGACAAGCAACTCTGCTTTGCACCTAAACATGCTGACATTAAGAGTCGAAGGAGAGTCCAGTGAAGCACCAGGATCAATTGTGCTGCAATTACAATTCCCACCAGAAACTATTGCTCAAATAAAAAGACAAATAGACGGAAACACCGAGGCAATACATGAATTGACCCGAGTGTATTCAAATGCACTAACCACATCGAATAGTCTGGTGTTTGGATTTAATTTATGGACATCAAACTATTTCAGTGAAAAAGGCATGGCAATAATAGATTGGCTGGAACTTAAAGACCGAACAGCACCACAATTATCAATCACGGAATTTAAGAAAAGCTTTAGCGAGATACTAAAAAATCATGCGATTAAAGCGTCAGTAAAAGAGTATGACCAGAGTCTTGATAGAGAAGTTGAAGTTATCGATGTAGAGTACGAACCCATCTATAACAATCAGGGGATAGCATTGAAAGAGACATCTTGCATAAGTGGAATAAGGGTGTCACTTGAAGATGGCCAGTTCGTGTTACTGCCAGAAATAGATACTTCATCATTAATACTGAAAAATCTGTACCTTTAAACGATTCATAATAATAGATAAACGAGGTTGGCCTTAATGCCAACCTTTTTTATGAAAACAATAAAATTACTAATTATTAGAGCGAAGAAACGGTAGTGTTTTGTAATAAAAATCAAATGTTACGTCGTCACTTACCAGCGAAACTTTTAGAGAGCATCAACGGTACAAAAAGTATTATCGAATACTGTTTCTAGGGATAAAAACTCTAAACCATAACAATAATAGGATAGGGGAGGGGAATCTGATAATTAGTGTATATAAATCAACAGATTTCAGAATGAGATCTAAATCACTACAATATCAGCCCAGTACGATTCCATACTTTTAAAAATTTTACGGATTCACTACGCATTTAAAGGCCAATAAAGTGAATTAAAATAAATAAATTGAACCTAAATCGGGAAAGATGATTTTAATAAATAGTCTTTAGAAAAGAATTTTTCTTTTTAATCAACAACTTATTAAAACATTAAAAAATCAAGCATCCTTTTATGGCTAAAAATTACGCGCATTCATGAAAAAAGAGTAAACGTGAAAACTTGAAAATAACAAAAAAACGATCAAAAACGGTATTGAAAGTTCAAAACGGTACTGAAAGTTCGGATCGGTATTGAAAGTTTGATAATTGATCAAGGAAATATGGGGAGATCTAGCCGTTTTCATTAAATCTATCGTATAAACAATAGGTTACAGCACGATCCATTATGATCAGTAGATCGTTGATCTATTGACAAGATCAACTTAAAATCTAATAAGTTCGTAGATTCAAAAACATAACTGCAATTATGTGTTTCTACAACTGAAACCATAACGATGGTAAAAAAAAAGCTGAAAGCCCTGCAAGGCTAACAGCTTCATTACAACATTAAATATTGTGATGGATAAAGACTGCAATCTCTATCCTTCAAGCATCCAATTAAGTTTGGAGGACGCCCTTCACCCCTAATTATACTAGCTATCATAATTAGGTCAATGTCCCCAACTATGGATGCACTCAAAAAGAGTGTCTTATGGCAGGGACTAAACACGCCTTTTTAAAGGCTATAGAGAAAACATACCCATTAACATTTGTTGATGACGAACGCGATCTACATACAGAAGAGTTGGCATTAACTAAAGCTCAACTTGTGGAGATCTTAACCCATCACCAAAAAGCTACAGATAAATCTGTTCCTGCATACATTCCAGGAACATTTAACTCACCAAAAACTAAAGCGATAGAAGAAGTGAGACAACTTTCACTTCTCGTTTATGATGTAGATTGTAAAACAACCACTTACACTTTAAGCCAACTCGAAAGTAAGCTTGAAGGATATGCTCATATAATCCATTCAACATACAGTGCTACCTATGAAGCACCAAGATGGAGGGTAATCCTATTTCCATCAAATCCAATACAACCAGAAGATTTTCATAAGGTATACGTTGAAACAGCTAAACGCTTTAACATTGAAATTGATCAAACTTGTACTAATGCTAATAGGCTTTTCTACCTACCATCAGTAAATGTACTAAATGACTTTGTATTCTCTACATTCAATGACGGTAAAGATATAGCAATTAAAGAACCTAAAATAAAAACTAAAAAGAAAGTGAACAGAGGATACGTTTCCTTAAGTTCAGTAAGTGAATGTTCGAAAGATAGATTACCTTGCCAGTTCGGAAAAGCCTCTAGTAATGGCTCTGCAAATGGTTTTGTAGTACCACCAGCTCTTAAGGCGCCATTTACTAAGGAGCAGTTCGATGAATTACTCTCGCATCCGGGAACATGGCTTCGCGCAGCAGAGTATATGGGTCTTCCGGTAGAGGGTATTGGTTCCAAATCAAACTATTCCAAATCATTTTCGTCTGTAATTCCGGGTGTAGAAGATAGAAAACCAAGTTGCAGCCTTGGCCTTCTTTCAGATACAACAAGGCTTGTATATTTTGCTTTCAATGAAGTTCATGAGACCACTTTAAGCTCAGGCCCTGTTAAGTTCGATTTGGCGCATATCTTTGCAATGATGAAGTGTGGTCGTCGGATACCTCAGACAGAGTTTAAATCTGGTATGCACAAAGCTTGGTTAACTCGATTATTGATAGATTCAGGGCTGATTATCCCTCAACCAGTTACAGATTTACCTGAGTTGCCAACTGATGCTAAGTCAGCTGAAAGATTGTATGTTGGTTTTAAAGAGCTATTACAATGTAAACGAGCTTTCATCGATCAGATTGATGACCCAACTGCATTCAGCTTAACCTTTGCGTGCTATTGGTGTGGTATAGGCAACCGAAATACAGCTAAAAAGTATACTCAAATGCTATTAGAACACGGTGTATTACGATTTGTAGACAAAATCACATTGCCTCGTGGTGGTTCAATACCAGTATTGTTACCAGCAGGGAAAACTACCAATGTATATCAAATGCGTAAGAGAAATTCTCATAAGAAGTCGGTCGAAGCAGAGGTCGCTAAGCGTGTACCTACTGCGAACACTGTTCGTTCTACAAATACGGAGAGATTGCCATCTGAGCAAAATTCTTGTGAGGTTGTTACCTATGCAAATCGCCGGGAAATAGGGAATTATGCAAGGATCGATAAGCTTCATGACGATTATATTTTCGCAGATCAATCAGATGTTAATTGGATAGAAACAGATCCTGCGCTTAATAAAATTCACGAAACACCACGTAATTTAGGATACGGCTAACCCTTTCAATACTCATTGTATATAACCAACAGGGAAAATTGTTGAACGAACGAGCAAACAGACATATCATACTACTACATGTTTAATGATTTGCGTTTTAAAGGCTGCCGTTCAATGGAAATTGGAATACTAGACAATAACAGTTATCGCTCGATTCAGGATTCACAGACCGCATATATCATGTCAATGCGAGATTTAGCGCGTGTTGACCCTATCAGTGTGGCAGCATTGTTTAAGATTTCCACGGCAGAAGCACGTAGATTAGCAGAAACGTCAACATATGATCTGCAGGTCGCTTTACATTCTTGCCCTCCAATCTTGACGATTAAAGGCCAGGATACTTTACGCGGCGCAAGTCCAATGACAGCTCTTCTTGATTCGTTAGAATCTAATACTGACGAGTTTCACAACACGGCTGCACACATCAACGCTTATAGTGGACCCGTTAATACTTCTGGTTTGACTACCACTCCGTTGAAAAAGGCGAGAGGGTAGTTTGTGAGTAGTGCTGCATCGAAGCGTAGAACCCAAAGTTGGGAACCAGATATTTATTACGAAAAACAGCAACTCTCTTACCAAATGGCAAGACTCGGTGCTAATACTCGTGTACTGAAAAAATTCTTTGTTGTTGATAAACGACTAGAGAAATCGATTAACAAAGAGCTAGGGAAGTTTCGTAAGGGTTCTGGATGGATGACTACTCATGTTGTTCACCGAGTTCATGCAAACATTGTATATCGTAATTACTGCAATGCAGTACCTGATAATTCAGACTTTCATCGTCCACCTACGCCAACTGAATTGCTGTCTTTAGCGCGTACATATTTGGTTGTGTATAACAATCAGTATATGGATATTAATAGAATTTATCATATTTTCGAGTACTTGAAGGATGGTACTTTCACAAGAAAAGTCTGCAACAAATGTGGGATAGATTATATCTTTCACTCAGAAAGAAACTACAATCTATGCCCGTTCTGTGAAAAGGACTCTACCTTGTATAGTAAAGGTAAGCGTTAGTCATCAGTAATTCTTTTAAATAATCCCATTGGTAAATATGATTAACAAATTTACAACTCCAATCCTGTTGGCAATTGCACTATGTTCATGTTCTACAATTGAAACTGAACAACAGATAACGGTTGATTCTCCAAGCGATCTAGAACTGCCATCTGTTTTTACAGAAGCTTGGTTTAAAGATAACCTACCAATCCTTCGTGAAAGAGCTATAGATGATCCAACGGAAGCAAACGTTAGAAAATATTTTATCGCTCAAAAAGCTATGCTTGATATGGCTGAAAAGAAAGCTAACTCTACGACTTACCCTCAGTAATATACCTATTCCTACCCAGCGCTTTTAGCGCTACCACGCTATCAAAATCATATCGATTAAGTGTGCCTACTAAGACCCACTTAATCGACACGCAATCTATTCCAATCCTGCAATATTCATTGCATGAAAAAACATATCTTATCTTTGGCTGTGGCTGTCTGCCTGACGACGGCTTATACGTCGAATGCATTTGCTAATAGCGATACATCTGACTCCTTCTATAACCGTAAAAGTGAAGGTTGGTTTTGGTATGAGCCTGAACCGGAACCTGAGCAAGAAATAAAGGTAGAACCTAAGAAAGAACCAGTAAAAGCACCTGAAACAAAACAAGAAGCTAAGCCAAAGAAAGAAGCAACTGAAAACAACGAAGTAGTTGTCAATGTTGCATGGCTTAGAGAGAACTTACCTAAATTACGCGATTCAGCGATCGATAATCCAACCTATGAAAACGTTAGGCGGTATTTCTATGCCCAGCGAATCATGATGGATAAAAGTTCGAAATTTGCCTCTGTCGCACAACAAGTATCAAAGTTTGAAGTGCCTTTGGATGAAACTTTGCGTCGACCAGAGAACCAAGTTGCCCTAGTAGACCAAAAAATTGCGGCTAAACAAAATCGAAGTGATTTGATCAAACAGTTAGCAGATAAGGTCGGGTTCTTCTTTTTCTTCTCTTCTACATGTACTTACTGCATGAAAGAAGCACCTATGCTCAAACGTCTGCAGATGGAAACAGGTATAGACATACTTGCGATCTCACTTGACGGCCGACCGCTGCCTAATAACGAATTTCCAGATTACGTAACTGACCCAGGCACATTAAAACAGAAACTCCAGGTCATGGTTACACCCACAATTTACCTCGTTACGAAAGATGGCAGTGAATTCCATAACTTGGCCGTTGGACTTACCGCGCCAGATGAATTGATGCGTCGAACCATCATGTTAGCAAGCAAAGAAGGGTGGATTACCGGCGAACAATATGATGCGACACAAGACGTTCGTGAAATCCTCTTGGATGACGCAACTAAGAGCCAGTTAACAGTCGACCCAGACAAAGTGTTCAGTGACCCAGATTACCTAGCGAACAAGCTACGCGCCAAATTCCAAAAGCAATATGACCAAACGAAGGACATCCAGAATATTAATCAGGACGTGACACCGTGATGAATAGTAAGAAAAGACTGTTATTAGCATCGACAGCATTAAGCTTTTCTATGCTAATGCCTAGCCAAACCTTGGCTGGTGACCCCTTAAAAGAAATATTCGGGATGATGACCACTGCAACCGGTTCTCAAGTGTATGAATCACAGAAACGCAACGGTGTAGCCTTCGGTACGTTTAGTGCTAGATTTTCTATGTATCAGCCAAAAGTTATTAATTTTCAAGCGCCTAGCATGAATGCCGGGTGTGGTGGAATTGATTTTTTTGCGGGTTCAATATCGCTGATCAAGAAGGAGGAACTTGTTCAAATGGGCCGTTCGATAGCTGCTGGTGCGGCTGTCTATGCATTTAACTTGGCAGTTGAATCCATATGTCCATCATGTGCTCAAGGTATGGCTTGGATTCAAGATAAGCTTGATGACTTTAATGACTTAGTAAGTATGAGTTGTCAGGATACTGTGGATGCATTGAGTGAAGCGAAAGTTGGCCAAGGTTTGGCAAAGTCTCTTACTGATACTGTAAACAAAGATGGTTGGCAAGAACGATTAGGTTCATATGCTGAAACAAAAGTTGACGCCATGAGTAGTTGGGGTGACTTTTTCTCTGAACGTTCAGAAGATGGAGACGCTAAATCTGTCAAAGTACCAGGCCTTAAAGGGAATATCGTTTGGGATGCACTGGGTGCTGCAAAAGTTGATCAATGGAGTTTTGCTACAGGCTGGGAAAAAGACGATATTCAAGAACTGATTATGTCGTTAATTGGTACAAAGGTCATTACCGTTGGTGATGGTGATGAACTTGAAACCACTCCATACGCAAAAACAGTTTCTGCAGAGGACCTTCTTTATAACAAAGAAGGTGAAAAGATTGAATTACTTAGATGTGATACTAGTGAAACTAAAATCGATAACCGTCTCCCTTGTACGAAAATTAAATCAGGTTCAGCAGCAAAAGTAGAGTGGGAAGGGATTTATCCAAGAGCTCTTAAACTGTTAAACGGTGACGGTTCAGAAGTAGGCATCCGTAAACGCATTCTAACCAAACAAAACCTGACAAGTGAGCAGCAGAAGTTTGTAGAAAATGCTGATGTTCCGATGATGACATGGTTATTTATGACGGGTAAAGATGATGGTGCTCAAGAAGCGATAGCCAATCTAGTAGCTTATCGTGTAGCGGAAAAGTCGTTACAAGATTTGATGTACCAATTACAAGAAATCCTCAAAAAAGCGGAATTGAGTGCTACTTCTGACGCTAAAGCAACCCAGAACTTAATAGATTTCTTGAAAGGAAGGATGATCGAATTCCAATCTCAGATTGATGACATCCAGACGAAAAAACGCGATGAAATAAAATCAGCTAATGATCTAATGAATACTTATAAAACTTTAGCTGAGGCAGTTAAAGCAATGGCAGCGAGTGGAGTGTAGGGATGTCAGGTTTTGTAATTTATTCTATGGGTGACCCTAGCTTCATGCGACTTGCGCTTCTTGGGTTATCCCATGCTTTCGAGCAAGGCGCTATTTCGATTGCAAAAATTGGTTTGATGCTCGGATTACTTTCTGTTTTTTGGAACGGTATTTGGAACCCTGGAAAAATCGAATTCAAGCAGTTTTTTATCGGTTTCTTCCTAGTTCTGATCCTTTTCGGAAAATCCGTACCTGTCACGCTCATTCATGCCGATGGTGGTGCTGATGCAATGCCTGATATTCCAGTTGGTATTGCACTAGGTGGAACACTTGCAACTACGTTCGGATATACGATGGCCAATAGTTTGCGAGAGTTCTACCACACAACTTATGTACCCGGAAGCGCGGCAACCGGTAGTTATCGTGCAATGATAGGAGTTGACAGCGATGAACCAAGTTCAGTCCCAGTGGCTGGTAACGGCTTAGAGCCATTACGTGAATTGATGAAAATGCGATTCACAGGCGACATCGATGAATTTAAGGCTAATCAAGCATACAGTGCTACTGCTGTTATAGCTTCGGGTAGTACAGCAACTGACCTTTCTGAATCAGTTCAAGGTTATATGAAAAATTGCGTGCTAAAAGACCTTTATTTGAAAAATGGTTCACAAGAAATTAACGAACAAGCGATGTCGACTTACCCATTCTCATGGGATGCAATGAAAGTTACTTATAATGGATGGACTACCGAAGTTAACGTTGATGCCGGTCAAGGCTGGAAAATAATGGGTTGTGGAGATGCTTATACTAAGTTGACTTCTGCGATTGGAACGGATTGGAAGTATGTTGCTGAACATACTGCCTCAATGAGAGGTACTGCAGACGAGGTGCAGTTAAATGAAGGTCAAAGCATGCTATCTGATGTAAACATTGATGCATGGAAAATCAAAGTTAACCAAATTCTTCAGTACCATTGGAAAAAGGCTAAAGCAGGCAGTCCTTGGGCAAGCGAAGCTGAATTAATGGCGAGCCAGGCTGAATTCCAAGCAATAGACCAACGCAGGGTTTCGTCTGCCGTTCAGTATTCCTTATGGTCAGAAATGGCGATCCCGCTTATCACGTACATAGAAGCATTTGTATTTCTGATTGGCCCTATTATGCCTTTTGTAGTCGCTTTTGGCGAAAAAGGTATGGGAATGGTCATCAAGTATTTCTTTCTGTTGATTTGGGTTAATACTTGGCCAATTTTGCAGGTAGGAGTGAATATGTACCTGCAGAATGCAATGAATAATGCATCGTTTAACTCAACTAGTTACGATGCATTCTCGTGGGCAGGTTATAACACAAGTTTTACTGAACTAGAGTCATTCATAGCAATGGGTGCCACATTACAAACAATGGTACCTGCATTGAGTTTAATGCTTCTATACGGTTCGGTTCATACCGCAATCAACTTATCTAACAGTGCATCTAAAGGCGGTGGTAGCGAAGGCTCAGTAGCAACTCCAAAAGCTGTAGGTTCGGCTGATTCAGGTAAGGTTTCAGTTGGTCACAACAGTCAAACCTATGATTCCAGTACAGGGAGTGTTGTTAGTTCATATAATGGTTCAAATTCTGCCCCAATAGGTATGGCTCAAAACAATACGAAAACAGATTTGAATAGTACTTCTACTGAGTCATTAGCACGAGCTCAAGAACTAATGTCTTCTGAGGGCACTAAACTAAATAATGCTCACCAGACAATGTTCAATAACATGACAGTTGGCGGTGAAAATGCAACGGCAGCTCAAACAGAAGCCGCAACCAAGAATGAAGGTATTGCTCGAGCCAACTCTTACGCTAACACTTTAATGAAGACAGGTCAGTTCACAGCGCAAGACGCTAAAACTCTCGGTTTGGCATTGTCAGGTGGTATGGGTGTTAAAGCACAAGCTGAGGCTGCAGCAGCTCTTGGGTTTGGTAAGGATGGTGCGGTAAGTGCAAAATTTGGTGCAGCAGTCAAAGGTGAAATGGGTATTGATGCCAAGTCTAAACTAGACTCAGCAATTAGTAATGTAGCTTCGAAAACTACTCAGTCAGGTGACAACTGGAACTTTGCCAATACTGAAAGTGGTAGCGCGATGCTGTCTAAAGCTGAAACCTTATCGACTTCACGCTCTACTGGGCAAAATGCTGGCTTTGGCGAGTCTGGTTCACAAGCTGTTGAAGCAAGTAAAGCATGGACATCAGCTCAGAAACAAGTGGAGCAGGAATCACGCGTTCAAGCTGCTATAGCAGGAATGTCGTCTGGTATTAGTTATAACTTAGCAGGTGTTACCTCAACTGCATCAAATAATACGAATGATGAAAAATTCGCAGATGGTTCATTGCTAGCTGGTGTAGCACAAAAAACAGCATTAGGTTCAATGGATTCAGAGCAACGCCAAAAATTTGATGACTTTAAGAAGCAAGGAGGCTACGAGCCAGGCTTAAATGGGGATATGAAAGCTCTTAAAGCCTTCTCAAACACAAATGATGGCGCTTCGCTAAAAGGTATGGCTAGTCAGTTCAAGACAACAGACCAATATGCTGCAGAATATGACAAGGCTATTAAGAATGATGTTGGTAGCGATAAATCTCTACAGGCAAGAATGGCTGCGACAGGTCGTTATGCGGATGCAGCTATGAAAGACATCATGAAGAATAGTGGTAGCCAGCGTTACCAAGCTGGCGCCAATTACCTTGATACGTTAAATGAAAATGTCGGCGGCGGTGTAAAACAATGGGCGGCAGCGGCAAATGATATTAGATCAATTGGGGCAGCTGCAGAAGCACCGTTAACAACAAAAGCCCCCCAAACGGCAAAAGAAGCTGGCGGTCCAACTCAACGATCTGTCGTGGCTGCTAATCAACAAGGTCGCGCTGGTGCGGTCGCTGCAGTTGCAAGTCAGCAGGCCGTAATTGCAACAACAACCCCATCTCAGACCCATGAAGAAAATAAGAATGCGGTTCAGAAAACGGTTGCAGCTGATCCAACTAAGAAAGACGAAGCAGACCAAGTTCTTAAGAAGGCTGATGACAGAACAGGTGCTGCCCAAAAAGAGGTGCCAAAACTTGTTCAGCCTCTAACGGATGGCAATGTACAAGCAGGTCAAGTTGTAGGAGCTGCGGCACCAAGCGTTGGGAGTTTTGCAAAAAGTGCGAATGAACTTATGTATGGAACTAAGCAGGAGCAAGCAACTAAAAGGTTGGCCGCTAATGAAGGTGTGAGTAATGATATTGCAGCAAAAATTACTGGTCAGGATTCTAAAACTCAACATTCTGATTTGGTTGAGAGCGTGTCTAATGGATTGCGATCTGATGCTACCGACCAAGAAAGGAAAGAAGCATTAGGGACATTAGCTGCGGCTAAAGGCGCAGAAACTGAAATTGCTCGACTACGTGCAACCGGTGATAAAGAAGATGCTGCTCTTGCTGACACAATGCAACGTAATGTCAACTCCGTGAACACAGCTATGGAACGCGTATCTGGCATTGATAAAGATGTCTTATCGGGACTAGCTAACAAAGTTAATAGCGGTGAGCTGTCATTGTCTCAGGCAAACGCCGGCCTTCAAATGGCTACGAATGATAAGTATGACCCGATAAAGGCTGCGGAGGGTAGCTTCAATGTTAATACTGGTGGAATGCAGGGTGCTAACCAGTATGGCCACAAGGTACAGGAAGCAGCATTCGACCGGTTGCAGAACGATATTGCTGGTGGTCGAGCAATCATGAGCGAGATGGAGAATAAAGGGCAGACCGCTACAATTGACTATCAACTTTTAAGCTCTAGAGTTGAACAGGCTGAACAGTTCATGGAGTCGAAAAAGGATGAACATACTGCATCCGTTGCGACCAGTGCATACCGTGATGGTATTAATGGCAGCGACAACTATAACGAGTTAAGCAAAGTCGGGAATCAAGTTATTTCTGACGCCATTAGTGGCAAAGATGTTTCTGCATTGAACAAGGCTAACATCGATACTGCAATGTCCGGTTCAGAACAAAAAAATGGTTTTATGGGCTTTGGCACTGGTGAGACAACAAGCGTTGAGCAGATGAAGCAGTATGAGCAAATGCGAGGCGGTTTAGTTAATGCTGCAGAGGCGCTTAAGGCGACTCCAGGTATGGAAGATGCAGGCGCACGTCTTGAGAGTGCAATTCAAAAGCTAGATACTAAAACTGGGTTTGATGCACGTAACTCTACGCAAGGCCAAGGTACAGATACCAAGCCGAACTCGAACGGTGATAACGCACCTGTTGGTAACGGTGACCAAGGCGTGACAACACCTGCTAATGCTGGTAATGCCGCGCAAGGTCAAGGCGCAGATACCAAACCGAGCTCGAATGGTGATAACGCACCTGTTGGTAACGGTGACCAAGGCACGACAACACCTGCTAATGCTGGTAATGCCGCGCAAGGTCAAGGCGCAGATACTAAACCGAGCTCGAATGGTGATAACGCACCTGTCGGTAACGGTGACCAAGGCGTGACAACACCTGCTAATGCTGGTAATGCCGCGCAAGGTCAAGGCGCAGATACCAAACCGAGCTCGAATGGTGATAACG
>NZ_JAWOWJ010000007.1:226870-265163 GCF_033340495.1 Vibrio sp. 1249-1
GGTGATAACGCACCTGTTGGTAACGGTGACCAAGGCACGACAACACCTGCTAATGCTGGTAATGCCGCGCAAGGTCAGGGTGGTGATTCATCCGTGTCGATAGATTCTAAAACAGTGGCTGGTACTAATGGTGCTCCAGATCGTATCGATGTTACCGCTGATGGTTTCAAGGATATGATGCAAGCCGAAAACGGTAGTAAGTTGGAAATTGGTGGTGAAGAATTTACCAAGGTAGCCAGTGGTACTAACTTCGGCATGGAATCCGTGAAGTTAGAGAACACGCAAACCGGTGAGAACCATTATTTATATAACAGTGAATCAAAGGGTAGTAATCTTTCCATTGAAAAATAGGGTTGAATAAAACCATTAAGCCAGGGCATTGCTCTGGCTTTTTTCATTTTTGCTATTGCGGAAGGATTGATGTGTGTTTTCATATTGTTAATTAGATAAAGGAATGTGATTTAAGTTTATGAAGAAAGTTGTCCTAATTTCAGTGCTTTCGCTTTGTTCATCAGGGCTATTAGCTCAAGAAATCCAATTTACGGGGACTGGTGTTTATCAACTTGGTGAATTCGATAGCATAAACTCAGCAAAGTCTATAGCAGAACAAAAAGCCTTTGAAAGTATCAGTGAGCAGGTTACCGATAGAGTGTTATCAATAAAGAGCATGGATAGCAATGGGTATCTAAGTCGGGCGAGCTGGTTGTTAAATGGCGCGACAATTAGCTCTAGACGCACAGATGAATCCATCGGCGCCTGTGTCAGTGAAGAGGGTACTTGTGCAACCGTATCTGTTAAGGCTGTCATCGATACCGAACTGGCAGACAAGGTATTGAAACAAATGTACCTTGATAAAAAGGTTCAGCAGGTTCTAGAACAATTGATTGTTGATGATGAACGCTTCGAATCTTATGTACTCAATGGCGATAGCATTGATGTGGCTAAATTAAAAGAGCGTCAGAGTAAGCGGAACGAAATTGTTGAATTGATTAGTCGCCTGCCAGTAAGCAAAACGGCGAGAAGTGTGGACACTGAATTTCTAGAAGGTTTGTTAACAGAAAAGGGTAAGTATGACCTAAAGCAAATTGGCAAAGAAAACAAGAAAACTACGTACAAAGCTTTACTTGGTAAGTTGAAAGAGAATGTGTCATATGAAATTGTTCAGCAAGTTCCCGTTGTTAATAGTGATGGCACAAGTGGGGTTCGCTTAAAGCTGAAAGTCAGTACGGACGGCGCAGAAGATCTTGTAGAGTGGGTGACAAAGGAGCTTGGAGTCTCGGAAGGTGACTGGAGTGACTATCCAGATACGCGTGTCTCTACAAATAAAAAGGTTTTCACTTACCATCCAGGAACAGCCGTGGCCGGCTTGCAAGATGCGATTACAGTGACCCAATTGGATGATAATGCAAGAGAGCCCGGTAGGTATCTAGTTGGTTATGGTGTTGATAATGTCACGTATGACAAAGCAAGTAACAAGATTGATGGACGACTTGATCCCGATAAGATAGCAGTTCTCAAGGCTTTGTCTAAATACCGCGTCTGCTCAGAAATCTCTTTGTTGGGATATGAGATTGGAAAACAATGCATCGCTGGTGGTGCAGGTAACAGCCGAAATGAATACGTTTCTCCTGTGTGGGATAAGGCTACACCGTATGTTTGGTTTACTAAGGATAAGTCTGAGTTTAACGTCTATGTCCCATTATCATTAGAACGGTTGCGCGATACCGAGAAAATGAGAAAGTTAAGTCTCAGATATACAAGTTATGTAACTACGGATTAAGGTGTCGGTTTGAAAATCAAAGTTTTAGCAATGTTGTTCGTTATTATTGTCGGTAGTAGTGTTTATGCCAGTTCGAATGAATCATTTATCGATCGTATTATGAATTATGGCAACGTGTTACCAAAGCCCTTAGCTGAAATTGACAATGCATATTTGGATGGTCATCTAAGCGCTATCGTTGAACAAGGGTTGAATCTAAAAGACGAACTGTTTGATAGATTTCAATAGTACGAAGATCAAAAAAGCCACCGCGAGGGTGGCTTTTTACTTGTGGTAATATAATGACAAATATTCTTACTTTCTTAGGCGAGAGTATCCTAGAAAATCTGGCCAACTAGTCCATTCGTTGCTTTGGTCATAATGCTTGTCTGGGTTACATGGCACCACAGACAGGTTCTTGGGGTCGTTACGGCGACCTTCACGAAATTCTAGATAACTTTTGAACCCATAGCCTTTGACTAACTTCTTCGCTTCTTCAAAAGTCACATAAGCTGATTTTTTAGGGCACAATAATTCAGAAAACTTCACATCGTATTTTTTATCAGGGGCTGATGGAATGAAGTCTGGTCGCTTACCGGATTTAGAAATTTCACGAAACTGAGTGACCGTGTAAACTTTGTTATCAGCAAACCACTTCTTACATTCTGCCATGTCGCAGAATTCATCTTTGATGATTTGTGTTGCTTTGGTTGCAGTGCCTAAGAAACTTGGCCAGCTGACCCACTGGTCTCTACGACCAAAATATTTTGATGGATCTCCCGGAATGTTGCGTGGACGAGGTGTGCCGCCTTTACGAACATTATGGAATCCGAACCATTCACGCATGCTTTTGATGTTGTTCTCATGAGCGTACTGCTGAACTTCTTCGTAAGAAAGCATGTCCTCTGGAGTAGCCAGAGTGTCGGTATCTTTAGCTTCAATTGTACTAATTTCTTTATTCATATTCGTCACACTTCTTTTATCGAAGATCGGGCTAGGGTCTTCGTGTATTTGGACATTACTGCCTCTTTAGGTAGAGGTGTAGCCTTTTTATGATTGGCTTACCGCCAATCTTTGAGTCTGATCTTACACATCGTCTAAGCGATGAATCGTAATCCAACAGAGGACTGACGGTTACGGGTTGATCTTGAACAATAATTATGGGGAGATGCGCGCTTAATTGGGGCGTTTCCTCACAATCAGTATTTACGGCTGCACTTACCCTAACTGGGCGTTTGATACGCAACTCCGAACCAGCGGGTAGACGCTGAATATCGGTAACTTCCCCATTCAAAAATGACTCCCATTCTCTGGGGTCTTTCCCTTTAGGTGGATGCTTGATTTGCTTCTTAATGGAAGCAATTACTTCATCCTTGTTTGTTTTGTACGTAACGAACTTATTCGTCCAGAAAAAGCCCATGTAGCTTATGTTTTCGACAGCATACAAACTACGGTATAGCTGCTTAGTTATCAATCCAGGAAAAAGCGAATGAACAATGTCATGCTTTTTCTTGGGGCCATCTATTTTTAGCACTGCAGACTTGAATAAGTCCTTATGCTTATTAATGCGGCCGATCATTTCTTTTATGTTGCTATTAGAACTTCCAACTTGTATGTAGCCGGGTAGTCTAAAAACAACTTTGGTCGAGATACCTTGTTCGCCGTACAATTTTTTGTAAGAACGAAGTCCTTCATAAAGTGCGAGTTCGTCTTTTATCGTATCGACTGGTATTTCGGTAACATCGACATGTTCTTTTGCTTTTGGAACTGATGGTAGCTTGTAGACTTCCGCACCAATGAGATCTGATGCACTTATGGAATCACTCAACTCAACAAAGAGATCATTTATGATTCCCATTTGATTTAAAAGTTCTTGTTTGATCTTTAAATCTGCATCAGCCATTCATAAACCTACTAAGAAACTACTCATTCCAAAAGCTATGTATGTAATCTATACACATTTTGTCTAACTTGTAACCTTATAATATCCCAATCTGTATAATTATGTTGTCTAATTTTTAAGACATTTAACGTAAATCACTAAATTTATAGGAAATTATTGCTTTTTCATATCAGTTTCAAAAACTGTCTGTAGTAGTGCTACGAGCAGTGTTTAATTATCTGCAAATTTCATTACGGTTTCAATACAGTTAGTTTGTAAAAGGATGTAAATACTAAGCGTTTTATAAAGTCAGTCGTGTCATTAAACAGTAAACATTTCGAAATAAACCCGTGGTATCTCCATATACACTTGTTTTTACTTAACAATTCTCATGCCAAACACAATCGATTTAAAAAAGTTTTCACCTTCAATAATAAGCGTTAGAATGTGATTAAAATTATTGGAGATTGAGGTTTACGTTTGAAATGAGGATAGTTCACACGAGTTTTTTGATAAGTCTAATCTTATCGACATCTGGCTGTAGCCTTTTTCAGCCACCAGCAGATGAATCTCAAGAAGAACCAATGACATCTGTCGGACAACTAACAGGTCCTGAACACTTGTTTGAGGATAACAACCAGAATTACATGCAAGAACAAATGGCTAAGAACCAAGCAGCTAAAATGACTCGAAGTGAGCAGATTGAACTGGCGGTTGAAGCGGCAGTTAGTGACAGGGTAGAACCAATCCTGTTGTCGCAACCACCTCAACACACAGTTTATTTCACATTTAGTTCATCTGTAGTTGAGCAGAAATGGAATGAACAACTCAAGCAGCATGTGAACTATCTTTCATCTGATAAAAGCATCCGTCTTTTAGTGGCTGGCTTTACTGATTCGAAAGGCTCTGCCGACTTTAACTTAAAGCTTGGTCAGCTGCGGTCTAACAATGTTTGTAAAATGCTCGAAACTCTAGGAGCACGAAAAGAACAGTTAACTTGTGTGAGCTATGGAGAAACACATCCCGCAGATCCTGGTAGTTCAGATGAAGCTCGAGCGCGAAACCGTAGGGTCGAATTGCTTTACTAGAAATATAAAGGCGCTCAACCAGTTGAGCGCCTTTAAGCTAGTTTGGGTTTGTGAAAATTGGCTGAATAAGCCTTGATTTGCATAAGCGATGGACTTCATCAATTACGTGATGACCGTGTTCTGAAATGATGATCGCGTTCGTGTCTTCATCACGAGTTAAATGACCAGCCTCAAGCAGTCGATTGATTATCGAATTACCAAAGTCTGAATCTTCGTTGTGAGTAGCGAACATTGCTAAATCTTCTTCACTTACAGATGTTTGCTCATGTACATAAGCGATCGTCATATATTCTTTTAATGTCATATTCCCAGTACCTAGACGACGGTCTAGTGCACTGATAGCTCCAAGCCATGCAGAAACCATTTTAACTCCTTAATACTTCGATTTTAATAACAAGCGTTTTATATGTGTAATCATATGACAACATACTTCTTTTGTCATTGACTTGATTATCCTATTACGTATGTCATTGGAAGTTATGCGCGATGTATCAACTAGTTGTCTTTAAATTGGTAAGGCTGTTTTGTAGAGAAATTATTCAGTTAATTATCAATATGAATTTTTTTGATAGTTGAAGCGTTAAATTTCTTAATGTTTTTGGTAGTATGACCACGATTTCAATCAAGAGCGTTACTAAATGACAATCTTAAAACCAATTTGCTATGGGGCTGTCGTGTGAAGTTGTTTATAGATTTAAAACTAATTGCATTAGGGCTAGCTATTGGCTGGGCTGCTAAGAATGTAGTTAGCAACGTTACACAGAATTATGCGGTATATGGATTCTTAGACCGTCAAATGGATTGGTCAATTCTAAAGCCTACTTCAATGCAAGATTGGCCCTCGGTTGACGCCAGGGTAGAGCTATCTCCGAAAATGGATGGCAAGGGTAACGATTCATGTTTGTTTGTGTTACCAGTCAAGCCAGAATATTCAATCGTTTCAAAACTAGAAGATGGAACCAAGTTGTGCTGTAGCGTTTCGGACAGCTCTGTGTTTGTACCTTACAGAGAGACAGAAGAGGCTACCGAGTACTTCTGTGGTAACTACCCAAACCAGCAAATTGTTCGCGTCCTTAAAAACCAACCCTAAAGCAGATTTGCTTAGGGTTGGAACAAACTTTTGAAATAAACCTAATAGAACAAATCAAGTGTTCAAGTTATTTTGTAGCTGCGGGTCTTTTGGAGGAATGATCACAACAGTTGGGTGTTTGTCTTTGATGTCAGCGAGCGTCTGAACTGCATTGTCTAAGTTATCAGTCATGCCCGGCCAGAAACCTATCTCTACTTCCTGCTCTTTTTTCTTAGCAATAAGTTCTATATAAAAATATACAAGAGTTGAAAGTGCCACTCGAAAGCCTCGAATAGCTGCTACAATCTCGAACCCTTCTTGTTGCGCGTCCATTAGACGATCTTCAATGGCCAATGGAGGCATCTCCTGTTCTGGTTTTTCAAGTGTTTGCTTCATATTAACTTTTCTTATTCTCTATACACGATTAAGTACATGTATTGTGCTTCTCTATGCCTATGGTGTGGCACTATCGCACTAAGTGACAGTTGCAAATTGGCAACCAGTTAAGGCTATTATCAAATTATTTTTTTCTAGTTGTGATGATTTTTCTATGCAATGTAAGGGCATTAAATCAGCCTCTACTACCCTAAATGCAAGTGATTCTTACTTTTGATCTAGTGCAATGCTACCACTCGAATTTTCACATATTACCTGTTAAACAATTTCAAACGCTTTATAATGATTACGAAGTAGTCAGGAGGGTTTGCAAGTGTCAAACAGGCTAAATACGTATCTATCCGAAAAGTTTTATCCGTTGTACAAGTTAAC
Organism: Vibrio sp. 1249-1; assembly: GCF_033340495.1. Taxonomy (NCBI): domain Bacteria; kingdom Pseudomonadati; phylum Pseudomonadota; class Gammaproteobacteria; order Vibrionales; family Vibrionaceae; genus Vibrio; species Vibrio sp. 1249-1. Next base: position 233,437 of record NZ_JAWOWJ010000007.1, read on the forward strand.
TAGAAACGATCTGTTTAATGGATTGCGACCGATTGAAAAGAGTGATGGTAAATCCTGTAGCCTCGTATGCCCGTCTTGTTGGGGTAATGATGCCTTCCATTACTTTGGTACCGCAAGCATTCGCTGTAATAGCTGTCATCAACACACAACGCTAGTAAGCGCGTTATGCCTACTAGACGAGGTAACAGAACAAGAGGCAGCTAAACGTCTACTTGAGAGTGCTGGATTTGCGTCACCACCGATAGTTGACATTACTGCAGAGCCCCACGATAAAGCAGAAACTGAATCTAAAAAATCATCCGCGATTACAACCAGATGGCTGCTTGACCAATTACGTCTGTGGCTAAAAGATAATGATGACGCTATAGAATCTTTATTGAGCAGTGGTTGGGAGAAGGAATTACTGTTCAAAGCGCCAATTGGGTACCTTCCGTCAAGTAGAGCAATTCAAAATGTTGTGACGGATAGACTTCCTACGTCCCTTTATAAGTCTGTACGCAAGATTAAAAACGGTATAGTTGTACCGTGGGTACTACCAAATCACGATGTATTCCTATGGGGTTACAATGATTCCCTCCAACAAAACCAACCTAGTTTTGATATTAGCATCAAGCCCAGTTCACCTTGTCATTTGAACCACCCGGTCAATTTAAAGTCTGAGTGGCTCCTTGTTGTCGAAGACCCGATTTTGGCAAGTCTCTTGTTAGCAAGGCGAATCCCCGCTTGTGCTGTTGGTGATGAATCGTTGAGTGAGTTAAGCAGCAAAGGGTTGCAAGGCGTAAAAAAATCAATATTCATCCTCGCGGAAGCGGATTCTGTAGCGGTGAAGAATATTCAGAAATACTCTCCAAATGCAAAGGTAGTTGAAGAGGTCAAACCGATAGCATTTGGTCCTTATCATGGCGCTTACTATCGTAGGTTTACGAAGTGGCATGTATCTCGATTTAAGAAAATAGCCACAGTGGTTCCGAATAATGTCCTTAGTGACGAACAAATCATATTAATGCTATCCGCTTTAGTAGATGCAGAAATGTCCTTTGACGACGCAGTAGAAGTGCTTGAAATCAAAACCGGTAAAAGAGTCACCATCGCCCAGGTTAAATGAAAGGTATTGTGCAATATGCATGATAGCTGATACTGGAAAAAACAATCGAAGAAGAGAATTAATAAAGGATGTTAGAGAAATTGAGCGATAACCAGATGCTCGCTGTTGCTGTCGTGTCACATGTTTACTACCACCGCGATCCGATGTCATTGATCGCAAATTCTGAAACAGATTCAGGTGTGGCGAAACTCAAGTTTTGGGTAGACACTCATAGCGGCCGCGTAACAAGCACACCATTAAATTCTCAAGTTCACTCACTACTCAAATCTCCGAGAGTTGAGCTGCCACATGTAGAAGTACCAATACACAGTATTGCTCAAAGCAATGACATGACTATGCCGTCTGGACGTCGAGGCTTTGTTCACTCTGTACTTAGTCATCTTGTAACAGCTCAATGGTCGAAAGAGGTTAAGTTAGAATCTATTGGCTTGACATCAGAGGACTGCAAAAATCTGAGAAGCAAGCTACTTACACCGAAGGTTACGCCAAGAGGAACAGAATGCGCTCAGCAAGTCTTGGATAATGTAATCTTGCCAGTGTTAATAAATGACATGCCATCAGACTCAAAAGTGCACTAGGACGAAAAGATGTTAGTACTTCCATTCCACACTCAGATAAATGGCCAGAAGGTTTTTGGTTTTAGCGTATCAGCCGTTTCTAAAGCTTTCTTATGTCTTTCTGGGTTTTTAGGGTTCGTGTGCTTAAGCAGCGCTTATCATTCGATGCTCTATGGATATACGATGCCGAACTGGGCTATTCCAATTTTCATGATGTCTGTTATTCCCTTTGGCTACCGAAAGCACATTGGTCTGAACACAGAGAAAACTCTCTTACTAATCCAAAGTAGGGTTTTCGGACTAAAGCTAGGCGATAAGAAACAGCAAGTGAGTGCACCATTTGAAGAGTTTAACCTTGTAGAAACAGGGGCGTTAGACAAGCAGTATTACTTTGTAATAAGCAATGATCATTTGAATGAATCTGTGTTCTATTGCAAAGTAAATGATAAGAAAAAGAATGAAATAGCAACAAAGATTAGTTGTTTGCTGGGATTAAAATAAAAAGACGGATGTAACTATGAAAAAGCAAGGGTTGTTTGTAGTCGGTTTGTCACTATTGGCTTTAAATGGGTGCTCAACGACAAGCGAGAAAACAGTTAGAATGTGTTTGGGTGAGCCCTGCATCCAAGAAAGAAAACCTGTAGAAAAGCCAACGTTCTACGTTACTGAAACCGAAGAGAACTACACTCACTTCGATGATGGTTCAGTAAGCTCACATAAATTAGAGAAAGGGCTGTACCGCCTAAGAGAATATTTCAACCGTGATGGTTCTATCCAAACGAGAGAAGCTAAATTTCTTGACCCGGAGCGCGGCTCATTAAACCAGAAACTAACTGGTCGTCAGCTCAAATTTAATGGTGACGGCTTTGTAGCAAGCGCAGAATATGGATATAACCTTGAGTTTAACGAACCAACACAGTTCGATAACTTCTGGCTTAAAGAGTCAGAATCACTCTATGGATTACCAAAACCTGCATTCAGCGCCAACGATGATTACATCGCAATACTATATGCGAACAGAGAGAACCAATACACAGACTATGGCGCCCGATTTGGGATTGTAAACCTAGAAAACCCGACCTGTTCTGTAAGCAACATAAGCACGACAGCATATGGACAAATTGACGGCAAAGACATTACTTTTAGTAAACACTGTGCGAAGGTTGGTAATAAGGTTGCGTTGATCTATAAACCTGCTTCCAAAGCTGATGCACAAAACATGATTAATGCGATTATAAATCCAATTGCTCGAGCAAAGGTCGTGGATGGCGTTAAGTTAGAAAAGGTATACATCGAGGTGCAAGGCAAGCGGGTACCTTTTGATGTTCGAGGTTGGGATCAGTACTACATCAAGAATGGGGAAAATAACGTTTCTCCTTACAGATTGTTTTAAACATAACAACACAAAAAAAGGTGCCGATTGTTGGCACCTTTTTTTATCCCTGCACGTCTATAAAAAGCATGTTTGTAAAGGTATCAAGTGACTGCCCTGTAAATATGGATAAAGCGTAGAAAGGTAGCTTCATATAAAAAAGGGCAACCGTATCTGATAGGACTGGAGCAATAAGGAATGCTGCAATCAGGACTACTGATAAGATGTACGGGTCGGTTGAATACTCATTCGCTGGTGGCATTTCCTTTAGAGCAATGGCAATCATTACAGTAATCACCCAAGTTAGGAAGCAACATAAAACAGTATCGAAAGTGTTCATGTCACCAGAGAAGTACCACATTGAAAAGAGTATCGCTCCCCCCGTTAAAACCACCAGCATTTGGCCAACAGTTCGTTCAACCTTCCCCGGATAGCGCAAAGGTACAATATGGTTAGGTGCTGTTGATTTGCCTTGATCAGAATTCATATTCACACCTTACTTGACCAAAACACATAGAGAACCATCAACCATTGCTTCATCGAGCAATTGGACCGATTTTTTCATGCCGGTTGCGATTGTTTCAGTATTCATGTTGTATTGGCTGTCTACCGCGCCGTCATGTGCGATAGTTTTAGCACTCTCTGAACCAGAAACATCAACCTTATTAAAACCTCGGCCTTGGTCTTCTGACGCGAACTGCAATGCCACCTTACGAGCCATATCGATGTTAGAGCCGGCTGGGACGCAATAAACAGATTGCCCCGTAGGAGTGCTTGAAACCCACTCGGGGATTTTTTTTGCAAGTGCAGGGGCTGAAACTAACGTCAAAGTTACTAGGACTGTGCTTAGGGTTTTGTTCATTATTTATACCTAACTCTGTGTTTTATATTGACATTGAAACTCAAAACAATTTAAAACCAGTAAGTTTTAAATCAGCAAACTTTTCTCTGTTATACACCGTCTGTGAATATCTTCAACAGCAAAGTCTTACGCTCTTAAAAAACTTTGTATATAATCATTCTGTACGTTGTTCCACTACGAGCAGAATTCAATGATTGAAGACGAGACAGTAATTTTGGATAAGAGTAAGCAAGGCAAAAATAGAGCCGTCAAAGCTCCACTGAGTGAGTTAGTTTCTCCTATCCAGAAGGTGTTAGATCGTCGGGAGTTTTTCAGTGAAATTGAATTGCTCATATCATTCAAACAACGGTTCTTCTTGCTGGCTTTAAAGGTAAGTAACCAAGATCGGTTGAACGAAGAATATGGCTACATAGAAACTGAAAAACAGATTGAGATGGTTCGACCTTGGATTATAGAGGTCATCAGTAAGCTCGTATCACCAGAAAACTTCACCCTGTCAAAAGTCGAATCAGATACTTTCTTCATATCACTGCATGACGATGTACCAAGGGAACGCATATCCAAAATCATTGACCATTTACTACAAACAGGAACTGGCCAAGACCTAAAAACAATTCATTCAGCACCAACACTGATTCAACTCGCCGCCGGCCTTGGGGTTTATCCAGAAAGCGGTGACACCTTAAACCAGTTAATCAATAGTACTGTTGCTTCTTTAGCAAAATTCCGCAATTCAAGAGATCTCGGTGGAGATTCTGCATCCCATGCTATGGCCTTCTCACTGTACGACATTAAACGAGCTATCAGCCAAAAGCAGTTTCAACTCTGGTATCAGCCGAAGGTTGACCTGAAAACATCCACTGTAGTTGGTGTGGAAGCTCTTATCCGCTGGAATCACCCAGAGCTAGGCATTCTATTACCGCCGTACTTTCTGAACTGGGTAAATATGTATGGCCTAATGGGTGAGCTCAACAAGTGGATCATAGATACAGGCTTCGCTAAGTGTCGAGAGTTCTTGAATTCAGGTAAAGAGATAACAGTGGCCATGAACTTAGATGCCTCATGTCTACTGGATAAGAACAGCCTACTAAGCATTCAAAAAGCACAACGAAAATATAAAGTGCCACCGCATTTAATAGAGTTTGAAATCGTAGAGACTGTAGGCGTTAGAAAGGGTGACAAGGGGTTAGAAGTTCTTGCCGCCCTTAAAGCAAGAGGTTACCAAATTTCTATTGATGATTTTGGTACAGGTATGAGCAACATCTCGTATCTCATGTACATGCCAGCCAACATTGTGAAGCTGGACAGGATGTTTTGTAACAACATCGATGACGAGAAAATGATAGTACTAACGAAGGCCGCGATCGAGATGGCTAGCATCGTTGACATGTCAGTTGTAGCAGAAGGAATCGAAACCCAAGAGCAGTTAGATGCAATGTTAGCTCTTGGGTGTGATATAGGGCAGGGTTACTTCTTTGGTCGTCCTGCCCCAGACTATTCAATATAAGACCATACGCCAGAACTGAGCGATAGAACTCAGAACGGCAAAATACCATAAACAAGTAGTTACTTTTAGGGGCAGCTGTCCTTAAGAGAACTGTGCGTTTTATTTAGAGATGAGGAAACAATGAGCCAACTTGGATTTAAAAAAACGCTTATCCTAGCGATGTTATCGGTCATAACACTGGCTGTGGGTGTGTCGAGTTATATTAACTTTACGAGTTACTACGACGACTTTAAAGATTCCATATACAGCAACACACAGTTTATGGTTGCTGCAGAAAAAAACTCAATAACGAAATATCTAGAGAACAAAGCCGCAACCGTTGAGCAGGTTGCCAACGAATATGCTCGATATGGGCATTCTGATAATCATGCAGAAAGAATGAGATTGGCGGCAGTAGCCGGTGACATTCCAAATTTAACAGTTGGATTTTCTAACGGCGATGCATTTTGTTCAGCTGATGTACCAGGATGGACCAATCACAAGAATCCACCTTCCTATGACCCTCGAAAACGCCCTTGGTACCAAAGTGCGATGGCCACTAGTGGATTGATTTATACAGACCCATACGAAGATGCCACTACGAAGGAGCTGATGGTTTCCATAGGTATGAAAGCTGACCGTAATGGCGTGGTACTAGCGGATATTCCCCTCACAATCCTTTCAGATGTTGTAAAGAAATTCGCCACTGATAGCCTTATATCACTAATCGTAGATGAACAAGGGAATGTATTGGCGAGTAATTCAAAGTATGTGAAAAACGGACAGAACATTGCGAAAGACTCTTCGCTGCGCGAGGTGAGCAAACAACTTGGAAGCAACGGTGCATCGGTCGTTGATTACACGATCGATGGAACGGATAAAGTAATGTTCATCGACGAAATTAGCTTTGGTGATAAACGTTGGTATTTGATGGTTGGAATGGACAAAGACAAGGTGTTTGAGAAGCTCAATGCCACAAAACATAGTTCAATCATCATAACTATCATATGTTCGGTATTAAGCATCGTTGCCACGATGGTAGTACTGAATCTGCTATACAAACCGATTATTGCTCTTAAAGATACCATTCAAAACCTATCAAGTGGGGATGGTGATCTTACACAGCGTCTTGATGTTAAAACTGATGACGATATTGGCGCCATAGCTAAAGGGATAAACGAATTTATCGCGCAGCTGCAGAACTTAATGATTCAAGTTCAAGAGGTTGCAAAAGAATTAGAGTCCAATGCTTCTGAGCTAAAAATGTCATCGTCGGATAACAGTCATGTGCTTGGTCAACACGCTCAAGAGACAGACATGATTGTCACCGCTATTGAAGAAATGAGCGCGACAGCTAATACAGTTGCTCAAAACGCTAGTGAGTCATCAGCTCAAACCCAAGATGCTGCGACCATTGGTGAAGCATCGATTAAGGTTCTAGACGAGGCAAAAGCAAATGTTTCTCAGCTGGTGTCAAACGTTGAGAAAACCAGTAGCCAAATGAGCCACCTAACAAAAGAAACTGAAAGCATCAGCGGGATTTTAAATGTAATTGGTGATATTGCCGATCAGACAAACTTGCTTGCTCTTAACGCAGCAATTGAGGCAGCTCGAGCAGGTGAGCAAGGCCGCGGTTTCGCTGTGGTAGCTGATGAAGTTAGAGCTCTTGCAAAACGTACTCAAGAAAGCACTGTTGAAGTTGAGAATGCCTTAAGTCGACTTTTGGCGGGTAACAATGATGTATTGGGTTTGATGGAATCTACACGAATGGAAAGCCAGAAAACACTTGATAGCACTGAGTCAGTCAACGCTACGCTGAACGAACTGGTCACACAAATCATGTCTGTTAAAGACTTGTCTTTCCAGATCGCCACTGCAGCCGAGGAACAGTCATCGGTAACTGGTGAAGTGAACCAGAACATGAGCGCGATTCAAGACATTGTTCGTTCCCTAAATGAGAACGGAGAAAGTGTTGTAAGTCAGTCAGATGAAATTTCAGCAATGAACCAAAAGCTCAATGCAATCGTAGGTCGATTCAAGCTGAACTAAAGCGCGGTTGCTGGTGGCCTCAGATACGAATAGTAATTTAGGTGTATTCTATGTTCTTTAATACTGCTTTAAAAAATGAGCTAGAAGCGACAAAAGAGAAACTTTTCTCGTTAGAACAAGTAAGTGAGGGTATTCAGAAGGATTTGCTTACTCTTACACTGGATTCAAGCGGGAAGATAACTTCTGCCAACGAAAAGTTTTTATCTCAACTCGAGTTAGACGAGATTCTGGATACGCCAATTGGAGAATTGGCACCAAAAAATTGTAGGTCAACAGATCATTATAAAAGCATGGTAGCTTCACTTTCGGCTAAGCGTATTTGGAATGGCGCTATGCAGATTCAAGCTCGTGGCCAAAGTGAGGTTTGGTTGCGAGTATTGATACTCCCAGTATTTGACACAAAAGGATTGTTGATTCAGTTTTCGGTCATTGCATCAGAATTGACGCGTACCATAACAACGTCTCGTGAACAGGCTGATTTGCTCAAAGCTCTGAACAAGTCGATGGCTGTCATTGAGTTCACTCCAGAAGGAACAATATTGAATGCGAATTCTAACTTTCTGCGAGCAATGGGCTACAGTGACGTTACGCAAGTATCCGGCAAACACCATCGCATTTTTTGCAGCCAGGATGAAGTTGATTCCGAAGAGTATTGTGAGTTTTGGAGAAAGCTGGCTAAAGGTGAGTATGCAACCGGGCGGTTTAAGCGAATAGACAACTATGGGAATGTAGCTTGGTTAGAGGCTTCATATAATCCGATCTACAACGATAATGGTGAGCTCTATAAAGTAGTAAAGTTTGCGACTGTAATCACCAACCAGGTTGAGCAGGAACAAGCAGTATCAGAAGTAGCCCAGGTTGCGCATGGAATTTCACAGGAAACTGGCAAACATACCGTTCACGGCAAAAATGTAGTCACCGGTATCATTGAACAAATGGAAGAACTTGTTCAAGAGATGAAACAAGCAAGCAACGACATTGAAGCATTGAATGAGCATTCCAAGGCAATAAGTGATCTTGTGAGTAATATCGGCGGGATTGCTGACCAGACAAACCTTTTAGCTCTGAATGCCGCGATTGAAGCAGCTCGGGCCGGCGAATACGGGAGAGGGTTTGCAGTAGTCGCAGATGAAGTCAGAAAGCTAGCGTCAAGAACCAATGAAACAACAGAAACCATCGTTAATATGGTGTCTGAAAACTTAGTTAAAACGACAAAGGCAGTGAGTTTGATTACTGACTGTCAAGCAAGGACAACAGAAGTGTTGGGGTTATCAACAGAAGCCGGCCAAGTGCTCAATGAAGTACAAAGCGGTGCGGATGAAGTCATTACTGTTGTTAGCCAATTAAACCAAAGACTTTAGTCAAATCAATATATAAATGCCAGAACCTGTTTACGGGAACTGGCATTTTTTGTCTAAAAAAATAGCACTATTGGTTGACATGGAAACTCCATGAGAACTATTATTTAGAGGCACCACCTGGCTTTGGGAAACCTAATAAGTGCACTTGGGAAGTCACACGCTATGAGAGCAAAAGTGAATACCCCAGAGAAACAGAACCCACTATTTCGCAGCATTTATCATTATTTGCTGACGCCGCTTGCTTAAATTCCCAACCTGCATATGTCAGCATAATTACTGATAAGGTTGCCTTATGAAAAACATAACTATCCAAAATAAAGCCACTCAACTAAAACTTGAGCTTGAAGATGGCTTGTCTCAACCACTACCTTTTGATCAATTATCAAGTGAACCTAATCGGGTTAAAGTACAGCTATCTCACTGTTACGAACTGATCGCCGCCACGTTAGGTTATCGCACGCATCCATCCATGAAAGCTGATGATTATGAATGGGATGACCATGAGTTATTCACAGAACGCTGGCGAGATGACGTGTACCAGAATCCACGCGTCAATCAAGCCATTGTAGATCGAATCAAGGATTTAAACTCTCCATCACTCAAAGCTGCTCCGGGTTTTATTGTAACTGGGATAGTACAAGCTGTTTTAACTCCACCATGCAAAGATTGTGAGCACCAAGACCCGCGAGGTCGATTTGTCCATGATGAAAGTGGACAGGATCCAATTGACTTTGTTTGTCAAGATTGTGCGAGTGATGATGAAGAGTACGGCACTTGTATCTTTTGTGGTGATGGAATTTTATACCCCACTTCTCTGTTAAATTCAGCAGGTGAATGTCCTGAGCATAAAGGAGAGTCTGACTTAGATGACGAAGAAAGAGAAGATTGGGACTCATATATAGAGTACCTCAATAAAGATTACTAATTTTCTTATATTTGAACGATTGGGCTCCGATATGGAGCCTTTTTTATTGTTTAAAGGGTAATTGTACAGAAAGGTGCCCGGTATTAAGTAAGGCCATATAGTCGTACAAAATCGTTACATCACAATCTTTATGTTGAAAGAATGGTAAAAATGTCAACGAACCAAACAGTATGAAAACCAGTAAGCTAGTTATAAACTTCGCAATCATCTTTAGTTCAAGTATCAGTTATGCGTCAACTGACACACACTTAGATAGCGTCACTCTTCCAGTAGAACAGGTATTAAAATCTCGCCATGATGATAGTGAGCTAGGATATGTGCAGACCGGGCCACTTTTATCAGACCAAGGCAATATTGCTACCGATAACCAAGATGTCACAATAACTCTTCCGACGGATGCTGCATTCTCGGTACAGATTGAGGGGAAGGTAGTTTCACCAGGTAGTTCACAAACATTTACCATACCGGCAGACGAATCGGGTAACGTTAAGTTTGGTGTTTTACCAAAACATATCCTTCGTGATGGCAAAGTTAAATTTGGAATCGCTGTTGATGTTAAATCGAATTTGGATAGATTTTGGGAGACAGCAGATCCTGTTGTTGGTGATTGGGTGGACACAGGTGAAGATAAAAACTATTCAGATTGGTCGCCTGTTGCCGGTAACCAGATGGCTAATTTCACACAAACGCGAACCCATTATGATCTAATGACGCGGAGCATTCAAAATCGAGAATATGAACCAAATTTGGATGAATACCGGGACGTGGGTGAGCATGTAAATGAAACACAGTTAGAAGAGGCTACTGATAGCCGTTATGTTATCGCGGCCTCAAGTGAATGGACTCCAAGCGGAGATATTACTGATTGTTCTGATTGGTCACCAGACCCAAGTAGTATTCAAAGCGGAACTGCGTTCGAGCAAACACAGACATGTAGCCAGGATAAAAGTCGAACATGGACTTACACAACTGGTGGTGATGTTATTCACGAACATGATCAGCTCATTGCAGGCGAAGTCATAAACAAGAGACAAGCAACCGGTAGTAAGGTATCTGCAGTTTGGGTGCGATCGTCGACACTATATCCTTTTGACTGTGGGACTCTCTCAAACAGTAGTACAACCATAAAGGTCAAATCACTATCAAGCATGCCAGCGAATGGCAGTAGCTGTGACCCTAGCGTAAATGCAAAGAAATATGTTCACGGTGAAGATGCAATGGGCGGTAATTCATACTGCACAGTTACTCAAGCCATTTGTACGTCTCAATAAAATTATTAGCAATGATTTTTAAAAATATTCCTAGTTATTTGAAGTTGGTATTTTTTGGTATTGAATCGCGCTATATGCAAAAGGGTGATTCAAAAAAAAGTGTGAATTTTGCATTCCATGCACTTTGTTTTGTTATTGCTCTGCTACTTTCTCCATTGTATCAACCTAACGTAAAAATAATTGGGGTGACTAGCGGGAGAGGCCCAGGTGCAGGAGGTGATTTTTTATCAATCTTAATGTTGATTGTATTGACTGCAATTCTTTACGCTGCACGATATAGAGGTAATTTCAAAACTAAACCTACCAGTATAGTAGCTAGAGAATATAATGTACGTTCAGCAACATTATTATTTATATATTGCCTGTTTTTCTATTCAATGCCCGTAATTAACAATCATTGCCACTACGGAATATTATATTTCAATCCATTCGAGTTACTAGTTATTGACGGTAGGTAATAAAATAAACGCCCATTTTTAATGGGCGTTTATATAGGGTTAGCTTTCAATGAAAATATGATAAAGCAATGTTTTGTAAATTATCTCAAGCTGTTCAGCTTTTCAATCGCTTCATCTTTTGCTCTGTTGGCCAAAGCTTCAAGAAAAGACATAAAATCAGCATCAGGATATACTTCTAAGTATTTTTGATAGACGGTCTCATGCAATCCGTATAATAAATAGCCAATAAAACATAGTATTGCAAGTACGATAAGCCATGCTACTACTTTTAAAATCCGCTTTTTTTTACCCTTTGATTTATTCCATAAGTAAACAAGAACTATGTTGAGGCAATTGATTAATGGGAAATAGAAACAGGTCCAGACTATGACCCAAGCGAAAAACTTATTCATGAAAAATAAATCACTTAGGTATTCATCATAAAGTGAATCAGAGACACCCCAAGCTAAAATCAGGGTTGTTACTGCAAGTGGAGCCCAAAAGTAATGGAATAATTCGTTAGGGTTATCGTCATACTTTATGAATATTTCTTTATTGAAAATAAAAACTAAACCAGCCAATGGAATAATTGCAAATAGATACTTTAATTCATCTATTGACCATACAAAAGAGAATGTTAGATACATTGGTGATGCTACGAACACTAACACGAAAATTAAGAGTGCCAGATTTATTGGCCAATACTGAGCTGCAAGCGATGCTGCCATATTAAAGGTATGGGTTTCTTTTCTACCGTCTGCGTGTGTAATCACCTCCTTGAAATCATGTACATAACGCTGACGTTCTGCCTCTTCTCTTAAAGGGGCAACTTTTTCTTCGAAATGTTTATAAATCTTGACCGGATAAAATGTCAGAATAAATACTGTCCCGATAAAAGGAATCAATAAAAAGGGTAACAATGTTCATCTCTCCTGATAAATTCAATGTTCTTTCATTGAAATAGAAATAGTCTTTATAGAAATTATCTTTCTAAAAGAAATTAAATTTTTTTGTCTCTTCCTCATTGAGTACAACTTCATTTTGCATTGGAAATGTGCCACAAAGTACATGCAGCTTATTATCCACCAGCTTGAACGGTGCCAGATAACCATCACGACTTACATCATGTGAACAACAAAACAGTGCATCATCGGTAGCGCCGAATACGTTATGTTTACCATCTGTTCGCGTTACGTGGTCACAACTGTAAGAGCCATCATCATTCACCTTAGCTTCGAGAAACTTGGCCGGGGAAAGAGCGTTGCCAAGTTGTATCTTTGGTATCGCAATTTTGGTTTCGAAGTTTTCCACTGCTTCGTCACCATAGAAATCTCTTTGCACGTATGTGTTTCCCGCGGTGATGAAAGTAACCATTGCTAATGCAACCATTAAGGTACAAAAGAAAGCGGTACTTAACTTTTTGAAAATGAGATAGCTGAAAACCATCAACATTGTTAAGGATGTCATTGATAAATAAGCCAAACTATACCTCTAGTAAGCGATTCTTGTAGTAACATCATGATATTACTCTGAGCTATGATTCCCGCAAGTTCATATAAATTTGATGGAATTTACAGTATTCCGAGTAGTATTGAAAATCATTCTTTCTAGATGGACCATTTATGTCTAAATATCAGAAACAATTCGAAGAAGCACTCCAGTTCGGTACGGACCTGTTTGGCGCGGATGCTATCTCTAATAAATCAGCAAACAGATTTGCATCAACCTTAATGAAGGATGATCAACTCAATGCAACTATTCACCAATTTATCATTTCGCTTATTGAACACTTCTTGTTGGATAGAGCAAAGTTAGTAGGTGGAAGTCCTTCATTCAAATGCCATGTTGTGTCCCAACAATTTAAAGAGTTTGCAGATAATTGGAAGGTAAGCGAAAGGGCCAGTTCGATTGCAGATCTTCGTCTTACTGTTGGCAATGTATTTTATAAAGGGAATAACATTTACCAATTAAACAAAAAAAAGTTGAAGACGATAATTAATGATGGCCAAACCCTTTCTAAATCTCTCGATCTTCACGTATGGCTAACTGCATCCGATATGACTGTTTACGATTTATCAATCATACCGACTTTAAGGGAGCTTGGTTACGACATGGAGAGTTATGAGATTTTTGACTTCAAGGTTTGGAGTTCTGGAGATAAGAAAGATTTTGATTATGTCCCGCTATTGGTGGATGATAAATTCTCACACCGTGTCGATATTTTTAGCTAACGACAAGATTCTGCATAGCAAGGCTCCCAAATCGGGAGCTTTTTTATTGCCTGCAATTCTCCAGGTCAAACCATTTCATAAAAATGTTACGTTGTCACCTCTCACGCGCCGAGGGCTGAACAATATTACCTTCGATAAATGTTATTAACGAAGGTAATCAAAAAAATTGATTATTTATCGGATTTATTGAGTTTTTATGTGTTTATACGGTGGTAGTGTCGATGACTTGGATCCCGATGAATTCGAGATCGATTCGACAACATCATTTGGCAGATCTGCGCCCAATGGGGAGCACGTATGCTGTTTAGGTCGAATAGATGTTGATGTGTATTTTGTCGAAGTGTCTACTTCAAGGTGTTTAGTGAGCGTTATGAAATTATACTAAATGAATTAGTGATTAGGTGATGGATCAAATAAACGAATGGCTATGCGTAGTGCATAGCCATTTTTTGTATTAATCGAGTTCGCTCAGTTTTGCTAACTGTGTAAGTGTGAGGTTTGCACTGCCATCACTTGAAACTTCTTCGTAAGCATTTCCCCAGCATACCCAAGGCCACTCCATTGATGACGCAAAGCGTGTTTTAGTTACTTCCAAGCCGTAGGTTGGGAAGAATGCGCCTAGTCTGCTTGAAGTGTTCTGGAAGGAGAACAAAATCTTAGCAGTTCGGCTGATACTTGCCTGAGTCATGTTATAAGTCATCAGCGCTCCAGTAGTACCGGATCTTGCGGCTAGTAGTGTGTTATCCAATGATTAAGCGCCTACTAAACTCGACCCGCACATATTGCTGAAAGTGTATATATCGACGTTTTCGAACCACCAACCATATTGCTCGCCATCATTGAGATCACTATATTCAGGAACCCAAACAACTGTGTTCATTTTACAACATATAAAAATATTTACTGTTTAAATGCTCATTTAGTACTCATAAATAGTTCCATAAATTCAACACATTCTCTCTGTTGCTCAAATACGATCAGTTTTTATTTTGAGTGTTGGTGACAGAATGACTTCTAAAAAAGTGCTAGTGGAAAGGAAGATTAAAAGGAAAGTGATGGCCAGAGTTCTTCTAAGCTCGGGTATTGGAATTTCCATCACGGCTGCTGTTGCAGGTATGGTTTATGCACAATCGGTCGAGCACTTCAAAACGATGGAAGATAAAAAGCTGGAAAGGCCAGTAAATTTTGATTCATTCCCGGCATTCATTAGAGGTATGAACCAGGAGCCAGCACGAACTGACAGTGACAACAATGGCCTCCGTGATGACATACAGTTAAAGATCGCCTATCAATACCCATTTGATGCCAACAAGAGAGCGGCCCTAATTCAGTATTATGAGTCCCTAATTCAGCTTCTACGATTAAATACTGAAATGCGTGAGTTGAAGATTTCATATGGAATTATGCAAGTGAACAAGGCTCTAAAGTGCCTCCAGAGTGAAGGGGTGCCAGAAGATGTATCATTAGCTATCAAGGAAATGGCACTTGATAGGGATGCGCTTCTAGTAAGGCATGATGAAATATTGGCTATGGAACCGAACTTACCCCCTGAGTTATTCCAACGAAGAATCGAGAGTGATTGTAATTTGCTGCTACAAAACAATGAGCAGTCGTTACAGAGTTGGGTACCTAACGATTAAAGATTGCTTACTGTACAACTCACTAATTAACGGTGAGTTTTTGTTGCATTAAGATCACGATTGGTCGTCATTGATAGTTGAACGCTAAGTTTTAATATCGTAGTATTCCTTTGTTGTTTTTGCGTAAACATAGCATGAAGCGTATATTTTTTGACTATATTGCATTCTCGTTTGACTATTGGGAAGTTACATCACCTTTTCTCATAACCCGCTTCGGCGGGTTTTTTTTATCCAACCATCACCTAATATCGTTCTACATCGGACCAATCCGTTTACCTCGCCTCTATAAACAACAATCAGAGTTATACCGCCTGCCTTAATTTGTGGCCATTAGACTTACCTGTTATGGGTCATCGCCACGAAGGGATAGAAGATAAATTTTGTCATTTATATATTCATTAACACTAATGAGTTATTTATCATTAGTTCAAAATAATGTATAGATCCACGCCAATGTTTGCATGCCGAATAAAAATGAATGCATGTTCGTATGACTAGTTGAGGGGCAATGAATTAAAAATATTGTGGTCGCTTTTTATACCTATTCACTTAAATGACTGCGCATTCAAAAAAAAATGTATTGCCCCCGAATTTTTTCAAGCCTGATGCTTATCTATGCAAATGTTATTCACAATCATATAGAAACCCACGTGCATAATAAGGTAATATTTGTAGTCGATAACATTGGAACTATTACATGGGCTATTTCATCGGTCATCGCCAGTACGTAAAGTCTGAGCTTCAAATTCAAATAGAAAGTGAGAAGCTAGAGTTAAAAAAGCGATTAGCAAAGGAAAAATGGGATAGCCAATGGATCACTGTTTGGCGCCTTAAACGCTTTAGATTGTGGACAGATCAAGCAATCGTTAGGTGGTTAGGCAAACCCAAAACAAAAGGGAAATATAGGGTTTTCTCTGTAGATGATGTGCGAATAGTTGAGGCTGAGAAGGATTTCAAAGACTGGCTTGCCCCACGGTTAACGCGCAAATTATTGAAAGATGAATTTTTTAATATCAACAAGTTGTAACATTAAGGTTAGATGTGAAGCGCTTTTTAGTCAGCTTAGTTGGATTGGGATTTCTAGTAGGCTGTAACAAACAATTCGAGACAATCAAATTACCTCATAATTCAGTCATTAATGAGGGCAGTTTTGTTTTTGCTGAACTTGGTACTGAATATAATGTGAAGGTTTCCAAAATCGGCGTCCATGCACCAGAGAATTGTTTTTTTGACACATTCTCGACAAGGCTGGACAACCATTCTCACCGTATATTTTATGATTTTCTCTCTATGACGTGCGGTAGTAGTACTTTGTCATTTAGGGGGTACGCGATAGGTGGCGATGAAATAAGAGGGTTGAGACTTGATCCTGAATCTGGTGAACCAATATCAGCAGATTACCACTTTAAAGTAAAAGTGATTAAGGATGCCTACATAAGCGATATTGAATTAGTCATAAAGGAAATTTAGCCTTTGAACGATTTGTGCGTAGGACGTTATCCACTGGCGCGCCTACGTTGCAAATGCATTTATCATCAACAAGTTGTGGTTTTGTGAAGGGTGCTCACACTCTCACGATTTTACCCAGTAAACAAACAGTCAGCCTTATTGTTGTACTAAAGCAATTGTTTAAAAATGTGGTTCACATTGATAAATTTGGGCACTGTTTTGACTTACAGAGTGGTAAGAATCACCGAACTGATGGACTATGAATTCGGGCAAGTTGAGGGTGATATTAACCGTTTGGAAAAGCGGGATATTTCTAATCTGCCAGGTGGCTATTCGTTTGAGAAGCTGGTGGATAAATTAAAAACCGGTGAGTTGGCTCTATTAACGGATTTCCCCTCAAAGCCAGTCCTCTCACAAGATAGTATGACTCGAACATGGTCATTAACATCAGACGCTAGTGACTTACTGACAGATAGTGCTAAATCTGCATTTTCAACTCGAGCAAATATGGCCGGCGGCCCTCCAGTATCCACCAGTTCTGCAGCTGGTTATTCCTATGTACCCAACATTGATGAAACCTACGTCCCGGAACCTATTGTCATCGACAAGCAATCTGAACCGGAGCTTAAATTTGAATATTGCTTTGAGATTGTCGGTTCAGAAGAGTCATTTAGGAGCAATGTAGGATATTGGTTTTCATTGGCAAAAACCAAGGCTGAGATCTCTCGTGGACGTTGGGGCGCTGTTCGTACTGAGCATGGTATGAAATACACTACTCAGACCGCGGTCGATGAACCAAAGAGATTATTAGCATCCGTGGGTGATAGGGTTCTCGGCATTAGCCTGCCACATGAGGTTAAGGTGAAGCCCATTGGTTCAGGGCAGGTAAAAGATTCGTTTATACCGATAACGCCCACTGTACAGTTAGGTGAGCGACTAGCTTTCCCGTCAGAAGGTTATTTTTATCATTTTGCGAATGGTCATCTGATCCAGGAATATAAAATGCTTGGTGATGGCCACTTCGGTTTCTATGCGACCCGAACGACCCAAAATAGGCTCGATGACGAGCAGTTAGCTAACTTGTATCAAAATACTATCCTAGTGTATTGGAAGATTGATGGTCAGCTGGTCACTGACCAAAGCCTTGTGTATTTAGATCATCAAATCACGAAGGAACAATTAGCCAATATCAATGACGAATGGGTCAATGAGAATGGGAAGGTTCTGGATGTTAACGCACTACTATCAGCCCCAAATCTCCCTGTAGATGAAAGGCTCTCAGTTACTTCTAACGCAACACCTCCACCTCCACAAGCAACACATACGGTTTCAATTAATCCAAATACCAACAGTCGTGAATTGTGGCCAGAGATCGCAGAGCAACATAATCTCAACGCAAAACAGCTATTAGACCTTAACCCTGAATTCAACGATGACCCAATGAAGCTAAAGGTTGGTGACGTATTGAAGGTTTCCGCACCACCAGCACCAGTTAAAAGTGACAAAAAGACGGAACTACCACCGACATCACCAGGTACCTACAATTGCGCTTCAAATGTCTTCTACCGCCATACTGACCCACTAATTTCAGGCACTAGCTGTCATTCAATCAACCAAGAACGGTTGCTCGAGAAAGACTATCCGGTAGTGAACGTCAAAACGCTTAGTAAAGATAGTAAGGCAACTGACTACGGCAAGGCCGCTATTCTTGCTTTGCCGGCAAGTGCTGGGGCTTCTAATTTAGGTTTGATCAGTACCAGTACATCAAACACTATGGGCTCTTGGGCTATTTCCGGTGAGGCGGTCGGTGCATTTGCTCGAGTAGGTGGCTTTCTACTTGCAGCATTATGGCCATCTCAATTAGCGGATAGCACGCTGGATGCTCACCCCGAATACCATGCACATGACTCTGGTCAAATGCGTGTTCGTTTCAATATGTACACCGATGAAAACGGAAAGCAGCAAATCGTCGGGATTAAAACTGGGGATGGCGCCGCGTATGGTGATCGGGTTTCTAAGCGTGCCGCAGAGAAAAGTGGCCAGAACTTTGTCGCGGAACTGGACTACGGGATCACGTTAACATGGACACCTGATGGTTCCACGGATGTACTATCTCCCGATACCGTGACAACTGAAAACAACGAGCTGGACGTACAAAATATCTGGGTCCGTCCTATTGAAGAACATGAGCAAGAACTTGGGACGGCGCTCTATCCAGAAGATGATCTAGCCGAGTACATCATCACGTTTCCAATTGACTCTGGGTTGCCTCCACTTTACATAGTGTTTAGGAAGACTGCACGTGACGAAAGTGGTGTAGTTACCGGTCATGGTGAAGAGATCGCTGGTATATGGCTCGAAACGGCAGGGGAAGAACTTGGGGCTCCAATTCCTAATCAAATCGCTGACAAGTTACGAGGGGAGGAATTCAAGAGCTTTGATGCATTTAGGAAGGCATTTTGGCTAGAAGTGGCAAATGACCCTGATTTATTGAGCCAGTTTAGCAAGGCTAATCAGCGCATCATTAAGCGTGGTAGCTCTCCATTCCCTATACCAACAGAACAAAAAGGTGGACGGGATCGTTATGAGATACACCATGTTGAAGAGGTTCAGCACGGTGGTAAAGTGTATGACGTGGACAATTTAAGAGTAATGACTCCGAGAAGACATATCGATATTCATAAAGGCTTATGAAATGGAACTAAAAGGTAAACTCCAAGACTACACAGAATCAGAATTTAGACGATTTCTGGATGAATTTTTTGAAGACACTGAGACTAATAACCTCCCGGACTCAGAATATGATGAGTACATTTCCAAGCTGGCAAAACACTTCTCTACTATTGTTGAACACCCAGAAGGTAATGGTTTGATTTTCCACCCTGCCGCAAGTCGTGAAGATTCAGTTGATGGTGTGATTGAAGAACTCAAATCATGGTACAAACAGCAAGGGAAGGGGTGTTTCAAAGATGAATAAAACCGATGGTTATGGGATACTTCACTCTTAAACAATGACGTATATAAGTTCATAATGAGTGGGGTTGTCCTGGATAGAATGCAGATAATCGTAACCGGTAATGGAAGATTCCAGCCACTAGCCGTAACCGAATCCGTTCTTAATGCATTGCTAGAGAAGGGGATTACTGTACCTATTGTTGAGATCGCTGATGATGCAGATAACCTTTTCCTTTCACCATCAGCTGGTGGTGATTTAATACATGAAGAGTATTTGCAGATCCAACGAGATGAAAGTTATTTCACTGATAGCCCAGTATTCTTCGTTGAGATTTTCGAACGACAGCATAGTGGTGGCGATATTGGGTTGGAAGAATTGCTTGAGTTTCTGCCCAGCGAATCTGAACAATTCATCAGTCAGATTACCGCGGCTTACATAACACATCGAGGGCTATGCCTATCATGATCTATAAGCGGATTGCAAAAACGAAAGGCGCAGAACCTATTAACCAAGCGCTAAGAGTTCTTTGGCCTTGCAAGGTAATCAGTGGTCTGAAAATTAATAATGCATCAACTGAGCTTAAAGCACGGTTTCTAGACGAAGTAACGGTGAGTGCAATGGCGTTTCTTGCTCTTGGTTTCTGGTTGGGCCAAGGAACAGTACTATTTACTCTTCCTGTCTTCACATACCTTGGCTTTCGTTGGCGCAGAAAGCTAAATTCTATTGATTGAAATCACTATAAACGCCGATAAACAATATCGATTTAATGAGTAATGATTCGCATGAAAAATGAAGACCTGATTAATGCACTACGACACGAAATCGAAAGCAATAAACTGGGCTTGGTAGCTGACTTGATCGCTCACCTATCAAGTAAAGGTGATGAAGATTTAGACCTCTACCGTTATCTAACCAAAGCTACTGAAATTGAATACGAACTCCTAATCGATGTTATTAGGGTGACAAGAGAAAAAGGCATTTATATGTTCAATGGTCTTGTATGTGAGTAAAAAGCGCCATATTGTCATCTAATTTGATGTTTAAGTTATACAGCTAATCCTTGTGTTGTTATATTTGATCTGAATCCTAAATCGACCATTGGTGAACACTTGAATTTTCAAACTTCAAATACCACCGTAACGGTAAACACACTTAAGGTAGATGGTAAGAAGCTAACTAAGTCCGTCCTGTCTAACTTGGCTGTTGTTGATTTTTACGATATTTATGAAGGCGCCCTTTCAGGGCGTTATCAATTTATTGCCAAGTTCCCTATCGAAATTTTTGCCAAGTTAGCAATTGCTAAAGAAAAGATCTTACCTGTTAGGTTGACGTTGCCATCAAAAAATGATTTATCTGACTCTTCTGCCGAAGTTTCAGGTGTTGTTATTTTTGACACAAAACTTGAGGCTTTGGTGATTGGTTGGTTTTGCAACCGGTATGCTCATAAAAGCACAATTGAAGCTAAGAAACGCCATGAATTGTACCGAGAATTAGCTGACCTCTCTGATAATGACTTGCTCAATGAGTTTCAAAAACATCCTGAGACTTACCTGTCTATTTCTAACTCGCGTGAGTTAATAGAGTTTTTGTATGTTTGTTCCAAGCTAGAGAATGAACGGTGGTCAGTTTCCTATGGCGACGGCATCGAGCATTTGCAGGGTTTAATGGATTATGAACAGACAGAAAAATGGTGGAATGAAATGGATAGATCTGATCCGAATTTTCATATGCATGAATACATTTCCGATATACCTAGTGGAGAATGGGTACACGAAAAGATTAATCAAATGTGGGAACGAAACAAGGAGGATTATCTCCGAGATGTTTCATCAGATGAAGCGATTGCTTATGAAAAATTGATGGCGAGTACTAGTAACGATTTGAAGGTACACAATCAATATGAAGCTTCTCCGTTTATTTACCTGTAAGACTTATTAAAAAAGGGAGCACATTTGCTCCCTTTTTCATCCACCGAATATTAAGAAGATTAAATTGCAAAATCTTCTAGCTTTTTATCACCGCTATCGATCGCTGATTGAATGATGGAAGGAGTACGGCCTTGGCCAGTCCACGTCTTCTCTACACCAGCTTCATCAGTGTATTTATACTTTGCTGGTCGAGGTTGGCGGGTACCTTTCGCTTTCGCTTTAGTCGCGCCTGTTAATGCAGAGATCAGCTGTTCTACATCTAGGCCTTGCTCTTCAATTTGCTTAGCGATGGCACTCATTTTCTCTTCTTGTTCTTTTTGCGCTGCGCGCTCCAATTCTTCTGCTTCTCTGCGTTCTTCTACTACAGTAGTCAGCTTATTAAGCGCGTCCTCCAATTGTTCCAACGTCATTTCTTCACGAGCGTAAGCACGAAGGGAACGGATATTTAGTAGCACTTTAGTAAGTTCTGTCATTGTAACCTCTAGTTTAAGCCAATAGGGTAGGCATCAGTGTTCATGTTTAATCGGACTGATCGGGAATGCATCAGCAGTAGTATTACCAGTTTTATTCAAGAGGATTCAACTTCTTAGTCTTAGCACTATGATGTCGCTCAGCTCTTGTTGTGTGTAAGTAACGTGACGTTACATCAATACTTTCGTGTCCAGCATCCGCTTGAACGTGTTGCAAAGGTCGGCCATTAGCAATGTCATGTGAGATACCAGTGTGACGAATGCTATGGACAGTTAGAACTCTTATCTCTGCAGCGTCTTCCATCAAACCATCTTTTTCAAATCGCGCAGCAGTTTTATCGAGAACTTCTTGAATTATTTCGCGTATTTGTCGAATCCCCAAGTTTGCATTCAACACGCCTTCTTCGCGGCCATGTGAAGCTGCTCTGTGACGAACAAACAATGGTTCATCATCCGTGGGACTTGGCATCTCCGGGAGTTTACGGAATGTCCTGTAACGGATTAGTGCCTCTTTGAGTTCATCCGACACGGCTACTGTGCGTCGCTTACCGCCCTTAGACTTAGGGATGTAGAAGCCCAGATAACCGGTTTTTTTGTCACGCCTGAACTGGGACATGACTGGCGCATAGCCGGGGCGAGCCCCGATCTCTGAAATACGGCAGTAGGTTCCGTAAAGCAGCCTCACCAGGAATAGTGTTCTTTCGTGAGTTTGAGGGTCTTCTTGGGCCATCTCTTCGACGGTATCCATTACATATGACCACTGCAAATCAGAGAAGAACTTCATTTCGTCATCATCTTCACCGGCTGCAGTAGATTGAGATTTTGATTTGTACTTCCCAAACTTTAAGACTATCGCTGCAGGATTTGCATCACAGTACTCTTCGGCATTCAAATACTGAAAGAATAAGCTCAATATGCTCAGTTTTTGATGTGCTGCATTAGCAGAGAGTTTGTATTTAACTTCGTTTATATCGGCATTTGATGACTTAGGTTTTGATTTTCGGAACAGTCGCCATTTGAAATTAGGCACATTCTCGCCAATACCCTTGTTAAATACGAACTGTGCCGCGTTGTAGGTGCCGATCAGTTCTTCTGGCGGGTTCTCACACCATTCAATGTATTCGCGCATTCTGGCGCGATTCACCATCGATACAGACATACCTTGAACAGACCAGCACCAATGAAGAAACGTATTAATCTCGGCGCGGTAGGCTTTGAAGTTATTGTATGCTTCTTTTTGCTCTGATAGCCAAGCAATAGCATGCTCATATAACTCGCCGGCATCTTCGACAAGGTTAATCGTCAAATGTGCAACGAACTCGTTAATGTATGGGCTAGGGTTATCCAATTCCTCAGCTGAGCCAAACAATGGCATCGCAGGAGGCAGTGGAATCGAATGTCTTATATTCAACGTATTATTCACCTGTTATTTCGCACATAACCATTTTACCACTCTTTGTATTTCTCATGCTGCAAACCTGAGTCTCGTTGTAAACAGTAAATGTTGATAGTTTTATACATCAATTTAACGCCACATATTAAACATGTAAGACATTTATTGTATTATGCGCCAAGAAATTGATTTATGAAACGAACATTGTTTGAAAGTGCTTGTTTTTGAATAACAAATACTCACTTTTGGACTCTAAGGACAGTTAGATGACTGCGATCATTGAAATTCATCAGCAAGATAACCCGAAAGATTTCGATTTGTCAGATGGTAAACAAGAAGCAAAAGCACGAGTAACAGCAAATCGAATTACTGGCTTAATGGGTAATACGTCTACTAATTCAGTCCGTGTACACCTATCAGATATAGAAAGAGGTTTGCTCGATACCTCCCCAAATCCAAGAGGAAACTGGCGCACCTGCTGGGTGATGTATCTTAGTAAGCAGCCATGTAGCTGCAGATTACCTCGCGGCTTTGGACAGTTTAATGTTTAAGAACACGGTCAATACTCACCAAATGTATGACACAAACTATCATGAACATCTCGATAGCATGGTCACGTGGGCAACCGGCATTTATCCCGATTCTGGATTAATGGTGATCGGCACTGCAGATAAGCGTTGGTTTGTTGAGGTCGACTTCGGTACCGATTTTGATTATTGCAATGGTATCTCAAGACCGCATATCGCGCCCTATCAAGAGCCACTGTTCTTTAAGAGTGAGAGTGAAGCCCGAGACTTTGCTATTTCGCAAATACGAGCGATAGACAATACCTTCGAAGTTCTGGATCTACATGGTTACTTCGAGCAAAACGGGGAAGACGAATGACACCATACAAAAAATCTTTTGGCCAATGGGTATCTGTAGGCGAATCACTGCCGACTACGGATGGTAAATACATGTGCAAGATTGAGCGCGCTGGAGTAGAGATAGAAGCTCTTCGCCTTCTAAAAGGGAATCATTGGGGTCGTCTCAGAAAACGGAAAATAAAGCACGCTAAGCCGGTGGCAGCGGTCGCAATGGCCTAAACTTCCCCGCACCGACCTTGGCGCTGCTGCGCCATAGGTAATCGCCGGTCAGGTTGATGTGCTCCCACCCCAGCGGCGACAGATATTGCAACAATGTGTCGTCCAGCGCCGTGCCGTTGCCACGCAAAGCACTGGTGGCACGCTCCAGATATACCGTGTTCCACAACACGATGGCCGCCGTCACCAGATTGAGGCCGCTGGCCCGGTAGCGCTGCTGCTCAAAACTGCGGTCGCGGATTTCACCCAATCGGTAGAAGAAGACCGCCCTGGCCAGCGCGTTGCGCGCCTCGCCCTTATTCAGCCCCGCATGGACGCGGCGGCGCAGCTCCACGCTTTGCAGCCAATCCAAAATGAACAGCGTGCGCTCGATGCGCCCCAGCTCGCGCAACGCCACGGCCAAGCCGTTCTGGCGCGGGTAGCTGCCGAGTTTGCGCAGCATCAGCGAAGCCGTTACCGTGCCTTGCTTGATGGAGGTGGCCAGCCGCAGAATTTCATCCCAATGGGCGCGTATTTGCTTGATGTTCAGCCTGTCGCTGCTAATCATCGGCTTGAGCGCGTCATAGGCGGCATCGCCCTTGGGGATGAATAGCTTGGTTTCGCCCAAGTCACGGATACGCGGCGCGAAGCGAAATCCCAGCAAATGCATCAAGCCAAACACGTGATCGGTGAAGCCTGCCGTGTCGGTGTAGTGTTCCTCGATGCGCAAGTCCGACTCGTGGTACAGCAGGCCATCAAGCACGTAAGTTGAATCACGAATGCCCACGTTGACCACCTTGGCACTGAAGGGCGCGTACTGGTCGGAGATATGGGTGTAGAAAGTCCGTCCTGGACTGCTTCCATACTTCGGGTTGATATGACCAGTGCTTTCTGGTTTGCTGCCGGTTCTGAAGTTCTGGCCGTCCGACGATGACGTGGTGCCGTCACCCCAGTTGCCGGCGAAGGGTTGCCGAAACTGCGCATTCACCAGCTCGGCCAGCGCCGTCGAATAGGTTTCATCGCGGATGTGCCAGGCTTGCAGCCAAGACAGCTTGGCGTAGGTGGTGCCAGGGCAGGACTCGGCCATTTTGGTCAGACCCAGGTTGATCGCGTCGGCCAGGATCGTCGTCAACAGCAAGGTTTTGTCCTTGGCCGTGTCGCTGGTCTTCAGGTGTGTGAAGTGGCGGGTGAAGCCCGTCCATTCATCGACCTCCATCAGCAACTCGGTGATTTTGAGGTGCGGCAGCAGCATAGCTGTCTGGTCGATCATGGCTTGCGCGGCGTCTGGTACTGCCGCGTCCAGCGGCGTGATCTTCAGGCCTGACGCGGTGGTGATGATGGCATCCGGTAAGTCGTTGGCCGCAGCCATGCGGTTGACTGTGGCGAGTTGCGCCTCCAACAATTCCAACCGGTCATGCAGGTATTGGTCGCAGTCGGTGGCCACTGCCAGCGGCAATTCGCTGGCCAGCTTCAAAGTGGCGAACTTCTCGACCGGCACCAGGTATTCGTCGAAGTCCTTGAACTGGCGAGAACCCTGCACCCAGACATCACCGGAGCGCAGCGCGTTCTTCAGCTCCGACAGGGCGCATAACTCGTAGTAACGCCGGTCGATGCCGTCGTCGGTCAGAACCAGCTTTGCCCAGCGCGGCTTGATGAATGCGGTTGGCGCATCGGCGGGCACCTTGCGCGCGCTGTCGCTGTTCATGCCGCGCAGCATGTCGATGGCATCGAGCACACCCTTGGCGGCGGGCGCAGCCCGCAATTTGAGCACGCCCAGGAACTGCGGCGCGTAGCGGCGTAGCGTGGCATAGCTTTCACCGATGTGGTGCAGGAAATCAAAGTCGGCAGGCCGCGCCAATGTTTGCGCTTCGGTGACGCTGGCGGCGAAGGTGTCCCAGGGCATAACGGCCTCGATGGCGGCGAACGGATCGCTGCCGCTTTGCTTGGCCTCAATCAACGCTTGACCGATGCGCCCATACATCCGCACCTTGTCGTTGATCGCCTTGCCGGAAGCCTGGAACTGCTGCTGATGCTTGTTCTTGGCCGCGTTGAACAGCTTGCCGATGATGCGATCGTGAAGGTCGATGATTTCATCGGTGACGGTGGCCATGCCTTCGATGGCCAGCGCTACCAGCGTGGCATAGCGTCGTTGCACCTCGAACTTTGCCAGATCAGCAGGCGTCATCTGGCCACCTTCACGAGCGATTTTGAGCAGGCGGTTCTGGTGAACCTGCCGCTCGATGCCTGCGGGCAGATCAAGTGCTTGCCAGGATTTCAGGCGCTCAATATGTTCGAGCATGTGGCGAGAGTTCGGTTTGGCAGGCGACTGGCGCAGCCATGCCAGCCACGTCACTTTACTGCCGTCCTTGCGCTTGAGAAGTTCGTCCAGGCGCTGACGGTGGGGTGATAACAAAGAATCGGTCAGCGCCGCGTAAATGCGTCGGTTGGCACGGGTGATGGCCTCGGCGCTTGCGCGCTCGATGGCATTCATGGCGGGCAGGATAATGCTCTGCCGCCGCAGATTCTCGACAAGTGCGCTCGCCAGCACGATGCCTTTGTCGGTCTGCAAGGCCAGCTCGGTCAATGTATGCACGGCTTGCCGATAGTGGCTCATGGTGAAGGGCTTGAACCCAAAAACCGTTTGCAGCTCGACCAAGTGCTCCCGCCGTGTCTGTTCGCGCTGGCCGTACTCGCTCCAACTTTCCACTGGCATCTTGAGTTGCGCGGCCACCATGCGCAACAGGGGCGGAAACGGAGGCTCATCGACGCCCAAAAAGGTGCCAGGGAATCGCAAGTAGCAAAGCTGCACAGCGAAGCCCAATCGATTCGCGGCGCCGCGACGCTGACGGATCACCGACAGGTCGGTTTCGTTGAACGTGTAGTGCCGTATCAGTTCGTCTTTGGCATCTGGCAGTGCCAGCAGGCTTTCGCGCTCGGTGGCGGACAGGATTGAGCGGCGTGGCATGGTCAGTCTTCCCGCAGGTACTGGTACAAGGTTTCGCGGCTGATGCCGAAGTCACGGGCCACCAAGGTTTTTTGGTCGCCTGCCGCAACTCGCCGTTTCAACTCGGCAATTTGTTCGCTGTTCAGCGATTTCTTTCGTCCCCGGTAGGCACCGCGCTGCTTGGCCAGCACGATTCCCTCGCGCTGACGTTCGCGGATCAGGGCGCGCTCGAACTCAGCGAAGGCTCCCATGACCGACAGCATCAGATTGGCCATCGGTGAGTCCTCGCCGGTGAACTTCAGCCCTTCTTTGACGAACTCCATGCGCACGCCCCGTTGTGTCAGCCCTTGGACGATGCGGCGCAGGTCATCAAGGTTGCGTGCCAGCCTGTCCATGCTATGCACCACCACGGTGTCGCCCTCGCGGACGAAGGCCAGCAGCCTTTCCAGCTCGGGACGCTGGGTGTCCTTGCCAGAAGCCTTGTCGGTGAACACCCGCGCCACCTGAACACCCTCCAATTGCCGTTCCGGGTTCTGGTCGAAGCTGCTGACGCGGACATAGCCGATGCGTTGACCTTGCAAGATGCCTCCAAAGGCAAAAGTGTCAGGATGAAATCTATTACCTTTGACGGAATATGTCAATCAATAGGAAATTTAACTCTATTCTGACATCGTTTGTCGTTTTCAGAAGACGGCTGCACTGAACGTCAGAAGCCGACTGCACTATAGCAGCGGAGGGGTTGGATCCATCAGGCAACGACGGGCTGCTGCCGGCCATCAGCGGACGCAGGGAGGACTTTCCGCAACCGGCCGTTCGATGCGGCACCGATGGCCTTCGCGCAGGGGTAGTGAATCCGCCAGGATTGACTTGCGCTGCCCTACCTCTCACTAGTGAGGGGCGGCAGCGCATCAAGCGGTGAGCGCACTCCGGCACCGCCAACTTTCAGCACATGCGTGTAAATCATCGTCGTAGAGACGTCGGAATGGCCGAGCAGATCCTGCACGGTTCGAATGTCGTAACCGCTGCGGAGCAAGGCCGTCGCGAACGAGTGGCGGAGGGTGTGCGGTGTGGCGGGCTTCGTGATGCCTGCTTGTTCTACGGCACGTTTGAAGGCGCGCTGAAAGGTCTGGTCATACATGTGATGGCGACGCACGACACCGCTCCGTGGATCGGTCGAATGCGTGTGCTGCGCAAAAACCCAGAACCACGGCCAGGAATGCCCGGCGCGCGGATACTTCCGCTCAAGGGCGTCGGGAAGCGCAACGCCGCTGCGGCCCTCGGCCTGGTCCTTCAGCCACCATGCCCGTGCACGCGACAGCTGCTCGCGCAGGCTGGGTGCCAAGCTCTCGGGTAACATCAAGGCCCGATCCTTGGAGCCCTTGCCCTCCCGCACGATGATCGTGCCGTGATCGAAATCCAGATCCTTGACCCGCAGTTGCAAACCCTCACTGATCCGCATGCCCGTTCCATACAGAAGCTGGGCGAACAAACGATGCTCGCCTTCCAGAAAACCGAGGATGCGAACCACTTCATCCGGGGTCAGCACCACCGGCAAGCGCCGCGACGGCCGAGGTCTTCCGATCTCCTGAAGCCAGGGCAGATCCGTGCACAGCACCTTGCCGTAGAAGAACAGCAAGGCCGCCAATGCCTGACGATGCGTGGAGACCGAAACCTTGCGCTCGTTCGCCAGCCAGGACAGAAATGCCTCGACTTCGCTGCTGCCCAAGGTTGCCGGGTGACGCACACCGTGGAAACGGATGAAGGCACGAACCCAGTGGACATAAGCCTGTTCGGTTGGTAAGCTGTAATGCAAGTAGCGTATGCGCTCACGCAACTGGTCCAGAACCTTGACCGAACGCAGCGGTGGTAACGGCGCAGTGGCGGTTTTCATGGCTTGTTATGACTGTTTTTTTGTACAGTCTATGCCTCGGGCATCCAAGCAGCAAGCGCGTTACGCCGTGGGTCGATGTTTGATGTTATGGAGCAGCAACGATGTTACGCAGCAGGGCAGTCGCCCTAAAACAAAGTTATGCAGCCAAATCCCAACAATTAAGGGTCTTAAAATGGTAAAAGATTGGATTCCCATCTCTCATGATAATTACAAGCAGGTGCAAGGACCGTTCTATCATGGAACCAAAGCCAATTTGGCGATTGGTGACTTGCTAACCACAGGGTTCATCTCTCATTTCGAGGACGGTCGTATTCTTAAGCACATCTACTTTTCAGC
The DNA here is from genome assembly GCF_033340495.1 of Vibrio sp. 1249-1. NCBI lineage: Bacteria > Pseudomonadati > Pseudomonadota > Gammaproteobacteria > Vibrionales > Vibrionaceae > Vibrio > Vibrio sp. 1249-1. Next base: position 263,161 of record NZ_JAWOWJ010000007.1, read on the forward strand.
CTTGATGGAGCCAGCAGTTTGGGGAGCTGAACTTGCTATGTCACTGTCTGGCCTCGAGGGTCGCGGCTACATATACATAGTTGAGCCAACAGGACCGTTCGAAGACGATCCGAATCTTACGAACAAAAGATTTCCCGGTAATCCAACACAGTCCTATAGAACCTGCGAACCCTTGAGAATTGTTGGCGTTGTTGAAGACTGGGAGGGGCATCCTGTTGAATTAATAAGGGGAATGTTGGATTCGTTGGAGGACTTAAAGCGCCGTGGTTTACACGTCATTGAAGACTAGTCCTTTGCATAACAAAGCCATCAAACCGGACGCCAGAGATTCCGCGCCTGTTGCGCATGGCTTCGCCATTTTATGCGCAATAGGCGCGCCACCCTGTCGCCGTTTATGGCGGCGTTAACCCAAAGGAGTATCGTGAAAATATCACTAATGGCTGCAAAAGCAAGAAATGGGGTTATTGGCTGCGGCTCGGATATCCCGTGGAACGCTAAAGGTGAGCAGCTGCTTTTTAAAGCAATAACTTACAATCAATGGCTCTTAGTCGGCCGTAAAACATTTGAGGCAATGGGGGCTCTCCCAAATAGAAAGTATGCAGTTGTCAGCCGCTCAGGATCGGTAGCTACTAACGATGATGTGGTTGTGTTTCCATCTATAGAAGCAGCAATGAGGGAGCTAAAGACTCTTACGAACCATGTTGTTGTTTCTGGTGGTGGAGAGATCTACAAGAGTCTGATCGCCCATGCCGACACGCTACATATCTCGACAATAGATTCCGAGCCAGAGGGCAATGTTTTCTTTCCGGAAATCCCCAAAGAGTTCAATGTGGTGTTCGAGCAGGAATTTCATTCAAATATAAATTATCGCTATCAAATCTGGCAAAGGGGTTAACCATCCAAGCCATCGGACACATTTTGCTTCGCTGCGCTCAAAACGCAAAATGTGCCGCTGCTTAGCGGCGTTAGATGCACTAAGCACATAATTGCTCACAGCCAAACTATCAGGTCAAGTCTGCTTTTATTATTTTTAAGCGTGCATAATAAGCCCTACACAAATTGGGAGTTAGACATCATGAGCAACGCAGTGCCCGCCGAGATTTCGGTACAGCTATCACAGGCACTCAACGTCATCGAGCATCATCTGGGATCGACGTTGCTGGCCGTGCATTTGTACGGCTCTGCACTCGACGGTGGCCTGAAGCCATGCAGTGATATTGATTTGCTGGTTACTGTGACTGCACAGCTCGATGAGACTGTGCGGCAGGCTCTGTTCGTAGATTTCCTGGAAGTTTCCGCTTCTCCCGGCCAAAGTGAAGCTCTCCGTGCCTTGGAAGTTACCATCGTCGTGTACGGCGATGTTGTTCCTTGGCGTTATCCAGCCAGACGGGAACTGCAATTCGGGGAGTGGCAGCGCAAGGACATTCTTGCGGGCATCTTCGAGCCCGCGACAACCGATGTTGATCTGGCTATTCTGCTAACTAAAGCAAGGCAACACAGCCTTGCCTTGGCAGGTTCGGCCGCGGAAGATTTCTTCAACTCAGTCCCGGAAAGCGATCTATTCAAAGCACTGGCCGACACCTTGAAACTATGGAACTCACAACCGGATTGGGCAGGCGACGAGCGGAATGTAGTGCTTACTTTGTCTCGCATTTGGTACAGCGCAGCAACCGGCAAGATCGCGCCGAAGGATGTAGCTGCCAACTGGGTAATGGAACGCCTGCCCGTCCAACATCAGCCCGTGCTGCTTGAAGCCCAGCAGGCTTACCTTGGACAAGGGATGGATTGCTTGGCCTCACGCGCTGATCAGTTGACTGCGTTCATTTACTTTGTGAAGCACGAAGCCGCCAGTCTGCTCGGCTCCACGCCAATGATGTCTAACAGTTCATTCAAGCCGACGCCGCTTCGCGGCGCAGCTTAATTCAGGCGTTAGATGCACTAAGCACATAATTGCTCACAGCCAAACTATCAGGTCAAGTCTGCTTTTATTATTTTTAAGCGTG
>NZ_JAWOWJ010000008.1:0-195256 GCF_033340495.1 Vibrio sp. 1249-1
TCAGAAGTGAAACGAAATAGCGCCGATGGTAGTGTGGGGCTTCCCCATGTGAGAGTAGGACATCGCCAGGCTTTAAATTTAAGAAGCCCGCTCGAAAGAGCGGGCTTTTTTGCATCTATAGAGTTTTAAAATTAGCTCACTTTATACCTATGTTCATCTAAGGTGCGATATACTTGCTCTCTGCAACCTTCCAAAAGGCTTTAACAAGCGGATTCTCCAGCTGAGTTTTGTTGCAGCAAACACCAAGTTTAAAAGGTTTAATTGGTAAGACTTTTAAACGATTTATCTTTTCTCTTACCGGACTGTTGTTGATTACAACATCAGGTGCGATACCTACTCCACACCCCAATGCAACCATACTTACGATGGCTTCATGTCCGGAAGTTTGTGCGTAAATCTTTGGCTTTATTTTCATTTGTTTGAGCCAAGTATTGGCCCTGTCCCTTGCCGTCCCTGCTTCTGGGAGTATGAATGGAATGACCGACCAGTCTGGTTTTTCTTTTTGTAGCTCTTCAGCAAACGCACTAACCCCAACAGGTGCGATGACAGAAAGTGGGATTTCACTGATCGTTTCAAATACGATTTTATTTGGCATCTGTTCTGACTTGGCTGATATGGCAATATCGGCTTCATCTGCTAGTATTTTGTCGATCGCTTGAGCTGGATCGCCGGTTGATAGTTTGAACTCAATGAAAGGGTTCTGAATACGAAAGTCAGAGATTAGCTCCGGAAGATGGCTGTAGCTTGCAGTAACAGAACAAAAGAGACGGATTTCTCCTTTCAATTCATCCTCGGTTCCCTTCAGATGACTCTGATACTGCTGCCATTCGCCAAGAATCTTTAAGGCGACTGGGACTAGCTTTTTACCTTGGATAGTTAAATCAACGCTACGGTTGTCGCGTAAAAACAATTGTTGGCTGGTTTCCTCCTCTAATTTTTGTATCTGTCGGCTTAAGGCTGAAGGGCTAATATGCATTGCCGCTGCGGTCTTGGCGAAACTTTTACTCTCACAGAGATGAATGAAAAGTTGCAGGCTTTTGATATTCATTAAATTTTCATTTCCATGTTGCATAAATTGCAATAACTAATTGTGAATATATCACTTTAAGCAATCTCATGTCTGTTTTAGTATGAAGTTATTCGGTAAGGCAATTACTGACCTCAATGGAAGAATCTCAAAGGAGCACCCTGATGGCTAATTATTTCAATACCCTAAACTTGCGCGAGCAGTTGGACCAATTAGGTCGTTGTCGTTTTATGGACCGCAGTGAGTTCGCTTCAGAAGCGGATTATCTGAAAGGTAAGAAAGTAGTCATTGTAGGTTGTGGTGCTCAAGGTCTTAACCAAGGTCTGAACATGCGCGACTCTGGTCTAGACGTTGCTTATGCGCTTCGCCAAGCCGCGATTGATGAGCAACGCCAGTCATTCAAAAACGCAAAAGACAACGGTTTTGAGGTAGGTAGCTACGAAACGCTAATTCCACAAGCTGATCTAGTAGTAAACCTTACTCCAGATAAGCAGCACACAAACGTTGTTGAGACGGTAATGCCGTTAATGAAAGAAGGCGCAGCACTAGGTTACTCTCACGGTTTCAACGTTGTTGAAGAAGGCATGCAAATCCGTAAAGACCTAACGGTAGTAATGGTTGCACCTAAATGTCCAGGTACGGAAGTTCGTGAAGAATACAAGCGCGGTTTCGGTGTACCGACTCTTATCGCTGTTCACCCAGAGAACGACCCAAAAGGTGAAGGTTGGGATATCGCGAAAGCTTGGGCTGCAGCAACAGGTGGTCACCGTGCAGGCTGTCTAGAGTCTTCTTTTGTTGCTGAGGTGAAATCTGACCTAATGGGTGAGCAAACTATCCTTTGTGGCATGCTACAGGCTGGCTCTATCGTATGTTACGAGAAGATGATTGCTGATGGTATCGATCCTGGCTACGCTGGTAAGCTTCTTCAATACGGTTGGGAAACCATCACTGAAGCACTGAAGTTTGGTGGTATCACTCACATGATGGATCGCCTAACTAACCCTGCAAAAGTGAAAGCATTTGAGCTTTCTGAAGAGCTAAAAGAACTGATGCGTCCGCTATACAACAAGCACATGGATGACATCATCACCGGTCACTTCTCTAGCACTATGATGGCTGACTGGGCAAACGACGATGCAAATCTACTAGGCTGGCGTGCAGAAACAGGTGAAACTGCTTTCGAAAACTACCCAGAAACTGACGTAGAAATCTCTGAGCAAGAGTACTTCGATAACGGTATCTTGATGGTTGCTATGGTTCGTGCGGGTGTTGAGCTAGCATTCGAAGCGATGACGGCATCTGGCATCATCGATGAGTCTGCTTACTACGAGTCTCTACACGAGCTGCCACTTATCGCAAACACTATCGCACGTAAGCGTTTATACGAGATGAACGTGGTTATCTCAGACACTGCGGAATACGGTAACTACCTGTTCGCTAACGTAGCAACGCCGCTTCTACGTGAGAAGTTTATGCCAGCCGTAAATACTGACGTAATTGGTAAAGGTTTAGGTGAAACGTCTAACCAAGTGGATAACGCGACTCTTATCGCTGTGAATGAAACAATCCGTAACCACCCTGTAGAGTACATCGGTGAAGAGCTACGTGGTTACATGACTGATATGAAGCGTATCGCGGTGGGCGGCTAAATGACTCCATTTCGGTGTCGAAGGTGCTCGTTTACTATCGTAAAGTCCGCGCCTTCTCCTAGAAATGAAACCTTAATACAGCGTAATTTACTTAGTCTCAAGTAACGCAGTAGATAAACTCCAGGCAGACTGGAGTGATAAATACAAAATAAAACACAACATCTAATCAAAAGGCTTGGTCGCCGTTGACCAAGCCTTTTTGTTTTTAGCCGATTTATCTGCGCGCCGATAAGAAAAACGCTCCTTTGTGAGGAGCGCTTTGATACTTATTTTTCAGCAAGCTTTTCTTCAAGTTGCGCCAACTTCTGTTCCATTTCTGTTAGCTTTTGACGTGTACGTAGTAAAACTTGAGTTTGAACATCAAACTCTTCGCGACTTACAACATCTAGCTTGTTTAGCTGGCCTTGGATTACTTGACGAACTTTCTGATCGACATCAGAGCCCAATTCTTTTACAGGTTGAGGCATTGAGTCGTGAATCTGTTTAGCAATTTGCTCTAATTTCTTTGGGTCAAACATAGTGGCTAAAACTCCTTTTGATTTGTCCTCATTTTAAGTAAATGATACGTGAAAGTCGCCACTTAGATGGCAAAAAAGAGAGCGGCAATAAAAAAGGCCACCGAAGTGACCTTTTTGAATGCCTTAATAGCTTATCTGTTATCCGCTAATTCACGATGAGCTGCTTTCGCTTCGTCAACTCGCGCTAACTTCTCCAAGTCTTTGTCTTCAACAAATACTGGCAGAGGTTTGTGTTTTTCAGCTAGGTAGCTGTAAATCACAGGTAGTACGAATAGTGTGAACAGTGTACCGATTGCAAGGCCTGCAACGATGACGATACCGATACTGAAACGTTGCGCGGCACCTGCACCTGTTGCGTACATCAGCGGGATCAGACCTGCGATCATCGCTGCAGTGGTCATTAGGATAGGGCGAAGACGCACTTTCGCAGCTTCCATCACCGCATCAATACGAGACAGTTTATTATGTAACTGCTCTTCTTTGGCTACTTCACAGATCAAGATACCGTGCTTGGTTATTAGGCCGACCAGCGTGATCAAACCAACCTGCGAGTAGATGTTCATCGAGGCTGTACCCCAGGCCAATGCGATCAAGGCACCACAGATTGCCAGAGGTACAGATACCATGATGACAATAGGGTCGCGGAGTGATTCAAATTGAATCGCCAGAACGAGGAAGATGATCGCAAGTGCAAGACCGAAGGTTGCATACAAGGCACTACCTTCCGTTACAAACTGACGAGATTCGCCCATGTAATCGTGGTTATAGCCTGCAGGCAGCTTGGTTTGTGCAATATTCTCAAACCAGTCGATTGCGTCACCCATAGCAACACTAGGCGATGGTACTGCACCCACAGTCGCTGAGTTTAGCTGGTTGAAGTGTGGCAAAGAGCGAGGCTCAGCCACCACATCGATAGTAATCAGACTGCCTAATGGAACCGCTTTACCATCTACAGAGCGTACATAGTAGTTCTTCATCGATTCTGGGTTTAGACGCCATTTACGCTCAACTTGAGGAATCACCTCATACGAGCGACCATTCAGGTCGATTCGGTTTACATAACCATCTGCCATCATGGTGCTGAGAGTGATGCCAATGTCTTGCATCGTCACACCGTAGGCACCCGCTTTGTCTTTATCGATCTTGATCTTCATCGTTGCTGAATCGTAGTTCAAATCAAGGTCGGAATAGACAAACATTGGGCTACTTGCAACATCGGTTAGAATATCGCTAGCGATAGTAAACAAGCTCTCGAAGCTATTTGGTGTTGTAATTACAAACTGAACAGGTAGACCTGAGCCTGCACCTGGAAGCTCTGGCATTTGGAATGCAGTGACAGACATACCAGGCACACTTGATACTAGGCCACCCACACGTTTCGTGATTTCAGATTGGCTTGCCTCTCGTTCACTCCAAGGCTTCAATGTTGCTAGGCCAAACGCTTGGTTTGAGTTTGGTACACCATTAAAGACCTGCGCGTATTCCACCTCCGGTTGATCTGAGAGTATTTGGTTTACGTCATCCATGGTATTTTGGATATAGTCCAAGTTCGCGTTTGATGGGGCGGTACCCATCAGCATGACCACACCTTTATCTTCAGATGGTGCTAGTTCGCTAGGAATAAACTTGAACAAGACCGGTAAGCTTGCAAATACAATGATTGCAAACGCAATAACAACCGGACGATGAGCCATTACCGCTTTCAACATGCCTTCGTAACGAGTGGTCATGCCATCAAGGATATGGTGAACTTTTTGCTCAAACTTGCTTGGCTTCTCGTTCGCCTTCAGCATCTTCGAACACATCATTGGTGATAGTGTCAAAGCGATGATGCCGGATACGAATACTGAACCTGCCAGTGTCAAAGCGAACTCTTTGAACAATGAACCGGTGATACCACCCATCAATGCGATCGGTGCGTACACTGCACCTAGCGTCAATGTCATCGCGATAACTGGAACCGCAATTTCACGTGTACCAATGATTGCAGCTCGGAATGGTGATTCCCCTTCTTTGATGTGACGGTCAACGTTTTCTAGTACAACGATCGCGTCATCCACCACCAGACCGATGGCAAGCACCATCGCCAGTAGCGTCATCAAGTTCCAAGAGAAACCCATTGCCTGCATCACCATTGCCACACCAATCAATGAAAGTGGAATGGTCACGATAGGAATGATTACCGCGCGGAATGAACCTAGGAACAGTGTGATAACCACAAGTACGATTACTGCTGCTTCAAGAATCGTTTTCACTACTTCGTGAATCGATTCGTTGATGGCGATAGTTGAGTCGTACATTACGTTCATTTTGATGTTACTTGGTAGGTTGCGCTCAAGCTGAGGCAACAGTTCAAGTACGTCTGCTGCAATGTTGATTGGGTTAGCACTTGGCGCTGCGTTGATCGCCGCAACCACAGCTTCTTGACCGTTTGCACTTGCGCGATAAACGTCGTGACTCTTCTCTAGCGTTACTTTAGCGATATCACCTAGGCGGATGACATCCCCTTCACCAGTTTTCACGACCAATGCTTCAAGTTCAGCAACGTTTGATACCTGAGTATCTGCGCTACCGTTATAAAGCACGAACTCACCCGTCGCTTGACCGGTTGCAGATTGGTAGTTGTTGGCGTTAAGAACGCTCATCACATCGGTTGCGGTAAGCTTCAAAGCGCCCATTTTGGCAGGATCTAACCATACGCGCAGTGCGTACTTCATACCACCATACAGGTCAACTTTGGACACACCGTTTACGGTGAACAACTGCGGGTTGATTACACGCTCAAGGTAGTCAGTGATCTGGCTTGAAGATAACTCGTCACTCGTAAAGCCGATGTACAGTACCGCCGTTGTCGAACCTGTCGACATGGTTACGGTTGGGTCTTCGGCTTCTTTTGGTAGCTGTGAACGTACCGAGTTGGTTTTCGCCAGAATGTCAGACAACGCCGCATTTGGATCAGTATTCAACTTCATGTTGACAGTAATGGTCGATTTACCCAGTACCGATTGCGAAGTCATGTAATCAATATTATCGGCTTGCGCTACCGCTTGCTCCAATGGCTGAGTAATAAAGCCTTGGATCAAGTTGGCACTTGCACCGTAGTAACTGGTGGTCACGGTGACCACCGTATTCGTCATTTCAGGGTATTCACGAACCTGCATTTTGAACACCGCTTGCAAACCAAGCAATGCAATCAAAAAGCTGATCGATACCGCTAAAACTGGACGTTTTATAAAAACATCTGTAAAGCGCATGATGCCTCCAACTTAAAGCATTGGTGTTTCAGCAGGTGGGGTAGTTGCATCGCTTTCGACAATGCTTACTTTCGCATGGTTACTCAAACGGACTTGACCCGATGTCACCACTACATCACCTGGCTTCACGCCTTCTAGAATGTGTGCGATATCTTTAGAGCGTTCGCCAACTTTTACCACATGCTGCTTAACGCGTTTTTCGCCATCTTCTTCTGTTACGATATAAACATTGTCGCCATACAGCGTAAATGTGATCGCGGTTTGAGGTAGCGTGACCTGATTTTCTAATTTAGGCAGAATGATGTTTGCACGCGCGAACATACCACTACGTAGTTTGCCGTCACTGTTAGGGATATCCGCTTGAACTTGAATCAAACCACTTTGTACGTTTACAGCTGGTTCAATCGCAGAAATAGACCCTTTGAAAGGTTGGTCTGGATAAGCGTCAACAAAGATATCCACTTCTTGATCGATATTGATACGTGAAATATCGGTTTGTGGCACGGTGAAGCGCAAGCGCATCACGCTGGTATCTTCAAGGCGAACAATATCGGTGCCCGCCTGTAGGTACTGACCGAGGTACACGTTACGAATACCTACCACACCATCAAATGGCGCTTTGATTTCACGTCGGTCGATGGTTGCTTTCAGGCTTTCAATATCCGCTTTTAAGGAGAAGTAGTTTGCTTCTGCTTCGTCATACGCTTCTTTAGAAATAGAGCCTTTTTTGAATAGGCCTTGGTAGCGTTTGTATTTCGCTTCTGCCGCTGGCAACTTAGCTTGCGAGCTCTTCAAATTTGCTTTTTCGACTTCAGAATCAAGCAACACTAATGGCTGACCCGATTTAACTTGAGTACCGGAATCAAACGCGATTTTATCGATAACACCGCTCGTTTCGTTCGCTACCGTCACGCCTTGGTTTGGCTCGATAAAACCAATTGCCTCGATGACTGGTACCCAATCCACCGCTTGCACTTCTGTCACGGTTACTGGGAACTCAGGTTCAGGACGGTTTGCCATGTATTCAGCGATCTTTTGTTGCTTAAATAAATTGAAACCTATCACGCTGCCGAACAAGAGAACGGCGATAAGTAACATAAAGAAAGTCCACTTTTTCATTCTATTAAGAACTCCAAGTTAGTGTTTAATAATTGCATCCCAACTGGCTTCAATAGCGGCCTCTAATGCCGTCTTATCCAGTTGATAAAATCCCAAAGCGTGTTTCCGAGCAAGTGCAACACTTGCCTCAAAACTTAATCCAGAAAGTACTTCGTTATCGAGAAGCTTGAATACTCCCTCGTCTTTACCCTGATTAAAAAGAAGATCTACTTGGGCAAACATTTGTCTCTCAAGTTCCCGAGCTTTGCTACTATTTGAACAGGGTAAAGACTCATATTGGACTCGGTTGCTGATCGCACTTAAGTTCGAGCTCGCTAAATTCCAAATATTGAGCCACATGGTTCGATAACGCTGTTTTAAAGGCATCTCTTCACTAACACCTAGTTGCACCGCAGTAGCAACACGCTTAGCAACGTTAAGGCGTAGTTCCTCTAAAAGATGTTCTTTATCTGAGAAATAACGGTAAATCGTCCCTGCTGCGACACCTGCCTCATTGGCGAGCTTTTGCATGGAAAGCCCTTGAAAACCAGATTCAGCAATGAGTTGTTCAGCAGCGACTAAGATTTGTTCTCGTTTATCTACAGCAGGGTTATCCTTCATAATGTCACCCTTTAGTGAATGAACGTTCATTCATTATAGCTTAAATACCCGCCATTTATGCAACAGAATATTGCACTTAATTGGTGTAAAAATTACAAGAAATCAGCATAGCTTTCACGAGGCCACCCCTTTATCATAGGCGCCACATTCATCACCCGCAGAGAATTTCTATGAAGCTGAACCCTAGTCAAGATGAAGCCGTGAAATACGTGTCTGGTCCATGCCTAGTGCTAGCTGGTGCTGGCTCGGGCAAAACTCGTGTTATTACCAATAAAATCGCTTATCTGGTTCAGCAATGTGGTTACAAAGCGCGTAACATTGCGGCGGTGACGTTTACCAACAAAGCAGCACGTGAAATGAAGGAGCGTGTAGGTCAAACGCTAGGGAAAGGTGAGTCTAAAGGTTTGATGGTATCAACATTCCACACTTTAGGATTGAACATCATCAAGCGTGAGTACAAGCATTTAGGGTTGAAAGCGGGCTTCTCACTGTTTGATGACCAAGACCAGCTAGCTCTGCTCAAAGAGCTTACTGAAAAGCAGCTTGATGGTGATAAAGATCTGCTACGTCAGCTTCTGAGTTGTATTTCCAACTGGAAAAACGACATGTTGACGCCAGAGCAAGCCAAAGCGCGTGCGCAAGGTGAACAGCAACAATTGTTTGCGTTCTGTTTTGATATGTACCAAAAGCAAATGAAAGCCTATAACGCGCTTGATTTTGATGACCTAATTTTGATGCCCGTTTTACTCTTACGTAATCATGAAGACGTTCGTCAGCGTTGGCAGAATCGTATCCGTTACCTACTGGTTGACGAGTATCAAGATACCAACACGAGTCAGTATGAGCTGGTCAAATTAATTGTCGGAGAACGTGGACGATTGACGGTTGTAGGGGATGACGATCAGTCTATTTATTCATGGCGTGGTGCGAAACCTCAGAACCTCGTGTTGCTGGGTGAAGATTATCCGAATTTGCGTTTGATTAAGCTAGAGCAAAACTACCGTTCAACGAGTCGAATCCTGCGCGCGGCCAACATTTTGATAGCTAACAACCCTCACGTCTATGAGAAGTCCTTGTTCTCTGAAATTCCTGACGGTGAAAAACTCAAAGTGTTGTTGGCTAAAAATGAAGAGCACGAAGCAGAGCGCGTAACGGGTGAACTAATTGCGCATAAGTTCCTAAACCGTACCGAATATAAAGATTATGCGATTCTATATCGTGGTAACCACCAATCACGTTTGATTGAAAAGTCTCTGATGCAAAACCGTGTACCGTATAAAATTTCTGGCGGCACCTCGTTTTTTGCGCGCGCAGAGATTAAAGACATCATGGCGTATTTGCGCGTTTTGGTTAATCCGGATGACGACAATGCATTTTTGCGCATTGTGAATACTCCACGACGTGAAATTGGCCCAGTGACGTTAGAGAAGTTAGGCAGTTATGCCAATATGCGAGGCAAGAGCCTGTTTGAGTCGAGCTTTGAAATGGGGCTCGAACAGCACCTAACGGGACGTGGCCTAGAAAACCTGCGTCGTTTCACCCAATGGCTAGTGGCGATTGCTGATCAAGCTGAGCGTGGTGATACCGTCGAAGCGGTTCGTTCGCTAGTTCGTGATATCCATTATGAAGATTGGCTATACGAAACTTCAGCAAGTCCGAAAGCCGCTGAAATGAGAATGAAGAACGTTTCTGACCTTTATTCCTGGATAGTGGCGGACCTAGAGGGTGACAACTACGATCAAGAAGAGAAAACGTTAAAAGAAGTCGTTCAACGTTTGACCTTGCGTGACATGATGGAGCGCGGTGAAGAAGATGAAGACAGTGATGCAGTACAACTGATGACCTTGCACGCATCAAAAGGCCTTGAGTTCCCATATGTATACTTAATTGGGTCCGAAGAAGGTATTTTACCGCACCAAACCAGTATTGATGAAGATAACGTGGAAGAAGAGCGTCGCCTGATGTACGTTGGTATTACTCGAGCGCAACGTGAACTGACTTTCACTATGTGCAAAGAGCGTCGGCAGTTTGGCGAGTTGATCAAACCTACTCAAAGCCGCTTTTTGGATGAGTTGCCATTTGATGACGTTGAATGGGAAGTAAACAAAAAGCCAGTATCAGCAGAAGAGCGTATGGCGAAAGGTCAAGCACACATTGCCAATATTCGAGCAATGTTTAAGAAGTAAAGTAACCTTGTTCTCACTGACTAAAAACAAAAAGACTTGCCAACTGGCAAGCCTTTTTCGTTGATGTCTTTACTTATAGACCTTCAATCATGTGGTCAATTGCTGCGATGATTTCATCGTCAGAACAGTCCATACAGGTTCCTTTGGCTGGCATCGCATTGAAGCCTTCTAATGCGTGCTTCACTAACGTATCTTTGCCTTGTGCAATACGTGGTGCCCAATCATCGGCATTACCTGTTTTAGGTGCGCCGTTTACACCAGATGCGTGACAAGCAATACAAAAAGTACCATAAACTGTGGCGCCATCACGTGGACCGGTTGGTTCTTCTTTCACTGGCTCAGAACCTGCTAGATAAACATCACCGACAGGTTGGATGCGTTCTGCGATCGCATCGTATTCAGTTTGGCTGATGTCAGAAGCTAAAGCTGCCGTAGAAAACGTTAAGGCAGCGAACAAAACGCTAATCATTTGTCGAGACATATCCATTAAACCCACTTCACATTCCCGAGGTAAGTGACTTACCTATTTATATAGTTAGAGTATTAATGCCGAGCAGAGAAATCATTAAATTCCACTGAATGGCATAGAATGATTAGACAACTTGGTTGCAGCTGTTAAATCAATGTAAATAATGGGTGATTATATCCCGATAACTTGTTGCAATAAACAACAAGTTATCCATGACAGGGCGTGAATCACATCAAAAATCCACTTTAACGGAAGATAACTGTCGAAAAAGAGACCAAACGATAAAAAAAGTAAAAAAAGTACTAGACGGCATAGTGTGATATCCGTATTATTCCACTCCGCCGATAGGGCATGCGCCCGTAGCTCAGTTGGATAGAGCGTTGGCCTCCGGAGCCAAAGGTCGAAGGTTCGAATCCTTTCGGGCGTACCATTGCCTCGGAGGATACATCGGTAAAAATCAGTGGTGGCTATAGCTCAGTTGGTAGAGCCCCGGATTGTGATTCCGGTTGTCGCGAGTTCAAGTCTCGTTAGCCACCCCATTCTTTCTTTTTTAGATTGAATGCGGTAGCATTGCTCCCAATCTTGATTTAATCAAGATAAAACATCGTCGGTGAATAGCGCAGCTTGGTAGCGCATCTGGTTTGGGACCAGAGGGTCGGGGGTTCGAATCCCTCTTCACCGACCACTATTTAGTTTATGGCTATATAGAGCGGTAAACAGAAAAAATTGATGGTGGCTATAGCTCAGTTGGTAGAGCCCTGGATTGTGATTCCGGTGGTCGCGAGTTCGAATCTCGTTAGCCACCCCATTAATTAAGGTGATTTCTTAGTTGAAGTGTCCTGTCTGATTTGAGAAAATCAGCAAATACAGTTCGGTGAATAGCGCAGCTTGGTAGCGCATCTGGTTTGGGACCAGAGGGTCGGGGGTTCGAATCCCTCTTCACCGACCACTATTAGAAAGCCTGCTTTTTAGCAGGCTTTCGTCGTTTTAGAGTTTATGATCTCGCTTGGACTGTATTAGTCGGTAATGTATCAATGGATTTGAACCCAAGTGGGGTTCGCCTGAAGTTAGAATTCGGCTCTTCACCGACCGCTATTTAGAGCCTCAGTCGAAAGACTGGGGCTTTTTTGCATCTCTCCTGAAAAGAATCGGCATTCCATTTCAATTTTTCCCCAAAGTGTACAGCTCTAGGGGCTTTTGACCACCTATGATCCAAATGCTTTTCGAGCTGACAAAATAAACCCCAGAGCAGTGTCTGGGGTTTTGTAGTTTTCTAATCCGCTGCTTTTATTGGGCGAGTGTTTTAAGGATTTCTTTCAGTTCTACCGTTTCTTGGATTTCAAAACTTGGCGTTATATCCGTTGAGTTACTTGCGCCTGTCGCATTCACCCACACACTCAAAATGCCCATATTGTTAGCGCCAGCAATGTCAGCAGGTAAAGAGTCGCCCACGTGTAGAGCCTCTTCTGGTTTTACTTCGACCAAGTCGAGCGCTTTTTGGAAAATACTTGTAGCAGGTTTCTCTTCTGGCTCTTCTCCTCCCACAATAATATGGTCCACCCAGTTGCTCATTTGTGTCGCGTTTAATTTAGGGTGTTGAGAAAAAATCGGGCCGTTAGTGATCACGACGAGTTTGTAATGTTGACGAAGGTCGCTGAGCATTTCTTTTACACCAGGGAAGAAGGTGAACGCGCCCATACGTGCAGAGTCAAAGTAGTCTTGAGCTTGTTGAGCCTCTTTTGCAGTGATGCTGACGCCTTGCTCCGCCAAGATGTTTTGGATCAGGCCACAACGGAAGGCATTTTCATCGGGTAGCAGAGCCACAAGGTGAGGGAACTCAGCATTCAGCTTTTTGTATACACCCTGTAAGTAGCGCTGCAAAAACGCTTTTGGCTCGGTAACTTGTGGGTAGGTCTTATGAATCCAAGTTGTAAACGCTTGTCCTGCAACTTTATCGGCTTGTGACGTTGCACATAAAGTCTCGTCCATATCAAAAAAAATCGCTTTAAGCACAGGGGCTCCTTTTATTTACGGCTTGGCTTTGACACTGTTCATCTATTATCCCACTCTCAATTGTGTCGTAAAGGGTTAAAACCGGCGAGTTTTCTTATGACGTACGAATGAGGATAGCGGTACTTTCCTTTTGCTTAGTCAATAAACCGCTTAAGTGACGCATATTCTGCGTTGGAGCAGGATTTGTGTGGTTTTGCTGTTTTGTTCACGTTTTGACCTATCCTTTCTCTTCCTAAGTTTGGCTTTTTGTATTTGCCGACTATTTTATTAATAGTTTTTTATGTTGAAAAAACACTTTTTGCATATGATATTGTTTGTTAAATGTTAATAAATACACATGAATAATGCGGTTAATGATTTTGTTTAGTTCATGTTTACTTTTAGAGCATTTTTCTAGTTTTATTGGTGCATGACGCACAAAAATAGTGTGATATGAAAATGGTTAAATACTTGTTAATGCATTTTTATTCGCTAATTGTGCGTTTATTTAATGTTTTTTCGGCGGAATATACTTTAATTGTTGCTTTTTTGTGTGATTTTTGCCAAATTATTTCCGCATTAAGATTTCAGAGTATTATTCTGAATTTGAACGGATTCATTCAGGTTATGAATGGTGCCTTTGGCATGATTCGATACCACAGACAAGGCAGTAGAGGTCTGAAATGTCACTATTAGAAGTGAAAAACCTTCGTATTGAATACCCATCCCGACACGGCGTTCACGCTGCCGTGAAGTCACTTTCTTTTCATATTGAACGTGGTGAAATCGTGGGTGTTGTTGGCGAATCAGGTGCGGGTAAATCCACCGTTGGTAACGCTGTTATCGATTTGCTTAGTCCCCCAGGTCGCGTTGCTAGCGGTGATGTATTCTTGGATGGAGAAAAAATTTCTGGCCTATCACCAGAAGCGATGCGTAAGGTTCGCGGCTCGAAAATAGGTTTTATTTTCCAAGATCCGATGACCTCGCTCAATCCACTTTTTACTGTTGAGCAACAGCTGAAAGAGACGATCCACGCTAACATGAAGGTCTCTGATGAAGAGGCGTATCAGCGCGCGCTTTCTCTTATGCAGCAGGTTGGTATTCCGCAACCAGAAAACCGCTTAAAACAGTACCCGCACCAATTCTCTGGTGGTATGCGTCAGCGTGTTGTCATTGCTATTGCTTTGGCTGGTGAGCCTGATCTCATCATCGCGGACGAACCAACTACGGCGTTAGACGTTTCTATCCAAGACCAAATCCTCAACTTGATCCGCGAGCTGTGTATCAAGAACAATGTCGGCTGTATGTTGGTTACTCACGATATGGGTGTCGTCTCCAACGTCACCGATCGCGTGGCGGTAATGTATCGTGGTGACTTGGTGGAGTTTGGACCAACAGCCAAAGTATTGGGTGATCCTGATCACTCTTACACTCGCAGTCTAATTTCAGCGGTACCACGTTCAGACAGAAAGCTAGATCGTTTCCCGTTAGTAAGCTATATCGAAGAAGCGGCGGAAATGGAGCCACTCGATATCAAGAACCACTGGTTAGGACAAAGCCAAGATGAGCGTGAGTACACTGGCCCGCTTTTGGACGTGAAGAACGTCAATCTTCGCTTTGTGACCAAAGACTCTTTGTTCGAGAGCCGCCGAGAATACGTGCAAGCATCTAATAATGTGAGCTTTGAAGTGCACGAAGGCGAAACCTTTGGTTTGGTGGGCGAGTCTGGTTCAGGTAAATCGACCATTGCACGTGTGATTGCTGGTTTATACCAACCTAACTCTGGTCAGGTGAAATTCGAGGGCATTGACCTGACCGCTTTAACCTCTGAGAAAGAGCGCCGCCCGATGCGTCGTCAAATGCAGATGGTGTTCCAAAACCCGTATACTTCAATGAACCCTCGTATGAAGGTATTCGATATTATTGCTGAGCCAATCCGTTTCCATAAATTGACGAAAAACGAGTCGGAAACTCGCCAAATCGTGAATGACCTATTGGATCATGTTGGTTTGGGTCGAATGGCTGGGCTTAAGTACCCTCATGAATTCTCCGGTGGTCAGCGTCAGCGTATTTCTATTGCGCGTGCGTTGGCGACTCGTCCTCGACTTTTGATTTGTGATGAACCGACCTCAGCACTGGACGTATCGGTACAGGCACAAATTCTAAACTTGCTGAAAGATCTGCAAAGTGAGCTGAACTTGACTATGTTGTTTATCAGCCACGATTTACCTGTTATTCGTCAGATGTGTGACCGAGTAGGTGTGATGCAAATGGGTACACTTTTAGAAGTGGCACCAACAGAACAGTTATTCACGGCACCTCAACACGAATACAGCAAAAAATTGATTTCTCTGATGCCGGAGTTTACTGGCTTGCGAGAAGAGATCGAAACGGCATAAACCAAGCAATTCGCTTGGCTAACCTTTAGTCATAACAAAGACGCAAACACAACAACAAGGGATCCGTATCCCCGCATGAAGGAGTTATGCAAATGAAAACCATGAAAAGCAAATTAGCAGTGGCGCTAATGGCTGCGGGCCTAAGCTTTAACGCAATGGCAGCAGATATCAAAGTTGGCTATGCAGCTGACCCAGTATCGCTTGACCCACATGAGCAGCTATCAGGTGGCACACTGCAAATGTCACACATGGTATTTGATCCGTTGGTTCGCTTTACTCAAAA
This sequence comes from Vibrio sp. 1249-1, assembly GCF_033340495.1. Taxonomy (NCBI): domain Bacteria; kingdom Pseudomonadati; phylum Pseudomonadota; class Gammaproteobacteria; order Vibrionales; family Vibrionaceae; genus Vibrio; species Vibrio sp. 1249-1. The sequence continues at coordinate 15,497 of NZ_JAWOWJ010000008.1, forward strand.
AATGGATTTCGAGCCTCGCCTAGCAGAAAGCTGGGAACGTATTAACGATACGACTGTTCGTTTCAAACTGCGTGAAGGTGTGAAATTCCATTCTGGCAATACTCTAACGGCTGACGACGTCGTGTGGACGTTCCAGCGTTTACAAAGCTCTCCTGACTTTAAAAACATCTTCGACCCGTACGAAAAAATCGTCAAAATTGACGACAACACGTTCGATTTGGTTACTAAAGGTCCATACCCACTTATTCTGCAAACGGCGACGTACATCTTCCCTATGGACAGCAAGTTCTACACGGGTAAAACCGCAGACGGCAAAGACAAGTCTGAGCTAGTGAAGCACGGTAACTCATTTGCATCGACTAACGTATCTGGCACGGGTCCATTCATTGTGACTTCACGTGAACAGGGCGTAAAAGTGGAATTTGAACGCTTTAAAGATTACTGGGACAAAGAGTCGAAAGGTAACGTTGATAAGCTAACGCTTGTGCCAATCAAAGAAGACGCAACTCGTGTAGCAGCGCTGCTTTCTGGCGGTGTTGACATGATTCACCCTGTAGCGCCAAACGACCACAAACGCGTTGAAGATGCTGACGGCATCGACCTAGTTACGCTACCTGGTACTCGTATCATCACGTTCCAACTAAACCAAAACAGCAACGAAGCATTGAAAGACGTTCGCGTTCGCCAAGCGATTGTTCACGCAATCAATAACGAAGGTATCGTGAAGAAAATCATGAAAGGCTTCGCAACGGCCGCTGGTCAGCAAAGCCCGGCAGGTTACGTAGGTCACGATGACAAACTGGTTCCTCGCTACGATCTGAAGAAAGCGAAAGAGCTGATGAAAGAAGCGGGTTACGAAAATGGCCTGACGCTAACGATGATCGCACCAAACAACCGTTACGTGAACGATGCGAAAGTAGCACAAGCGGCGGCGGCAATGTTGTCTAAGATCGGTATAAAGGTTGATCTGAAGACCATGCCAAAAGCGCAGTACTGGCCTGAGTTTGACAAGTGTGCGGCAGACATGCTGATGATCGGTTGGCACTCAGATACAGAAGACTCAGCGAACTTCAACGAGTTCCTAACTATGACTCGTAACGAAGAAACCGGTCGTGGTCAGTACAACTGTGGTTACTACTCAAACCCAGAAATGGACAAAGTGGTTGAAGCTGCGAACGTAGAGACGGATCCTGCGAAACGTGCAGAAATGCTGAAGGGCGTAGAAGCGACACTATACAACGACGCAGCATTCGTACCGCTACACTGGCAAAGTGAAGCATGGGGCGCGAAGTCTAACGTGAAAGCGGCAGATATCGTTAACCCAATGGTAATGCCTTACTTCGGTGACCTAGTGGTTGAATAATCACGGTTAGTCGACTTTGAGGAGGGATGGATTTCCCTCCTCAACTTAAAGCACTCGACTCAGTTTTGTTTCAGTCGGATTGAGTTGGTTATTTAGACTGAATTTTCTCTCTAATTTAGAGATCTATGGATAGTTAAGGGGCAAGGAATGTTTTCGTTTCTGGTCAAGCGCCTGTTTCAGGCACTGATAGTGATGTTTGTGATCAGTTTGGTGGCGTTTGCCATTCAGGACAACCTGGGTGATCCGCTGCGTGAGCTTGTAGGTCAGTCGGTTTCGGAATCGGAGCGTAAAGCGCTACGCGACGACTTGGGCCTGAACGATCCCTTTATCACAAAGTACACGCGCTTTGTGGGTAATGCACTGCAAGGTGATTTGGGTACCTCATATTTTTTCAAGCGACCTGCGGTTGAGGTGATTCTCGACAAGCTGGTAGCTACATTAGAGCTCGTGTTTGGCGCGACGCTTATCATCATTGTTTTCTCTATTCCGCTTGGGGTGTACTCTGCGATTCATCCTAAGAGTGTTTTTACCAAATTTGTCATGGCGATGAGCAGTGTCGGCATCTCGATTCCGGTGTTCTTAACCGCAATCATGCTGATGTATGTCTTCTCCATAGAACTTGGTTGGTTGCCTTCCTATGGGCGAGGTGAAACCGCTAACGTACTCGGTTGGGAATCTGGCTTCTTTACCATTGATGGTATCAAGCACCTCATCCTACCTTGTATTGCGCTAGCGTCTATCATGCTGCCGTTGTTCATCCGTTTGGTACGTTCAGAAATGCTGGAAGTTCTGAGTTCGGAATACATTAAGTTCGCCAAAGCAAAAGGTTTGAACTTACAAAAGATTTATTACCAACATGCACTTAAGAACACCATGCTACCAGTATTGACGGTAGGTGGCGTGCAGATTGGTACCATGGTGGCCTACACCATTCTTACTGAAACCGTCTTCCAATGGCCGGGCACTGGCTTCCTTTTCCTAGAGGCAATCAACCGTGTAGATACACCGCTGATCACTGCCTACGTTATCTTTGTTGGTCTGATCTTCGTGGTAACCAATACCATCGTTGACTTGCTGTACGGCATCATCAACCCAACTGTGAACCTAACTGGAAAAGGAGCTTAATCATGAGCCAATCAAATTTAACACCAGCTCCTGCTCCATCAGCGTGGCAGCGTTTCAAAGAGTCAGATTTTCTGTATTATTTCAAACGCGACAAAGTGGCGATGGCGAGTTTTACCGTCTTTATGATGTTCTTAGTATTGGCATTGGCTGCACCGATTCTTGCGCCAACAGACCCGTACGATCTGACGTCTATCGACATCATGGATTCTGAGTTGCCACCTTCGTGGATGGAAGATGGCGATGAACGCTTTGTGTTGGGTACTGACGAGCAAGGTCGCGATATTTTATCGACCATTCTTTACGGTTCTCGTTTGTCTTTGACGATCGGCTTTTTAGCCGTCGGTCTTCAGTTGATTCTGGGTATCATCATTGGTTTGTCGGCGGGTTACTTCGGTGGTCGTATCGATAGCTTCTTGATGCGCTTTGCGGATGTTCAACTATCGTTCTCGACCATGATGGTGGCGATCATCGTCTCTGCAATCTTTAAAGCCAGTTTTGGCAGTGATTTTTACAGCCAATATGCGGTGGTCATGCTGGTGGTGATCATCGGTGTGGCAGAATGGCCGCAATACGCACGGACTATTCGTGCCTCGGTATTGGCAGAGAAGAAGAAAGAATACGTCGAAGCGGCGCGTGTGATGGGCTTTAAAGCTCCGCGAATCATGTTCCGTCACATTCTGCCGAACTGTCTATCGCCAATCTTGGTTATCTCGACGGTACAGGTAGCGAACGCGATCATGTCGGAAGCGGCGCTGTCATTCCTAGGTTTGGGTCTTCCTGTTGATCAGCCGTCACTAGGTGCGCTGATCAGCATCGGCTTTAACTACATCTTCTCAGGTGCGTGGTGGATTACTGCCTTCCCAGGCATCGTGTTGGTTACACTGGTTCTGGTTATCAACTTATTGGGTGACTGGTTACGAGATGTATTCAACCCGAAACTGTACAAAGGTTAAGAATTTTCCCACCAAGCGTTGTAAATTCGCTTAATTCCTTCCTAAACTGAGAGCCGGATGCAAATTCCGGCTCTTTTTTTGCTAGTTATTCTTTGTTCACATTTTTTTGGCGCTTTGCCGCCATAATGACCTTACCCACTAATTTAGAGTGAAGTGTATGGAAATGAAGAAGGCACAACACCCATCTCGTATCTTCCAAGCAAGCCTAGCTTTCGGCTTGTTGCTGGTATGCGCCCAGTTTTCTAGCCCAGTATCGGCGGAGGAGTTCCTTTGCCAAGCCACTCAAGCCAGCGAGAAAGAATTACCGATGCTTGAGAAAACGTGCCCAATTGGTAACGGAGTATGGGGAAAGAAAGTGCCGCAGGGGGGCAACTACCTTTACTGGATTCAATGCGGATTGCTACCCAAGCCTATGTCTCTCGCGAAAGCTAAGCCTCTCTATAGTAAAATCACGACTGACGTATGGATGAAGCCTGAATCCAAAGGCTATCGCTGTTTGATTGGACCTTACAAGGCATTGTCTGATGCGAGGGATGACTTACGAGGAGTCAAAACCTTGTCGAATTACAAAGAGGCGTTCATCCGAGTGGTTGGGAAAGGGACGAAACAACCAGTAACACCACCTACACCTAAATCTACTGTATCGTCGAAATCAGCCGCATCTTCGGTTAAGCCAACACCGACGGTGACCCCGAAACCCGCGCCAGTTCCTGCTGTGCGAGCTGATACCGACGCCTTTAAAGCGCGGGCAGAGAAGCCAGATACCAAGGCAAAAAGTTCACGTGATAGCTCTTCGTCTACGCCTGTTGCTAAGACCAAAGCGAAGCCAATTGTCACTGGAAATGATGACATTGAAGTTCGGTTGAGAACTTCAGTACAGGGCAAAACGTACGTGGTCCCATATTTACTCGATCACCATAATCAGTTTTACATGGAACATGGTAAGCCGTGGAACCGCCTCAACTACGAAAACTCGCACAAAGTATGTCAGCAACTGGGTATGAACTTAGCTAACCCTGCAGAGTTTAAAGCGCTGAGGGCGTCTGGGGTGATGGAAAAAAATCAATGGCCACTGCAACTGCCGTATTGGGGCAAAGATAAGAAAGGTTTGTTCGCCGATCGTGAGCCCAATCAGCTCACCGGAACCTCATTATTGAACGTGGTGTGCGTGAAATAACGACTCAGATATTGCGGTCAAAATATAGAAGAAAGCCCCGAGTTCGGGGCTTTTTTGCGGTCTCAAATATTATCGCTATTTGAGTGGCGTTTCTTTGTGACAGTTAGAGCAGATATACACTTCTTTGATGCCGACCAATCGTTCCCAAAATGTTCTGCGTCTTCTACGCAAATGCACGCTATCACAGCAAGGGTTAACGATGGTTGCTTTAGTCATCATCACCAGGCTCCAAAATCGGTAGTGAACTCGCGATGCTTGTCATGGCTTCTTTGCTGTTAGAGTACAGACCATATTCCGGTGCGGATTCATGACCGTTTTGTTCTTTACTCCAACGAATACCAATATAAAAGTCACCAAAATCGCGGTTGATGTAACGATGACGAGTTTTGTAATCTGACTCTGAGCCTGTTTCTTCTAGAATCAGCAGTTCACGGTCTTCATCATTCTGGATTTCCCAATTACCTGGAGTTTGGAATCCTGTTGGCATGAACGAAGTGTAGTTGTAAGTATCAGTGTCGTATTCGTACGCACCTGACGAGTATTTCAGGACTGTGTCGTCGCCTGTGCCATTACTTTCTACCATCAAGTCATGCTCTAACGTGCCGTGTTTGATGTGTTCTGCAACCGAAAGTGATTCTGCAAATGGGGTATTGCTTGAGTCCATCCAGAACAGCTCATCATCTGAGATTTTAACGATCATTTGAGTGCCGTTATGCTCGGTTTTGTGCTGGTACAACATTTCATACTCGTCGCCGTAGCTGTTGTATAGCTTACCGTCTTTCAGCTCAACGTCGTTACAGTCTTTATTGTTGTATTCCGTGTAACCAGTTTGTTGGTCCAGATCGGCAAGAATGGCGTAAGCATCGTGTTCCCATGTGTCTTTTAGGAAGTCACTGATGTTCGCTTTGTACTCTTGATTCATCTCATCGTGGTTTGAACCCCAGCAGAATAGTAGGCCTTCAGAATCTTGCATCAGCATGGCGTAGCCGATTTCACCGTCTTTTTGAGCGAAGCTACCCATTTTCCATTCTTGACCGTTGAAGTGCTCGTGAGTGAAGCCCAAAGTCGGTACTACTGGTGGTGGCGTGACGCCTTCGATAACCGTTGGCATGCTGAGCGCAATTTGTACCGCGGTATGGCCATCTGTTGCGCTAATCGCCAGTACTGCTCCAGCTTCACCTGCTTTTGTTGGTGTGCCTTTAATGGTGATAATTGCATTACCATCCTCAGATACTGTTAAACCTTCAATGTCTACATAGTCCGCTGAGTAGTCGGTAATTTGACCGTCTTTATCTTGGAACAAACCAGAAATATCGAGTGTTTGTTCAAACACTTCACCTTGTTGTAGGTACCAACCATCAACGATGGACTGCAGACGCGCTTGTTCTGTTTCTACAACCATTGGTGGTAAGTTTGCCGATTCGATTTCGAACTGAAATACGGTGCTTACCGTACCCAAAACCTTACCTGACGAATCAATGTCTTGCGCCGTTAGAACAATCTCAAAATCACCAGCTTTCTCTACGATTGCAGTTGGATGTAGAACAATCAGGTTGCCAGTTTGCACAACTTCAATGCCTGTGCCTGCAAAGCTGTGCGTCAGTTTGGTTGTCACAAGGTTTTGGTCTTTGTCTGCAAATAGACCTTCAATGTCTAGCTCTAAGCCATCAAAGTCCACGCCTTGTACGATTTTTGGTAGTTTTTCTAGCTTATCTTTAGCTGCCTTTTCGACGATTTTGTTTATGGTTAGCTTGTTATTAACTACCGTTTCAGGTGCTAAGGTGTCGCTGTCTGGGGTCGCGTCAGTGATGATTGGACGTAGATTTGGGTCATTGATGTTTTCGCCAGATGCAACAAGACGTTCCACTTCTTGGTTTGCCGCTTGAGCAAACTCCGTGGCTTTTTTCTCGTAGTTCGTTGGGTTTTGTGCTTTCGAGTCGGTCAGAATCTGAGCGGTTTTATGTAGTTCGGCGTTTTTTGTCGCACCTTCAACAAAATCACTGTACAGATCAATTGGTGCTTCTTCTGAGCCTCCTAGCGCTTGGTTTACTTTCGCTTTCGCATCTTCTTCACTAATGGCTGGATCTTTTGCCATTTCAATCGCCACAAGATCCGTGATAGGTGAAATCACGTTTGACGATGTTGGTGCACGGAATACGATTTCGTGCGCCATAGCTTGGCCTGGATGATCCATATCAACCGTGTATTTGCCAGCGTACTCTTTCGCATCCAAGGCGATGAGCTGTTTCTGCTTTGAACCGTTTGGTGTGATGGTCTGTAGCGCTAGAGTGCTTTCTGGTTTTGCATCCAATTTCAGTTGACCTTTCTCATCGGTCAGACCAAGGAATGTTTCTTGAGTGTCCCATTGGCCGTTGTTGTTCGTATCTTCAAAAACAACGGCATGCTTGAAGTAGCCGTCAAAACCTGTGATCACAACGCCGTCGTTAGCACTGTTTGAACCACCATCTGAACCGCCACAGCCTGTAAGAGCGATAGCCACTGACGCTGCTAGTAAACTCACCTTATTCATTATTTATTTGTCCTTGTTTCGTTTCCGAATGAGAAAGTCGCTTTTTTTATTATTTTTTTCTTTATATCTCACTAGTGAGATATAAGAGAGTGGTGTCTTTTTAATGACTATTGAGCTTAGGTTCAAGACACGAAAATCCGCACAAAACCCGTAAAATTTATTTCTATTTTTTGTCTATGGTGGAAAATTGATAATTTGATCACGGTTCCAGTTTTGTTTTTGGGATGATTGTTTTGTCAAAATAACCATATGTAAATAAAGGTTTATTGGGTTTTGGTAAGGGCTGGGGCGTGATAAATCATGTTGATCTTAAACTCCTCAACGCGATCTGCAAATTGAGGGTGAGGTTTAAGCACATAACTGTAGACTTCGCCTGGAATGAATATGTCGTAATCTGTGTATTCAAGGTTGTAAAACATAAATGTTCGTTGCCAGTAATCATCTGGCCATTCAGCACAATGTATTGGAGTTACGCCGTCAAAATCCATTGAACTAGAGATAATATCGGCAAACTCGCCTCGCCCCGCTACGATAGAGCTGTACCAGTAAAATAAATAATCATGACAAAATAGGTCATATTGATTTGATTTCATATTGAGATCAGAGTCCAGCTTGTGCACTGGTTCGTTACCCTGAACACTTTTATCAAATATGTAGTTGCTAGCAGTCCCGTTTATGTAACCTCCTCCTGAAATTGGGAAGAGGTAGTCAAACGACGTTCCTTGATATTCGTACTCGCCAGTGTGGACATTGATGCGCTTTTCCATGGACTGCTTGTTCTTTTGCATGGTATAGCTTTCGAATTGTTTACCATCAAACACGGTGGTGAAGTAGTTCCGAGTATCTTCATGAACCTGAGATGGGTATTCTTTTTTGATGGTCCAAATTTGGCGTACACCTTGGACATAAACGATCAACGAGTCATCACTGATTTTGTACTTGCCCACTTTTTTCAAGTCTCCCTTTTCAGGACACTGGCGTTTGTTGTGTGAGGCGGCATAACTTACTTCGCCCCCCTCAAACTGAAAGGCCTCGCAATACACCACTTCATACGCGTACGCGATACCGGCAAGATTTTGTGTCGTCTCTAGGCGATAAACTACATCGCCAACTAACGGGTGTTCTGTGTCATTTTGATCGGGTGTGATAACGGGTAACTCAAAGCGCGTTGTGACCCATGCATGATCGCTATTACCGTGATAATCATCGCGCGCTGCTACCGCCAAATATGTGGTGGTTTTTATTTCCTCAGGCGCTCCTTGCACCATCATTTGTCCTTGGTTGAGGACTCTTAACCCATTGGCGTTTTCAAGCCAAATCTGAGTGGTGAGGAGATCGCCATCTGGGTCTTCAAAAAGCTGGTTAAGGTTGAGCGAATAACTCACCGGAGAGTTTTGTTTCAGCTCCCAAGCATAAATAATGGTTTGTAGCTGCTGTTCCACAGTGAGGTTGATGATGGGTTTATTATTCTCTGATGGGTCCTCTTGTGGTCGGCTGTTCTTATCACCCAATGCTGACTCGTAAAACGTGTTGTCTTCTGTGGTATGAAATGGATTCGTAACAGGGCCTGGTTGTCCTAAAAGGGCGGAGTTAAATGCGTCATCTCCCGTTTTTTTAGGAGTGCGATCCAACGCAGAACCTGTCAACGCTTGCTTTACTTCAACTAAAGATGTGCGCTCATATTGACGATGTGCTTGCTGGGTTGACTTGTCGGCGTTGTCTGACGAGTCTTTCACAGATGCCAAATTGTGTTTGTTTGAAATGAAGTAAATACCGAACAAACCGACGCATACTGCGCCGATTATCCAAAGCTTTTTGTTCATGATTACGTGTGCGCCATTCGTGATTGTAGCCAACTGCGAGAGAATTTGAGGTCTTTCTCTATCAGGCTTGCGCTGCACTCGAGTAGCTCACTGATTTCTTGGTTTTTCATGCCCATTAAATACTTGAGTTTGAGTGCGCTCGATTGGCGTGGATAGCGGCTACTGAAACTATCCAGAGCTTTATCCATGATAATCAATTGCTCGAAACGATCTTCTTCATCTCTCATCAATGTAATGTGTTGACGCTTTTGTGCTTGGTGCGAGCGTGCGTTATCGATCAAGATTTGACGCATCACTTTGGCGGCCATCAAAAAGAAATCACGTTTTGTTTCAATTTCACTCATGTCGCAGTTGGACATTTTCAGGTAAGCATCATGAATTAATGCCGTGGTGCTGTTGACGCTGTCTGCCAATACTTTGTTGTCGGTGCCGTACTTTTCTGCATTTCGTTCACGCTCGTGTTGGGCGATCTTACGCAACTGTAAATAAGCAAACTGATAGAGTTCGCTCTCAGCTCGTTTATCACCAGATTGCCATTGTTGAATGATTTGTGTCAGTGCTACTGCTGTTGCCATGGTTATACATCCTCGCTCACTTTGACAAATTCAGAAATGGTGTGGGTTTCAATGCGATCGGAACCGTCTTGGTTGCGCAGAACATTTTGTTGATAGCGATATAAAATGCCTTGCTCCCAAGTTGCACCAGCTGGCAAGTATTCCCAGGTGGTGTAATTGATTTCGGATGGGGTTGTTGACCAACGTACCATGACGTTCATTTGCGCGAGTTCGGCTTTGGGAGCGCTATTGTTGACCCACCACATGTCGGCAAATTCGCGGGTAACATCTTGGGTGTACAGGCTTGTATCGGTTGGGCAGGTGTCCGTATTTTGCGGCAGTCGCATGACTTGTTGGTGGTGCATCAATAGGCACGATTGTGTCATGGACTGTTGGTGGTATTCGGTTTGCTGCCACACGCCGAGGTAGTCAATGTCGTGTTCGCTAGTATTGGGATACGTAAACCAGAGCATTTCTGTGCGGTTATTGTGTTGGATGTTTTTTTTACGCCCGAGACCTTGTACTTTTTCCATCAATAACTCGGTGCTCGGATCAAAATTGAGGGCAACGGAGCGGTACTTCCAGTCGCCTTCATCATCGAAGTCTTCGAGAGAGAAGCCATTCAAGTCGTTGCGGGTGCACCCTGTGATTGAACAACCAACGATATTAAACCAATCCGCAAACTTGCTTATCGGTTCGACGACATCTTCCGTGATAGGGCGTTTCATCGAGAGGAAGCAGCCTTGAAAATGATCGCCAATGCTTGGGTGTTCAATCAATGAGTCTTTGGTGATGGTGAATCGAGTTTCACCAATAGGAGGACGATATTTGGGATGATGCTGATAGCGTAGATCGTAAGCACAAGCGCGGCCTTGCCAATCCTTCTTTTTGATGACGATGTTTTTGAACGTCATGTCGCGAGGTTCAAAAATGATCTCATCAGAGGAAAAATTTTTTTCAATGTACTGCTGGCTTTCGTTTAGGTGCTCAATCGCCTCATTGACAGATACCCAATCGAGATTGAGGTAGCGTTTAGCGTCATCCAGGTAATTGAGATCAAGGCCTTTGAGCTGGCTTTGAAAGTGAGGATCAGACAGCACACGGTTTGCTAGGACAATTTCCTCACGATTCTCAGGCGTGCTGTCGAGAGAAAGCAGCAGACGCGTCATATTGATGCTGCGGCTAGGTTTGGTTGTCGCCATCGTCGGCGTCAGCACTTCTTGGCTTGATAAGGTCGTCAGCAGATAACCTTTATCATCGTTACCAAGGAAGAAGCTAATTACATCACCGGGTTGGTAATGAAATGCTCCTTGCTGAGTGACGCCAGTGATATTGGAACTGGTTTTGTAATACAGGCCAGTCACTGGGGCGTCGATAAAGTAGCCTTGCTTCAAGGTTGAAGCTGGTGGGTGTGAAGTGGCAGCTGAAACGTCTGCTGCCAACGTGGACGTAGCCGCCAATGCAGACAGCCAAAATACCACTGAACGTGTATACATCTTGTTTTAAGCCTTATTGGTTGGTGCTGTCCTTAGACGCACAATTTGGCTGACAACTCATTGGTGTAGTTAGGTGCTTCTCTGGCACCGGTGTCATCATCGCCAACAACATTTTTTGTTTTATATGTTTGGGGATATCTGGGTTAGAGAGTATCCGCCTTCGTGTTAACTCCATCATGGAGTTCACTGAGAGATGTTCGACATTTTGCCCCTTCGCGTGGAAGATGAGGCGAGTCATTTCGTACATCATATCTTCTGCAATCTTCTTCTCTTGTTGCAGCTGGATATTCTTTTGCATCATGGCGCTGCCAAATAACACACCAGAGAGCACAATGATGCCTGACAATACCGAAGCAAGGGGACGTCGCTGTACCAAGCGAAAGGCGCTATACAATGGCCAGTTTTTTTTCTGCTCGATTGGACGGCGTTCGATAATTCGTTCGATATCAATGCGCAATGCTCTAACATCGGTATATCGCATTTGAGTGGCAGGACGCGTTGCGCGTCTTATCACCCAGTAAACATCAGACCAAATTGTTGGTGATGGAAACATCAAAGCGAGAATTTTGCCCAAGGAGTACACGTCGCTTTGCTCTGTTAGAACCAGTCCTGCTTGCTGCTCTGGGCTGGCAAAATTTTGGCTAAACGCAATCAGCGCTGAGGGTGAATCTTCTCGGTTGGAGTGCGCTTTTTGAGTCAAGTTGAAGTCAAGCAGCTTGGGACGCTTGCTACGATCAATCAGTATATTTTCTGGTTTTAGATCGGCATGCAAAACCTGGTGCTGGTGGGCGTGCTCCATCGCCTGGCAGATCTGCTTAAACAACAGCAGCTTCTCCGTTTTTTCTAGCTTATTTTCAGATAGATACTCATCCAAAGTTTGACCAAACACCCGCTCCATCACGATGTAAACCGAATCTTGATGGAGACCGCCGTCAAACACTTTCGCGATGTAAGGATGGTTTAGACGCGCGAGAAGTTGAGCTTCATCGAAGAGTGCGCGTTGCCCTAACACATTGCTCAAATTGCTTTGAATAAACTTGATAGCCAGATCTTGCTCGAACGTTTCATCTGCACGTAGAGCTGCGTATACGACACCCATGCCACCACGCCCCAACTCATGAGTTAGGCGGTACTTACTGATGATTTCTCCGCTTAGATCGACGTCTTGGTTCGTAGCCTGATGAGCACCAAAATAAAGTAACTGCGTTAGTTGTTCTTCCGGTGTCTCGTCGGCTAAAAGAGGAACGAGTTGTCGATACAGCTCAGGTTGACTTCGTTGCAATGCTTGGAGGTATTGCTGCTTTTGGGAGTCGTCCAGATCAAGCAGGTGGTAGTAAATCTGGGTTTCGCTAGAGCCTAACTGCACTGTGACTAATGTCTTATTCTTTTAGGTACGGCATTTTATAAGAACTTTGATATAAATGTCATTTATTTATTCGGTTTTGATTCACAATCCATGAAACGCAATTTGATGGCTAGTGGAGTAATAACGTCATGATTTTGCGAATTATTTTTACTGAGCTTGTCGGCAGAGAGTCTATTCGTCATAATGTTACTTGTAACATTACTGATAAATCACATATTTATGGCTCAACAGAATAAGAAAACTCGTACGACATTGCAGGATGTCGCAGACCAGGTTGGCGTCACGAAGATGACCGTTTCACGCTACATGCGTAACCCTGAATCGGTGGCGGAAAAGACTCGGGCCAAGATTGCGACTGCGATTGAAGAGATGGGTTACATCGAAAACCGTGCACCGGCGATGTTGTCAAAGTCCTCCAGTAAAGCCATTGGTATTTTACTGCCGTCTTTGTCCAACCAAATTTTTGCTTCCTTTGTTCAGGGCATAGAGATGGTGACCAAAGCCAATGGCTATGAGACGCTTTTAGCGCATTTTAGCTACGATGAGCTTGAAGAAGAGCGCAAGATCGCGTCATTACTCTCTTATCAAGTCGATGGGCTTATTCTAACTGAAAGCCATCACACGCCGCGTACATTACAGATGATCAAAAATGCGGGCATTCCGGTGGTCGAAACCATGGAACTGCCATCGGAGCCGATTGATATGGCGGTTGGACTCGATCATGAAGATGCGTCGTACACCGTGGTTAAGCAGATGCTAGATACGGGGAAGCGTACAATCGTCTATTTTGGCGCGCGTCTGGATACGCGAACCAAATTGCGGATGCAAGGTTACGATCGCGCGATGACAGAAGCAGGGCTAGAACCCAAACATGTATTAACTGGTGATCATTCTAGTTTTTCTTTAGCGCATGATTTGCTCGAACGCGCACTGGAAACGCACCCAACGCTCGATGGGGTGTTCTGTACCAACGATGACATCGCAATTGGCACCATGCTGAGTGCGCAGCAACGTGGCATTCAAGTTCCACAGCAATTGGCAGTGGCGGGCTATAACGCGCTGGATATCGGTCAAACCATCAGCCCGAAACTGATCAGCGTTGATACGCCGCGTTTCCAAATTGGTGTAAAGAGCGCAGAGCTATTAATTGCGCGCCTGAAAGGCGAAACGCAAGAAGAAAAAGTCTTCGATATGGGGTATCAGATCACGTCGGGAGAGAGTGTTTAACTAATTGTTAACTGCTCTTTGTATTCGCTCATCAATGGTATTGGTAGGTTAGGGTATGGCACATCAGCTGGATGCATTGGATCTCAACTTAATGCGTTTATTAAAAGCCGTGGTGGAAAACCGCAGCATCAAGCTGGCCGCAATGCAGCTTGGCATTTCTCAACCGAGCGCCAGCCGCGGCGTGATGAAGTTGAAGCAAGTGTTTGATGACCCGCTTTTTGTGCGTAAAGCACATGGGGTAGAGCCATCACCCATGGCGATTCGTCTCGCCGCCGAGTTCGACAATATGGTTGCACCACTGGAAAAAGTGGTGCAAGAATTTGAAGTGTTCGACCCACTGCAATACCAAGGGCAGATTGCGATTGTAACTGACCCTTATTTGATGGATGAACAAGGGCAGCGACTGCTCACTGGCTGTCATCGAGCCTTTCCCAAAGCGCACTTTGCCTTTTCCAGCTGGAATACTTACTCGCACGATGAAATGTTAGAAGGCGAGCACGATTACTGCATTCTTGACCAAGAGACCGAGCTGTCGAAAGACATTTACATGCGCCCGTTATTCGTTGAAAAACGAGTGATTTTGGCGCGCAAAAACCACCCAACGTTGTCGAAAGTCAGCAATGATTGGGACACGGTGTCCAAACTACCACTCGTCTCTTTGCCTGCGCCTGCATCATATAAACCGCTTTGTACCGTGGAGTCCGAGTATCGACGTATGGGTTATGAGCCAGTAGTGTTACTGAAGTCCTATAATTTGCGTTTGGCTTGCCAAATGTTGCAAGAAACCGACGCGATTATGTATGCCAGTCAAAGCTCGGCATTGTTGATGCCAGAACTCGCCTCTTACGCAATGCCACCCGTTAATCGTGAGTTCAGTCAGTTTGTGGTCTCTGGCGGTTTCCTTCAAACCAACCGCAACCATCCTTTGCACAGACACCTACATAAAGTGGTGCGACAAACCCTCAATACGCCGCTGATTTTTACGCAGTGACGTCACCTGATGGCATCAGCTGAATGAGAGAGCAGATGCTTTAACCTTATCAATGTTGTGTGATTACATAGACAACTTATTTCTTAAGATATTCAAAAATGAATATCTCAATTACCTGTCTCTTTTTCCTACCCAGCGCTAACCTTATCTCAAATAGTCAGGAGAAGTGGCTCATTTTTATCTTTTTAACTTTTTGAATGTCGATACAGGTACGTGGCATTCACCATTCTCCGTTATGCATTTTTTTAATTTCTGATGGAGGATTAATCATGCTAGTTGCACGTCTATTTTTATTGCTCGCCATCGTTGCCGAAGTGGCTGGCACCAGCACTATGTCTCTTATCGGACAAGGGCACGGGTGGTGGGGCTACATCGTAATGTATGTGCTGATCGCAATCTCTTACTACTTTCTCGCGTTTGCCGCGAAGAAAATATCTATCGGTGTGGCATACGCTGTCTGGGAAGGGTTAGGTATCTCGTTGATCACCGTGGTGTCGATCATCGCCTTTGATGCCAACTTAAACCATCAAGAGTTGTTTGGTTTGATGTTAGCCGTTGTTGGCATTGTGTGTGTGACCTTAGGGGAATCACATGGTCAACCTAACGCCAAGAAAAATGCCGATAAACCGGCAAAAGAACGTTCATTTTCTACTAGTACAAGGTGCGAATCATGAGTCAATTTTTTACGATGTCATTTGGATTTGTCGTGATGGCTGCCTTGGTCGATATCATGGCCAATATGGCGCTGACACGCTCAAAAGGTTTTAAATATAAAGGCTGGGGCATTGCGGCGATTGTGTTGGTACTGACAGCATTCACGCTGTTGGCACAAGCGGTGAAAGAGATCGACTTAGCCATTGCTTATGCCTCTTGGGGTGCGATCGGTATCTTGGGTACCGCAGTGGGTGGAGCCTTGCTGTTTAAGCAGAAACTCAAGCCAATCGGCTGGTTTGGTATCTTTGTGGTGATTGCTGCCGTCGTGGTGATGAAGACCGCTTGATGTAATTTAATGAATGCTAGATATCGTCATTCTGAGTAGCAAGAGACGAGTGTGATTCAGAATCTACCAACAAAAAGTGCTGTGGAAGAGGGGTTTTCTCTGGCTTCACAGCACCTTGATATTAGATTCCTGATCTCGCCTAGGCTCGTCGGAATGACGGACTCATTCATTTTTAAAAAGAACAGAGGCCAATCCTAAAGTTCGTCATTTTGAACAGCAAGAGACGAGCGTGATTCAGAATCTACCAACAAAAAGTGCTGTGGAAGAGGGGTTTTCTCTGGCTTCACAGCATTTTGCTATTAGATTCCTGATCTCGCCTAGGCTCGTCGGAATGACGGATTCATTCGTTTTTTGGAAAGAACTGAGGCTAATCCCAAAGCTCGTCATTCTGAACAGCGAGGGACGAGCGTGATTCAGAATCTACCAACAAAAAGTGCTGTGGAAGAGGGGTTTTCTCTAGCTTCACAACACGTTGATAGTAGATTCCTGATCTCGCCTAGGCTCGTCGGAATGACGGATTCATTTGTTTAAAAAGAACCGAGGCCAATCCTAAAGCTTGCCATTCTGAACAGCGAGGGACGGGCGTGATTTAGAATCTACCAACAAAAAGTGCTGTGGCAGAGGTGTTTTCTCTGGCTTCACAGCTCGTTGATATTAGATTCCCGATCTCGCTTAGGCTCGTCGGAATGACGGATTCATTCGTTTTTAGAAAGAGCGGTGGCCAATCCCAAAGCTCGTCATTCTGAACTGCGAGGGACGAGCGTGATTCAGAATCTACTAACAAAAAAGTGCTGTGGCAGAGGAGTTTTCTCTGACGTCATAGCATGTCGATATTAGATTCCTGATCTCGCCTAGGCTCGTCGGAATGACGGATTCATTCGTTTTTAGAAATAGCGGTGGCCAATCTCAAAGCTCGTCATTCTGAATAGTGAGGGACGAGTGTGATTCAGAATCTACCAACAAAAAGTGCTGTAACAGAGGGGGATTTTCTCTTGCTTCACAGCACGTTGATAGTAGATTCCTAATCTTGCTTAGGCTCGTCGGAATGACGGACTCATTCATTTTTAAAAAGAACCGAGGCCAATCCCAACGCTCGTCATTCTGAACAGCGAGGGACGAGCGTGATTCAGAATCTACCAACAAAAAGTGCTGTGGCAGAGGAGTTTTCTCTGGCTTCACAGCACGTTGATATTAAATTCCTGATCTTGCTTGGGCTCGTCGGAACGACGAGGTCTTTCTTCTCGCCTTAAACAATAAAGCTTGCGCCTTCTTCTGCACTCGATACGTTTTGGCGGATCACGCTAAACAGACCTCGTCCCCAAGTTTGTTGGGTCGATTCGGTATCGAAATGAATCAACTCGCGACCAGTGGTGTCGCTTAAGTTGTTCAGTTCACCCGTTTGGCAATCCAGACGAATCAAATCACCGTTGCGCACCAAACCAATCGCGCCACCACGAATGGCTTCTGGAGAAACGTGAATCGCAGACGGAATTTTACCTGATGCGCCAGATAAACGACCGTCAGTAACTAGCGCGACTTTAAAGCCCGCTTTCTGCACGTTGCCGAGGATTGGCATCAGTTTATGCAGTTCAGGCATGCCGTTTGCCGCTGGGCCGTTGTGTGTGACCACAACGATGCAGTCTTTGTTCAGCTCGCCACGTTTGTATGCGGCTTCCACTTCGTGTTGGCATTGGAATACGATCGCTGGTGCCACAATCACGCGTTGCTCTTCTTTCACCGCAGACACTTTCACCACGGCTTTGCCTAAGTTGCCAGTCAATACGCGAGTGCCGCCAGTATTTTGGAAAGTGGCATCCGGTTTGGCGATCACGTCACCGTCTTGGCTGCCTTGGCACGGTGTCCAAGTCAGTTGTCCATCGACAAGACTCGGTAGCG
The DNA here is from genome assembly GCF_033340495.1 of Vibrio sp. 1249-1. Lineage (NCBI taxonomy): Bacteria > Pseudomonadati > Pseudomonadota > Gammaproteobacteria > Vibrionales > Vibrionaceae > Vibrio > Vibrio sp. 1249-1. The sequence continues at coordinate 32,998 of NZ_JAWOWJ010000008.1, forward strand.
TTATCTGGTCTTCAAATTCACCAAACACGGGTTTCACATCGCGATGCAAAAGCTCGGATTCGTTCAAGCGGTGCAATAACGCTGGCACGCCCCCCGCGTCTTGGAACGCGTTCATATCGGCTGGGCCGTTCGGGTAAACGCGCGCTAATAAAGGAACCACATCCGACAGATCGCTGATGTCTTGCCACGTGAGCAAGATGCCAGCAGCACGCGCCACGGCGATCATATGAATGGTGTGATTGGTACTGCCGCCAGATGCGAGTAGAGCGATGATGCCGTTGACCAAGCTCTTTTCTGTGACCACTTCTGCCAACGGACGGAAGTGTGCAGAACCCGCCGTCATTGAGGCGATTTTCAGAGCCGCGTGATCGGTTAACGCTTTACGCAGTTGGGTATGGGGATGAATGAATGCTGAACCTGGCAGCATCAAGCCCATGGCTTCGAACACCAACTGGTTGGTATTGGCGGTGCCGTAAAACGTACACGTACCCGCAGAGTGGTAAGCGCGACACTCCATATCCAGCAGAGCGTCTTTGCCGACTTCTCCCGCTGCGTATTTTTGGCGCACGTCGACTTTCTCTTCGTTGCTGATGCCTGTTGCCATCAGACCCGCTGGCACAAACGCCGTTGGTAGGTGAGCGTAAGACAGCGCGCCCATCAGTTGCCCCGGTGCGATTTTGTCACAGATGCCAAGCAGTAATGTGGCATCAAAGACATTGTGACTCAAAGACAACGCCGTTGATTGAGCAATTAAGTCACGCGAAAACAGCGACATATCCATGCCTGCTTGACCTTGAGTCACCCCATCGCACATCGCTGGCACACAACCTGCGACTTGCGCTGTATGGCCGTAGTCCGCCAGCACTTGTTTGATTTGCGTTGGGTAGTCTTGGTACGGCTGGTGGGCGCTCAACATGTCGTTGTAGGCGCTGATCAGCGCGACATTGGCATGAGTAAAATCGAGAATATTTTTCTTTTCAGAAGAGCAAGAAGCGGCGACTGCATGGGCTAAGTTACCACAAGATAAACCAACACGGCCTTTGCCAGCTTCGGTTTGCACTTCGGTGCGAGCAAGAAACGCAGCGCGCGCTTCACGGCTGCGCTCGGTCAAACGTTGTGTGACCTCAAGAACAACAGAGTGAGTCATTACGCCACCTCGATCGCTTGCATTTTGATTAGCTCAGCGGCAGAGCGTTCCACCACGTCGCTGATGTCTCCGTCGATACTGATGATCAGAGTTTGAGGCTCGTTGTCTGGGCGCTCTAGCGTCTCGAATTGGCTCTTCACCATGTTTTCTTTCATGAAGTGGCCTTTGCGCATACGCATGCGATTAAGGATCAACTCCATATCGCCATCAAGGAACAGGAAGGTCACGTTGTCGTTGCCTTCGCGGATCTGATCGCGGTAAATCTTTTTCAGTGCTGAACAGACAATAATGCCGTGTTCGTTTTTGCTTTCTAGGCTGTACGCCGCATCACGAATGCGTTCTAGCCATGGCTTGCGATCATCATCGTTCAGAGGCTGGCCCGATGCCATTTTCTGAATGTTCGCTCGTGGATGAAGATCATCACCATCAATGAATTTACGCCCTAGCTTTTTCGCTAGATGCTCACCAATTGTGCTTTTACCACTAGCACAAACGCCCATAACGATGACACTACTACCAGCCATAACTTATCCTCATAACCAAATTTGCGCGTGATCTCAATTTTTGAATTCACTTTAAAATATGGGTTTATCTTATTAATGTTATCGGTAACATGTTACCGGTAACTGAAATAAATGTGAACCATAACACAAACAATAATTCTTAAAGGTGAACCTATGGAGCAATTAACCCAAGCCCCAGATCCTACGTTCCTACTGACGATTGCAGGCCTTGCCATTGCAGCGTTACTCGTTCTGATCATTAAACTGAAAGTCCATGCTTTTGCTTCTCTTACTATGGTGAGTTTAGGTACGGCAATCGCCACTGGCGTTCCTTCAGAGAAAGTCGTATCGACCATGATGGGCGGCTTCGGCGGCACGCTGGCTTCCGTGGCATTGCTGGTTGGTCTTGGTGCGATGATCGGTAAAATTCTTGAAGTGACTGGCGGTGCGAAAGTGCTGGCAGACACTTTGATTGGTCGCTTTGGTAAAGAGCGCGCACCATTTGCTTTGGGCGTCGCTTCATTACTGTTTGGCTTCCCAATCTTCTTCGATGCAGGCCTTGTAGTGATGATGCCAATCATCCTAAGTGTGGCGGCTCGTTTTGGTGGCTCACCAATTAAATACGCGTTGCCTGCTGCCGGTGCTTTTGCGGTTATGCACGCGTTTGTTCCACCACACCCAGGTCCGGTTGCAGCGGCAGAATTCCTTGGCGCAAACATCGGTCTGCTATTGGTGGTGGGTATTCTGGTTGCTATTCCAACTTGGTACCTTGGCGCTTACCTATTTGGTTTGTACGCGGGCAAAAAATTCGATATCCCACTATCTAAAGCCTTCTTTAATGGCGAAGCGATGGTGGATGAGCGCAACGCACCAAAATTTGGCACGGTTATGACCATCCTTGTGCTGCCAGTCCTGCTAATCTGTTTGGATACGGTATTGAACACACTGGCGGTTGCGGGTGTGATTGATGGTAAAACGGCACTGGTTGAGTTCCTACGTATGCTAGGTAAAACCCCAGTTGCGTTGCTGATCACTTTGATTGTCTGTCTGGCTGTGTTTGCCAAAGACTACGGCATGGCAAAACTAGAAAAATTATGTGGTGAGTCATTGGCTCCTATCTGTGGTGTTATCCTAGTAACGGGTGCAGGTGGCATGTTTGGCGGCGTACTGCGCTCAAGCGGTATTGGTGATGCACTGGCTGACGTTCTTACAGACACAGGTATGCCTGTGATTGTGGCGGCGTTTGTGATTTCAACTTGTCTGCGTGTTGCTCAAGGCTCGGCAACCGTAGCGCTAACCACTACGGCGGCTCTTATCGCGCCAGTTGTGGCAGCATCAACAGGTTTGAGTGAGCTCGACCTTTGCTTTATCGTAATCGCGATTGCGGGTGGTGCAACGGTACTGTCTCACTTCAATGACTCTGGTTTCTGGTTGGTATCTCGTCTGCTTGAGATGGATGAGAAAACCACATTAAAAACTTGGACGGTAATGGAAACGTTACTTGGCGGTATCGCGTTTATTATCGTCGCAACATTAAGCTTTATTCTTTAGAGGTTCCCCATGACAACACTTGAACAACGATTAAGAGAAATAAAAATCGTCCCAGTTATCGCAATCAACGACGTAGCACACGCTCTGCCACTGGCAAAAGTGTTGGTAGAAAACGGTTTACCATGTGCGGAAGTGACATTCCGCACCGAAGCGGCGGCGGAGTCGATTCGCATCATGCGTGAAGCGTACCCAGAATTGTTGATTGGCGCGGGCACCGTTCTGACCACAGAACAAGTGGATATCGCGATCGAAGCGGGCGTGGACTTTATCGTTAGCCCAGGCTTCAACCCAACCACAGTGAAATACTGTCAGCAACGTGGTGTGACTATCGTACCGGGTGTAAACAACCCAAGCTTGGTTGAGCAAGCGATGGAAATGGGTCTGCGTACGTTGAAGTTCTTCCCTGCTGAGCCATCAGGCGGCGTAAACATGCTGAAAGCACTCACGGCGGTTTACCCAGTGGAATTCATGCCAACAGGTGGCGTGAGCCCATCCAACGTGGAAGATTACCTAGCGCTGAAATCGGTTGTAGCTTGTGGCGGTACGTGGATGGTGCCAACCGCAATGATGGACAACGGCGATTGGGAAGGCATTGCTGAATTGGTTCGCGCAGTTAAGTAAAACGCACAAACGGCTCCGAAATACCCCCGAACGTTAGAAAAAGTGATACGAAAAAGGGTCATCAAGTTACTTGATGACCCTTTTGCTTTTTGGAATGAAACAGCTTTAGAAGTGATGCTTAATAAAGCGCTTAATAAAGCGAATGAAATCTGCTTCGGCTAGCTTCGCGCACTTCAATGTTTGGGCGTGAGACAATTCTACATCTCCCAAGCCTTCTGCCATGTTGGTGATCGCACACACTGCCAATACGGGTAAGCCGCAATGCGCCGCAGAAATCACTTCTGGCACGACCGACATACCCACCACATCACCACCGATGATTTGCATCATGCGGATTTCGGCTGCGGTCTCAAAGTTGGGGCCTGTGTAAGAGACAAACACACCTTCATTCAGGTGAATGCCATTGGCTTTTCCGACTTCAAACGCTTCTGCGCGCAGGTCTTTGTCGTACGCATTGGCGAGGCTGAAGAACCTCGGGCCGTACTCTTCATCATTCGGACCGATCATTGGCGATTCAGGCATGGTATTGATGTGATCATGAAATACCACCAGAGAGCCGACATCAATACGCTCAGGGCGAAGTGAGCCTGCCGCGTTGGTGACGAGCAGAAACTCACAGCCCAGCTTTTTAAAGGTGCGTACGGGCGTGGTCATGACCTTCATTGAGCCGTGTTCGTAGTAGTGACCGCGACCTTTCATGCACACTACGTCTACGCCGCCCATGGTGCCAAGTACCAACTCACCAGAGTGGCCTTGCACGGTGCTAACCGGAAAGCCTTCGAGCTCTTCGTATGGAATGACCACTTTGTCTTGTAGCTCGTCTGCCAATACGCCTAAGCCAGAGCCTAAAATAAACGCCGCTTTAGGTTGGAAGTTTGGTTTGCGTTCGCGAATGGTTTGTAGCGCGCCGATTACTGGATCGTGATTCATGTTAGTCACCTTCTGGTTGTGTGTTGATTCCATTGTGTGACTTTCTGCGCTGGTTATCTTTGCTTTATTCGCTACTATCATCCTTAAAAAGAGGATGATGAAATTCGCTAGGACTCAATGCATGAAGTCAGAACCATTTGAGCGCGTGACGCTGAAGATGCTGCGTTACTTTTACGAGGTCGCACAAACCAAGCATTTCACTAAGGCAGCCGAGAACCTCAATATCACCAATTCGCCGTTGAGCAATCGCATCAAAGAGTTGGAAGAGGTGCTTAACGTCAAACTGTTTGAGCGTGATTCAAGAAACGTCATGCTAACGGAGGCCGGACGATTGTTGGAGTCCAAATGCCAACTGATTTTTCAGACCTTAGATGTCTCGCTCAATCAAGTGCAGCAAGTGGGTTTGAACCAGAGAAATATCTTGCGAGTTGGTGTGGTAAGTAGTGCATTTTGGGGCGGATTTGATCGTTTGTTACAGCGCTTCCATGTTGAGCATAGCACTTATCACGCCGACATTTTTGACCTTAACCCTGAGACGCAAAAGAAGCATCTGAGTGAGAAGAAAATCGACGTGGGCATTGTACGTTTTGCCGATGCACTCAACATTTATCCGTATCAGTCGGTGTCTTTGGGCAAAGATGTGTTTGTGGGGGCGGTGTCGGAGCAACATGAGTTAGCCAGCAAATCTTTGCTGCGACTCCAAGATTTAAAGACGTGTGAGTTTGCGTTTATGAGTTTGGCGAATTCTGCCTCGGCAAACTTCATCATCAATGCCTGTCTGCAAGAAGGCTTTTCACCCCATATTGGCAAACAAGTGGTGGAGCCAAGCACCTTGATGGCGTATGTGGCAAACAGCAATACCGTGACGTTGGTGCCGTCGACGTTTTCTCAGCATCATTGGCATGGGATTCGTTTTATCAAGCTGAAAGAGTCACTGCGTGCAGACTTGTGTCTGATTCATGATGGTAAGCAGGAGAGTGCTATTAAAGCCGAGTTTATTCGCACGTTATTGGAAAATGCGAGTTAAGCATGGGATAACAAAAAAAGGTCATCCTAAGATGACCTTTTCAAATGATTCGCTGAAATCAGCAATGCGATTAGCGCGTAATTAACGCATCGTTACGAACTCTTCAGAGCCCGTTGGGTGGATAGCCACAACAGAGTCGAAGTCTGCTTTGGTTGCGCCCATCTTCATTGCTACGCCGAAGCCTTGGATCATTTCATCTACCGTGAAACCGATGCCGTGTAGACCAACCACCGTTTCTTCTTCGCCCGCACATACAAGCTTCATCTTACATGGTTGACGGTGCTTAGTAACGGCGGTGTACATCGCCGTAAAGCCAGACGTGTAGACTTTGATATTGTCTTTGCCGTACTTCTCTTCCGCTTCTTGCGTCGTTAGACCGATAGTGCCGATTGGTGGGTGGCTAAATACCACAGTTGGTACCAAATCGTAGTCCATCTTCGCGTTTGGTTTGTTGTTGAAAAGACGCTCAGAAAGTTGACGACCCGCTTTCACTGCTACTGGTGTTAGTTCGATACCGCCTTCCATGATGTCACCCACACAGTAGATGCCTTTCACGTTAGTTTCTTGGTATTCGTCTACCTTGATGTAGCCTTTTTCGTTCGTTGCCACACCGGTTGACGCTAGGTTGATTGCGTCTGTCGCTGGGTGACGACCGATTGCCCAAATCAGTTGGTCAACGTTTTGGCTTTCACCGTTTTCTAGGTGCAGAGTTAGGCTGCCATCGGCTTCTTTTACCACTTCTTTTGGTACAGAGTGGGTGTGCAGTTTTGGACCTTCTGCGTCCATCACTTCAACCAACGTATCGATGATCATTGGATCGAAGCTACGTAGTGGTGACTCTTTACGTACGAACAGGTGCGTTTCTGTACCTAGCGCGTGCAGTACGCCAGCAATTTCAACTGCGATGTAGCCTGCGCCAACAACCGCAACGCGTTTTGGTTGCTCTGCTAGGTCGAAGAAGCCGTTTGAATCGATGCCGTATTCAGCGCCTGGAATGTTTGGAATAGTAGGACGACCACCAACCGCGATCAGGATGTGATCCGCAGTATAATGTTCACCGTTTACTTCTACGGTTTTCTCGTCAACAAACTTAGCAAAGCCTTTAATCACGTTTACTTTGTTGTTGCCAAGAACGCGATCGTAAGATTGGTGAATACGACCAATGTACGCCTGACGGCTCTCAACCAGTTTGCTCCAGTCGAAACCTTTCACGTCGACATCAAAACCGTAATCTTCTGCGTACAGGTTCATTGCTTCTGCGATTTGTGCGCCGTGCCACATCACTTTTTTCGGTACACAACCTACGTTTACACAGGTACCGCCAAGGTCTTGAGCTTCGATTAGCGCAACTTTCGCGCCGTACATCGCCGCACGGTTTGCAGATGCGATGCCGCCACTGCCGCCACCGATACAGATATAGTCAAAATGAGTCGCCATTACTTTCTCCAAGAGCTTATAAATTTTATCTGGTACATAGATAGATTGGGATGACCTTGTCCGAACTCAATGCCACCGTTATCCCACTATCATAAATCGAATTCGACTAATTCCTAAATGGGAAAAAGCGACAATACTTATGACAAATAGCGATGAGAGGCACAAAAAGAAGAATAAGCACGATTGGAGGAAGAAGGTGAGAGCATAAAAAAAGCGCAACGAGAATGTCGTTGCGCTTGAAGATATCAGTACTGAAGTGCTTACTCTGGCACAATCCAGTCCACTTTCCAGTGGCCAGTTGCTGGTGCGATCGCGTCTTGCAGGAATGGCAGAATCTCTTTCATCTGGCTTTCCAGTTTCCATGGCGGGTTAATCACAATCATGCCGGATGCCGTCATGCCGCGCTCGTTGGTATCTGGTGCAACACCTAACTCGATTTGCAGAATTTTACGAATACCGAGTGCTTCCAAACCTTCGATCATATCTTCGATGTCGTGACGGTTTACCACTGGGTACCAAATCGCGTAGATACCGGTGGCCCAACGTTTATGGCTCTGATGAATCGCTCGCACCACATCGCGGTACTCTTTCGCGAGTTCGTATGGTGGGTCAATCAGCACCAAACCACGACGTTCTTGTGGCGGTAAGCTTGCTTTGAGGCGTTGGAACCCGTCCTCTTTGAAGATGCTCACTTGGCGATCACGATGGAATTCTTGCTCTAACAATGGGTGATCGGCCGGGTGCAACTCGGTCAGCACCATGCGATCTTGTGGGCGGATTTGCGCGCGCGCTACACGTGGTGAGCCTGGGTAGTAACGCAGCTTCTCGCCGTTGTTGAGCACTTTAATGGCATCGATGTAGCTTTTGATGTCTTCAGGAATGCTTGGGTTATCCCAAATACGTGCGATGCCTTGTTTGTATTCGCCCGTTTTTTCAGACCATTCGTGAGTCAGATCGTAACGGCCCACACCCGAGTGGGTATCGTGATAAACGAATGGCTTATCTTTTTGTTTCAGCGCATCAAGAATGAGGCTTTGAACGATGTGTTTGACCACGTCGGCATGGTTGCCAGCGTGGAAGCTGTGGCGGTAACTTAACAAATTAAACTCTCGAAACACTCTTTGGCTGAGTGTGGTCTGTGATTTTCACTCTATGGCGGTATTATACTCAAGTAACTTAAAGATGTAGAACTTCCAATCAAATCTGTTCCTCTGATAAGGGGACGCTATTGAAATTTCTTTAAGTCACCCACACTTACTATTGGTAATCGAATTGAACTAGGTGAGTTTCTCGCACTCAAAAGGGTGTGAAATTTCATTTAGGTATAACAAGACTCAAGGACAGAGTAGCGCTGGTTGACTATATGATGGTCATCGCGGCATAGAGAAAGGGAACGGAGCTCCCCCAATCCATGTTGCTGGCTCGTCTGTACATTGAGTTGGCCTATCTACACAAAATAGACAGGCAATCACAGAGTCAAAACACAAAAGGAATTATTCATGTCTAATCCTCTTCTGACGTTTACGGACCTACCTCCGTTTTCTCAAATTAAACCAGAACACATCAAGCCTGCCGTTGAGCAAGCGATTGCTGACTGCCGAGCAAAAATCGATGAAGTTCTACAAGACAACGCTCACCCAACTTGGGACAGTGTGATTGCGCCAATTGAAGAAGCGGATGATCGCTTAAGCCGCATCTGGTCGCCAGTGGGTCACATGAACTCGGTAGTGAACAGCGAAGAGCTACGTGAAGCTTACGAAAGTTGCCTACCAATTTTGTCAGAGTACGGCACTTGGGTTGGTCAGCACAAAGGGTTGTACGAAGCGTACAAAACCATCAAAGCGAGCGAAGAATTTGCAACGTTAACTCGTGCCCAGCAGAAAACCATCACTGATGCACTGCGTGATTTCGAGTTATCAGGCATTGGTTTGCCATCCGATGAGCAGCACCGTTACGGCGAGATCAGCAAACGTATGTCTGAGCTGAGCTCTAAATTCTCTAACAATGTGCTGGATGCCACCATGGGTTGGACCAAGCACATCACAGACGAGAAAGACCTAGCAGGTATGCCAGAATCGGCGCTGGCAGCAGCGAAAGCTGCCGCAGAAGCAAAAGAGTTAGATGGTTACCTCATTACGCTAGATATCCCATCTTACCTACCTGTCATGACGTACTGCGATAACCAAGAGTTGCGTAAAGAAGTGTACGAAGCGTACGTGACGCGCGCTTCTGATCGAGGTCCAAACGCAGGCAAATGGGATAACTCAGAAATCATTACTGAGCAGCTAAAACTGCGCCATGAAATTTCACGTATGCTAGGTTTCAATACTTATAGTGAAAAGTCGTTAGCAACAAAGATGGCTGAAACGCCGGATCAAGTGCTGGGCTTCCTGAATGACCTAGCGACACGAGCGAAACCGCAAGGTGAACGTGAAGTCGAAGAGTTACGTCAGTTTGCGAAAAGTGAGTTTGGTGTTGAAGAGCTGAACGTTTGGGATATCGCTTACTACAGCGAGAAACAAAAGCAGCACCTGTTCCAAATTTCGGATGAAGAACTGCGCCCATATTTCCCAGAGTCAAAAGTCGTGAGCGGTCTGTTTGAAGTGCTAAACCGCGTGTTTGGCATGACCGTTACTGAGCGCGAAGGCGTAGACACTTGGCATGAGTCCGTGCGCTTTTTCGATATCTTTGATGCTGAAGGCACACTCCGTGGCAGCTTCTACCTAGATCTCTACGCTCGTGAACACAAACGTGGCGGCGCGTGGATGGATGATTGTCGTGGTCGTCGCGTTACGCTATCTGGCGAGCTGCAAACGCCGGTTGCGTATCTAACGTGTAACTTCAACCGTCCTGTAGGCGACAAACCAGCACTGTTCACGCACGATGAAGTCGTGACGCTATTCCATGAGTTTGGTCATGGAATCCACCACATGTTGACGCAAGTTGATACAGGTGCTGTTTCAGGTATTAATGGCGTGCCTTGGGATGCGGTTGAGCTACCAAGTCAGTTCCTAGAAAACTGGTGTTGGGAAGAGGATGCGCTGGCGTTCATTTCTGGTCACTATGAGACAGGTGAGCCGCTACCGAAAGCGATGCTAGACAAAATGCTCGCAGCGAAAAACTTCCAATCTGCGATGGGTATTTTGCGTCAGCTAGAATTCGGCTTGTTCGATTTCACGCTTCACACCGAATATGACCCAGAAGTGGGTGCGCGTGTACTGGAAACTCTGGCGAAAGTGAAAGAGAAAGTCGCGGTAGTTCCTGCGGTTGAGTGGGCGCGTTTTTCACACAGCTTCGGCCATATTTTTGCCGGTGGCTACAGTGCGGGTTACTACAGCTACCTATGGGCTGAAGTGCTGTCGTCAGACGCGTATTCTCGCTTTGAAGAAGAAGGCATCTTCAACAAAGAGACGGGCCTAAGCTTCCTGAACAACATCCTAGAAATGGGGGGCAGTGAAGAGCCAATGGAGCTGTTTAAGCGCTTCCGTGGCCGCGAGCCACAAATCGATGCACTGTTGCGCCATTCGGGTATTGCGGCGTAAATTGAGCAAAAAACATCAAGGCCAACCGAACGGTTGGCCTTTTTTGTACATTTTTTATAAAAAATTTTACGGATTTACGTTTCGGTTGATCGGGTTCTGCAACGATATCAATGTCTCTGTGGACTGAACCTCATCAATGGCTTGCAGCTTGTCGATCAGTACAAATTGCAGCTCTTCAATCGATTTGCACATCAATTTGACGAATATGTTATACGCGCCCGTGGTGTAGTAAGCTTCAACGACTTCGTCGAGCGCGTTGAGTTTTTCTAACGCGGAGTGGTAATCACGAGCTGCATTGAGGTTAATACCAATAAAGCAGCACACATCGTAGCCAAGCTTTTTGGTATTGATGATCACCTCCGTTCCTTCGATGATGTCAGCCGACTTCATCTTCTCGATACGCACATGGATAGTGGCAGGGCTGACATCGAACTGCTTTGCCATTTCTGCGTAGGGCGTTCTGGCGTCAGCCATCAGTGTTTTTAATATTGCGCGGTCAAGGTCGTCGAGTTTCGGCAGGCTCGCATTCATACTATGATTTCCGTTAGGGATAGAGTTTTACCTCCCTTTTATACTCATAGCGGATAGGATTCACAAGGTTTGGCAGGAGTAACTGCGGGTTAACTCCGAGCTATGGAGATAATGTGCAGCGTTTTCTGGTTATTGCCGCGCTATGTTGGAGCGCGTTTGCTACGGCCTCAGATCCGAAGGTGTTGGTCGTGCACTCCTATCATCAGGGTTTTTTCTGGACGGACTCCATACAGCGAGGCATCGAGCAACAGCTGGGCGATCGAGCGCTGGACATGCGTGTGCTCTATCTAGACTCGAAACGTAACCAGAGTGAGCAGTTTTTTGCACAACTAAAATCCTTGTATCTTACGAAATTACGCAAAGAGCGATTCGATGCCATTTTAGTAAGCGATAACAATGCGCTTGAACTCATGCAGCGTTTAGCCCCAATCATCAAAGACACCCCAGTTATATTTAACGGCATTAATAACTACCATCCTTCTTTACATCGTTCTCTGAATGCAACCGGAGTCATGGAAGATGTCGATTTGGAAGCGAATCTCGCTCTTATTGAGCGCTTACATCCGAACTACACACAAGTTCTCATCGTCAGTGACCACTCGGTGACCGGTGAGGTGTTGCGTTATCAAATCGACAATTTTGTCCTCAAGTTCCCGCAATATCGAGACAAAATCGTACAAGTTGTTCCAGACAGTATTATCGATCTAAAACAACAAGTCGCAAAACTGAGTTCCGATAAAGTCGTCTTGTTCTGGACCTATTACCGAGATAAACAAGGTATGGTTGGCAGCGAGCGTGACTGGGTTGGTGTCAACAAAGTCTCAAACGCGCCGCTGTTTATGGTGCATGACATTGGTTTGGGTCATGGCGCAGTTGGAGGGGTTATTCAAAGTGGTTATCGGCATGGTATTGAGAGCGCAGAGATGCTTGAATTCGTTTTGGATAACCCTGATCAGCCTCTGCCTGCGGTGAAAAAAAGTGATTCTGAAATAAAGCTCGATTACCAAGCGGTAGCGCGTTGGGGATTGGGGGCTGAACAAGAGGTTTCTGCGGTATTTTTTAATAAGCCAATGAAGCTTTCTGAACGTTTTGCCAAGGAAATTCGCCTGTTTGGTAGCCTGTTTGTGGTGATGTCGGTGGTCATTTTGCTGATGGGTTATTATTTACAGCGGATGCGTCGAAGTGAGAGCGCTGCGCGAGAAAGCCAGGCTATTCTAGAATCGATTTTCGATCAGAGCATGCAGTATATGGGTATTTTGGATGCCAACGGTGTGCTTAAATCGGGCAACGATCACCTTCAATCCTTACTTTATCACCAAGGACTGCGTTTAGACCGACCACTTTGGTTTCATCCCAACTGGAGTGAGAAAGCCCAAGCGCTGCTAGAGGAGTATTTCCATGCGCCTCACCATCAAGTGTCGACGTTTGAAGCTGAAATTTGGAGTAAAGAACACGGCGCCTTGGTATTAGAAGTTTCGCTCAAGCCTTTTTCTCAGCAAGTAGGGAATCATAAGCAATACTTGTTTGAAGCGCGCGATATTACCAGTCGTAAATTGATGGAGGACAAGCTCTACCAACGTGAGTCAACCCTACGCAACTATTATGAGCAGCAGCCCGTGATGATGGTGACGCTTGATAGTAATAACCGAATTCAAGAAGTGAATCGATTTGCTCAACTACTTCTTGGCTACAAACCGATGGACATGCTCGGACATCGCCTGAGGGAGTTCTATTTTGATGACAAAGTGCTGTTCCCTCGCCAAGTGTTATTGCAACCCAACCAGCAAGTGCATGGTGTTTGGCGACGTGAAGTCGAGTATCGTCATGCAAATGGTCATCGTGTTTGGGTGCGCGAGAATATTCGTCCGCTGAGTGAATCTGAGCAACTACTGATTGTGGGCGAAGATATTACCGAAACCAAACTGCTTTCCGAGAAATTGGAATACCAAGCTCGCTATGACTTACTGACGGGGACTTACAACAGAAACCATTTTGAACTAGAGCTTAAGACCGCACTGTGCGAAGTGGACAGCCATCGTCGAGTCCACGCCATGTTGTACCTCGACTTAGATCAACTAAAAGTCCTCAATGATACGGTTGGGCATGATGCAGGTGATGCGGCGATTCAATTCTGCGCCAGTATGCTGGAAGGCGTTCTGCCGTACAATTCCATCTTGGCTCGAATGGGAGGCGATGAGTTTGCGGTGTTACTCAAAGACTGTGACGAATATGGCGCCATCAATATTGCCAAACTGATCATCTCGACACTAAGCGAACATCTCTTTATTTGGGAAGACACACGCCTGTTCATCAGTTGCTCAATTGGTATCCGTATCATCGATCATACCGCTGATACGCCACAAATGGTGCACGCTCAAGCAGACTCTGCTTGTCACGCCGCTAAAGAGCAAGGCCGTAACCGCTATAATCTATTCAGCTTAGATAACGAAGAGTTGCAGCGTCGTCAGATGGAAATGCAGAGCGTCAATTTGGTGCATGAGGCATTGTCGAATCAACGTTTAGAACTGTTTGCTCAACCGATAAAAAGCTTACAAAAGCACGAGACTCAAATGTATTTTGAGATTTTGGTGCGTATTCGCAATGGGTACGGTGATTATGTTTCTCCTGCGCTGTTTATCCCTGCTTCCGAGCGTTACAACATTGCCCATTGGATTGATAAGCAGGTTATTACTCAAACACTAGAGTGGTTTGAACAGCGTCCTGAGGTGGTTGAACAGCTTGGTCGCTGTTCGATAAACCTTTCAGGTCAATCTATGGGGAATCAAGAGTTTATTGACTTCTTATTGGAGCGATTGGAAAGTTCGACTCTGCCGTGTGAAAAAATCTGCTTAGAAATCACCGAGATAGCGGCGATGAGCAATCTGGATCAAGCCATTGAGCTGTTTACCAAGCTAAAGGCTTTGGGTTGTATGATTGCATTGGATGATTTCGGATCTGGATTGTCTTCATTTGGCTACTTAAAGAAACTTCCTGTCGATATCGTGAAAATTGATGGTCTTTTCGTGCAAGATATCAACGTAAATGAAATGGACCGCGTGATGGTTCGTTCAATCAATGACTTGGCGAAGCAACTAGGTAAAGTGACGGTGGCGGAGTTTGTCGAAAATGACCAGGTTATGCAGCATTTGATAGACCTCGGTGTGGACTACGGTCAAGGCTACGGTATTGGTCATCCTAAGCCGCTTTCTGAGCTAGTGGAGCAACTGACGGTTGTATAACCTCTTCGTAGCAAGCTCAACCTAGCATTAATAGGTAACTTAGGTATACACTCAGCGCCAGTTACCTCGATTTTTATTGGAGCCTCCTTTTGCAACTGCAATTGATCTGTGAAAACCCGTCTCAACAATCTCATCTTGATGAACTCGCTGCGCGTTGGCAGCTTTCACACACTGACGATAGCGATTTTGCTTTGGTGCTAACCACCGAGCGTTTGGAGCTACGTAAAGTGGATGAGCCAAAGCTGGGTGCAATCTTTGTGGATTTGATTGGTGGTGCGGTCGGTCATCGTCGCAAGTTCGGTGGTGGTAAAGGCCAGGCAATTGCGAAAGCGGCGGGTTTGAACAAAGGGGCAACGCCAACCGTGTTAGATGGCACGGCAGGTCTTGGTCGTGATGCGTTTGTGCTCGCCTCGCTAGGTTGTAAAGTGCAGATGGTCGAGCGTCATCCAGTCGTAGCGGCTTTGTTAGATGATGGCTTGGATCGAGCGAAACAAGACCCAGAAATCGGCACCTGGGTATCTGAGCGCATGTCGCTAATCCATGCTTCTAGCCATGATGCGCTGGAACAATTGGCGCAAGATAAAGACTTTGTCCAGCCAGATGTGGTGTATCTTGACCCGATGTATCCGCACCCAGAAAATAAAAAGAAGTCGGCGCTCGTAAAAAAAGAAATGCGCGTTTTCCAATCGTTGGTTGGCGCCGATTTGGACGCCGATGGCCTACTAGAACCAGCCATGGCGTTAGCCACAAAGCGTGTAGTAGTTAAACGCCCAGACTATGCTAACTGGCTGAACGAGAAAAAACCGACCATGGCGATTGAAACGAAAAAAAATCGCTTCGATGTCTACGTTAAAGCATCGATGGCATAACTTCCTGACGGCTCAACTTTTCTTGTCACAGTATGGTGTATCGTGCTGTGACTCAGCTTCTCTTTCCTCGTCTCTATTGATAGTTTTCTCTTGCTAATTCCCTTCCCTGACTGTATATCTAACTAAGAATTATTATTATTTCACTTGTTGTGATGCGGTCGATAACTGGGAAGCTGGAGTAGTAGAATGGCTAAACGTTTATGTAAAATGAGTCGCAAACAGATCGCGGCAGAACTTGGTGATATCCATCGTTTAGTTGTCGCACCAAAATTCGTTTGTCGTTCTTGCGCACGCTCTTCATCGGCCAAAGATACCCTTTGTAAGCCAGCCGCAATTCCTCCACAAAAATGCCAAGACAAGCCATTGAGTGAGCAACAAGCATGTGGCTTATTGGTTGAAGCTCTGCCATCACAAGCGATTCCAGTGACCACTAAACAAAGCAACGAAAAAGCCGCGATTGTGAAGCGTGTTGTTGAGCGTGTGAAAGAGAAAAAACAAGCCGAAAAATCTCTGGAGCCAGTAAGAGCCGACGCACCAGTATGGTTTGATTTAGCGGATAAAAAATCGCTCAAGAAAGCGAAAAAAGCACTGAAAAAGCACTATAAGCAGCAAAAGAAGTTACTAAAAGTGGCGAAAAAACAACAAAAGTTACTTAAGCGTCAGCGCAAGCTTGAAGCGCGCAATGCGAAACTAGAAGTGTTGCTGCCAACGTCGCCCAAGGCGTTGATGAGCGCAAGCTCGCAAGTCAAAGTGCATTAATCTAATCCAAAAAAACGCTCTCCAGTTGGAGAGCGTTTTTTATTGTCGGTATGTGTGTTGGGAGCGGTCGCTTTACTTCTTGGCGTAGCTCATTTCGACGCGCTTTTTCACCCAGGTTTCGTTAATCCATAGGGATAGCATGATGATCGCACCGCCAATGGCGAGTCGCATGACATCAACATCGCGGTTCCAAATCACAATGTTTACAATCAAGCCCGCCGGAACCAATGCATTGTTCATTACTGCCAGTGCCCCTGCGTTCACCATGGTCGCGCCTTTGTTCCAAGCAAAGTAACCAAAACCAGAAGCAATCAAACCAAGGTATGTCAGAATGCCCCATTGCGTTGTAGTGGTTGGTAATTTGTCTAGGTTACCCATGAGCGCGAAAGCCACGGTTGCTACACAAAGTGCACCTAAGTAGAAGTAGCCAAACACGGTGTGTTGTGGCAAATCGACGGGTTCACTCTCCATGATATATTTGTAGCCCACCTGACCGATGGCAAAGCAGAGGTTTGCTCCTTGTACGACCAAAAAGCCCAGTAGGAAATCTTCATTAATGCCTGCAAATTTAATCCAGGCGGCACCAAATACGGCTATTGCTGCGGTAACTAAGTACCAAGGTGAAAAGCGACCTTTCAAGAAGTCATAGATGAGCGTGACGTAAATGGGTGTGAATACGGTGAACAGCAATACTTCTGGCACGGAAAGGAGCAAAAAAGATTGGTAGTAGAAGCAATACATCAAGCCGAGCTGGAAGCCACCGACGGTCATCAGTTTCGCGATCAGGGGTTTGCTAACGCCACGGAATTTCAAAAAGGGAATGAAAACCAGGCTCGCCAGTGCCACGCGCATGAACACCGAGAACCAAGAATCAACCTGACCGGCGAGGTAAACGCCGATCAGGCTAAATGAGAATGCCCAAAGTAGGGTAACTGCGGATAGATAAGCCATGGATGAGAATCTTTATCAACAACAAATGTGCCCGCAGTCTAACCAAGTTTTATCGCTGCGCCAATCAGTCTTTTAGCGGTACGACCAGCATATCGACTGGTGAGCAGTTAATCAGCTGTCGAGTCGAAGATAGAATCTTGCTCCAGAAATCTTGGTGATGACCACAAACCACCAAATCGATACTGTAGTCTTGAATAGTATCGCACAGCTCATTACTCAAATCGCCACTACCGACTAAAGTATGGGCAATTGGGTATTGCGCATATTCTGCGAAGTTTGCCAATTGTGTGCGCGATGCTTCCATTGCTTGATGTTGCGCTTCTGCCATATTGATATCGATAAGCCCGGTGTAGAGTTCTGCGTAGTTCACGTCGATGTGAATAAAAGAGACTTTCGCATCCAGAGGTTTAGCCAGTGATACGGCTTTCTTAATCAACACTTTACTGTCGTCTGAAAGGTCGACTGCCACAAGTATGTGTTTGTAACTCATATTGCTATCTCCTTGTAAGGTCATAGTTTTAGATTAGCACCAACCCCAAAAAAAATTTGCTGAAGTGATCTCATATCGGTGCCGTAGGTACAAAGTCTTGTCTCAGTAATCATGTTATAGTGGCGTTATACCCAAGTGACTTTGATATGCTGAAATAAGCGTAGTGTTACTGACTAGAGTTGAAGTGAAACTTCGCCGTGTCTGCCGGACCAAGCTATTCTCGCAGCGTCACTTATTTCGAGGTTACTTGGGTATATTGCATGCACAATAATAGGAGTTAACATGCTGTCTCAAACTATGGTCGAACAATTGAATGAGCAAATTAACCTAGAATTTTTCTCATCCAATCTATACTTACAAATGAGTGCTTGGTGTGAAGACAAAGGTTTTGAAGGTGCGGCTGAATTTTTACGCGCTCACGCCGTAGAAGAAATGGAGCACATGCAACGCCTATTCACTTACGTGAGTGAAACTGGCTCAATGCCAATCTTAGGCGCTATTGATGCGCCAAAGCATGACTTTGCGAGCCTAGGTGACGTTTTCCGCGAGACATTTGAACATGAGCAAATGATAACGGAAAAAATCAACAAACTGGCGCACGTTGCATTTACTAGCCAAGACTACTCAACGTTTAACTTCCTACAGTGGTACGTGTCAGAACAGCACGAAGAAGAGAAGTTGTTTAAAGGGATTTTAGATAAGATCGAACTGGTAGGTGAAGACGGTAAAGCGTTGTTCTTCATCGACAAAGATCTAGCACAAATGGCGAAAGAAGGTTCATCTTCAATCATGGATGCTCCAGCTGCGTAAACGCGTTTTGGGACGTTGTAAGTAGCGGGTAAAGACGAAGTGTTGGTCGTCTTTTTCTCTTGAGCATTGTTGAAGATGTAGGGAGGAAAAGATGATCAGTGGAGACACAATCTTATTTGCGCTAATGGTGGTAACTGGAGTTAATATGGTCCGGTATCTCACCGCTCTTCGTTCTCTAATTTATATCATGCGTGAAGCTCATCCGCTGTTATATCAGCAAGTTGATGGTAATGGTTTTTTTACCACTCATGGAAACGTCACCAAGCAGGTGAGGTTGTATCACTACATTAAAAGTAAAGAATATCATCATCACCACGATGAAATTTTTACTGGTAAGTGTGAAAGAGTGCGTGAACTGTTTGTTCTATCGACTGCGTTGCTCGGCGTGACGCTACTTGCGGCCTTCATTCTTTAAGAGTCAATAATCCAGAAGTTGTTCTGTCTGAGATTTTGCGGACATACAGAGCGCTTAGAGTTTAAGCGCTTTTCCCTTTCGGTATTTGTCGGTAGAATGTCGCGCCTAGAAAGCAAGGATGTGCAATGTGCACATCCTTTTTTATTTTGATTCGATACCAATCAGTCTAAGAGCTACCGATGAGTAAGAAATTTGATGTTGTTGTAATTGGCGCAGGCGCAGCAGGTTTAATGTGTGCTGCAGAAGCAGGCAAGCGAGGCCGCCGTGTTTTGGTGCTCGATCATGCTAAAAAGCCAGGACGTAAAATCCTTATCTCGGGCGGTGGTCGTTGTAACTTCACTAACTACGACGTTTCAGCTAATCACTATTTGTGTCAAAACCCGCACTTTGTTAAGTCGGCGCTCTCCCAATACACTAACTGGGATTTCATCTCGATGGTGTGTAAACATGGCATTGAGTTCGAAGAGCGTGATCACGGCCAGTTGTTTTGTGTCGATGCATTTACGGCCAAAGATATCGTGAAGATGTTGTTAGCTGAGTGTGACATGCCGAACATCGAGCAGCGTTACCAATGCGATGTTCATTCGATTGAAAAAATTGATGGAGGCTTTCGTTTGCATGCTGGTACTGAGATTGTCGAATGTGAGTCTTTAGTTATAGCAACAGGTGGCTTGTCGATGCCAAAACTGGGAGCGACACCATTTGGTTATAAAGTCGCGGAACAATTTGGTCTTCGAGTTATCCCAACCACGGCAGGTCTTGTACCATTTACTCTGCATAAAGAAGACAAAGAAGACTTTGCTGAGTTATCTGGTATCGCGGTACCTGCGGAAATTACGGCTGAAGATGGCACCATGTTCAAAGAAGCCCTGTTGTTCACACATCGTGGGTTATCTGGTCCAGCAGTGTTACAGATTTCTTCATTCTGGCGGGCCGGACAAAAGGTGTTGATCAATCTTGTGCCAAACGATGATGTTGCTGAGTTATTAGAACGCAGTCGTGAGAAGCATCCAAATCAGTCACTCAAGAATACGCTTGCCAAAGTGCTGCCTAAGCGTCTGGTTGAAGTCTTAATTGAACGTAAAGAGCTAGTCGATAAACCGCTAAAACAGTTCAATCAAAAGGAGCTTGCGGCGATTGTGGAGCGTCTAGAGCATTGGGATATCGCCCCGAATGGCACTGAAGGCTACCGAACCGCGGAAGTGACACTCGGCGGTGTCGATACTGATCACTTATCCTCGAAAACCATGGAATGCAAAGACATTAAAGGGCTTTATTTTATTGGTGAAGTGATGGATGTGACTGGTTGGCTAGGGGGCTACAATTTTCAGTGGTGCTGGTCGAGCGGCTTTGTTGCGGGGCAGTGGGTTTAATCAAACACCAAACGCAGCCTAACTGCATAAAAGATAAGATACAAAAAGAGCACTGAATAAAAGTCAGTGCTCTTTTTGTATTCCCATAGCGAGTTACTCGTCTTGATACTTTTCGAGTTTGTTATAGAGCGTTTTCACGCTAATGCCTAACTCCTGCGCTGATTCCGTTTTATTTCCTTGATTCTCTTCAAGGGTATTGAGAATGGCGGCTTTTTCTAGCTCTTCTAGCGAAACGCCCGCCGGAACAAGGTCTTCGATGCTGGTGCCTGTTTCCAATGGTGGTGTGTCGAAGATAAGGTGTTCATCTCGGATGGTGTCATCAGCCAAAATGAATGCACGCTCGATCGTGTGTTTGAGCTCACGGACATTACCTGGCCAGTCGTGTGCAGCGATTTTTTGGATCGCAGAGTCAAGAATCGTTTTGGTTTTTGCCTCATTGGCGTTGCGGTGCGCAATAAAGTGCTTGGCCAGACCTACGATATCACCGCCTCGTTCTCGCAGTGGCGGTATCGTTAATGGGAAATGCGATAAGCGGAAAAACAGATCTTCACGCAGGAACTGCTCCTCAATGGCGATTTTAGGATCACGGTTTGTAGCAGCAATGATGCGAGTATTAGCGATATGAACCGTATTACTGCCAACTGGGCGATACTCTCCGGTTTCTAGCACCCGCAATAGCTTCACTTGATGCTCGATAGGCATCTCGGTGATTTCATCTAAAAATAGGGTGCCGCCCTCTGCCTGCTTAAATACACCTTGGTGAGTTTTATTTGCTCCGGTAAAAGCGCCTTTCTCATGGCCAAACAGTTCACTATCAACCAATTCAGGGCTAATGGCACCACAGTTAATCGCTATAAAGGGCTGTTGTTTACGCTCACTCGCTAAGTGGATGGTCTGCGCCACCAGTTCTTTGCCTGATCCACTTTCACCGACAATAAGGACGTTGGCTTCTGTTTTAGCAACGCGCCTGATCATACGATAGAGCTGATGCATCGGAGAGGAAGAGCCGACCAAAAGACCAAATTGGTCAAGATCGCTGGTGGACACTTTACGCCCTTGATCTTGTTTGTGTTGATAGTACTGGCTGACTTCGCTCAGGGTGTCCGTCAGAATGGCAATATCAACGGGCTTTCTGTAGTGAAAAATAGCACCCAAGTTCATCAGCTTATCCAAGTTCTCGTTTGGAGCGCCTGAGCTAATGATGATCAAGTCCATATCGTAGATGTCTTCGATATTAGAAAGACGTTGATAATCTGCACTAGTAAAGTGGGCGACTTCAACAATCGCAACTTCCGGTTTGAGTTGTAGGAAATCTTCAATCCATTGGTCTGCGGCATCGATGTCATGCAGACGAAATTTGTTCAGTTCCTGGCAAGAAGCGATGGCATTTTTAAGTGATGGATCTTGTATTCTTAGAAACAGGCTTGGCATCGACATAGAAATGTCCTCTTTACTATGACAGAAACAATGTACGTGGATTATTCTCACTTCACAAGACAAAATATTGTCAGCATAGATTTAAGGATTTGTTCGGTATTTTTATGTTGTTAGCCCCTTTTTGATATATATCGGTGAGAGCCATCAGTAGATATTTCCTTTTGTTCAGATTTTTATTTTTAAAATAATAATTTTGCTATTAATTGATTCTGGAGAAATAGCCTTTCTGTTTTATCAGGTTATTTCTGCACAAGTGGCGGAGGCTTTATCACCGATTAAAAATTACATTTTTTACGTGTAAATAATTCATGCTTATACTTTATTGCTCATCTCATTTTTACCTCTTTCCTTTATTAGTCACTTAAAAACAATGAGTTATAAAGTTGGCACATGGTTTGCTCCTAGGGAAGTGCAACGTCAATAAAGGAGAATTACCATGAATAACATCGCAGCTAAAATTGTACTTACGTCAGTTCTTGCTACTTCATCTACAGCAGTCTTAGCGAGTGATAAATGGGAAAAAGAATCCATGGACGCTTGGCTAGATGGTAAAGCTGAAACCACACTACTGCTAAACAGCAATCTCAACTCTTTTGATATCAATACCGATGTAGAGAATCAGGTCGTTACCCTTTCTGGTTCGGTAAACAATGATCTTGAAAAATCACTTGCCGAAGAGCTTGTTACTGGTCTTGATGGTGTGAAAAAAGTAAACAACGAATTGTCAGTAGTGAATGAAGGCAAGAAAGAAACTGATTCAGAAGCTTTAGCTACACTGACCGATTCTAAAATCACGACTATAGTTAAAACGCGCCTACTAATGGATACCAATGTGAGTGGTACGGATATTGATGTAACGACAGAACGCAAAACGGTAACGTTGGCAGGTAAAGTTAATTCAGATGCGGAGCATGATCTTGCAATTTCAATTGCAAATAACACCAATGACGTAAATAAGGTGATTGATAAGCTAGAAGTGGTTCAATAATAGCGAGCCGAGTGATTTAACCCACTTTTATTAGGAGGTAACACTATGGTTCGTTGGATGTTTATTTTTCTGGCACTGGCACTAATTTCTGCACTATTAGGCTTTACCGGTATTGCAGGAGCTGCTGCCTCTATCGCGCAAGTGATATTTTACCTATTCCTACTGTCATTAATTGTATCAATAGTGATTGTTCTACTGGGAAGAAAAAACGTAAATAGATAGGAGATTCCATGCGACTTACGTCATTTATTTACCGTATCGCCGCAGTATTCGGTTTGGTGTTTGCGTTGGCAGCTTGTAGTGAAGAAGGGCCAATGGAACAGGCCGGCAAAAAGATAGATGAAGCCGCCGAAGAAACCCAAAATGCGATTGAAGATGAATGTGAAAACATTAAAGAAAACCTAAACGCTGAAGACCAAGACTGTTAGCCGAATTAGGTTAGGTTTTTTACGCATAGCTATGTAAGAGAGGGGCGGTCAATCACCGCCCTTCCTTTTGTCCCAATTGTTTACAATCAGATAAGGAGTCAAAGATGAAAAACATATTTGATGTACTGAAAGAGAGTCATGAAAAGCAGCGCCTTTTACTCGATGCTCTGATGGAAACGTCTGGAGATTCCCCCGCTCGTGAAGAGTTTTACCACAACCTTAAAGAGGAACTCGAACAGCACGCAGCGGCAGAAGAGCGATTTTTCTACGCGCCTTTAATAGATAGCGATAAGACCATTGATCTCACTCGCCATGGCATCGCAGAGCATCATGAAATTGATAAAGTGATTGCACAGCTTGATGCAACCGATATGAGCTCGCCAGCGTGGCTCAACCTAATGAAAACCTTGCGTCACAAAGTGTTGCACCATCTTGAGGAAGAAGAGCAGCGTTTCTTCCAGTTAGCCGGTAAGGTAATGACCGATAAGCAGAAAATGAAACTAGCGGATGGTTATGTTGAAGAGATGGCAAGCTAGGTAGAGTGTTGGACCTTTTCGTGCCATTTCGGCACGGGAAGGCACTCAATCAAGGCGTTTACTCAAGTTCATGTATCCAAGCTCAATCCCCCGCGTATTCTAACTTCCACTAAAAAGTGCACTCGCTGAAGGCAAGGAGAGCGAATGTTTATCATCAAATATTATATTCTTGGCGCTCTGATCAGTTTATTGGCCGCTATCTATACGCCTCAAATTATCGTTAGTCTGCTGTTCTTGTGGATATCTCTTTCTTTAGCGTTGGTCAGCGTAGCCTACGTATTCGACATTCCCTCTATTTTTAGAAAAAACCAAGATGGCAAGATTGTCAGGTGGATTCGCTGGGCATTCATTCCATTTTTATTGGGGGCTAGAGCGTATAACGCCTGGGAAAGACGGCGTGATACTGTGCCTCCAATCCAAAAAGTCAGCGACAATTTATACCTATCTCGCCGTTTGTTTCAGAGTGACTTAGATTTTCTCGAATCCAATGAGATCTCTTGTATTGTCGATGTCACCGCAGAATTTGCAGGCCTTGAAAGTGCGATGACCGACAAGCAGTTTCATTACCTTTCGATTCCGGTACTCGACCACAAAGCCCCAACGCTAGAGCGCCTTCGCCATGCGATTAACTGGATTGATACTCAAATCTCGTGCTCGCGGGCTGTGGTTGTGCATTGTGCGTTAGGGCGTGGTCGTTCAGTGTTTGTTGTGGCGGCGTATTTACTGAGCAAAGACCCGTCACTGACGGTTGAATCTGTGATGAAAAAAATCAATGACGTACGTAGTACCGCGAGATTAAATAAATTACAGATTAGGACGTTACGAGCGATCAGTGAAAAAGGCGTACTGGGGCTGGATCAATCCACTTGGATGGTGGTTAACCCTGTTTCAGGTGGCGGCAAATGGGAGGAAAACGAACAGCACTTGATTCGTGAGCTAACCAAAAAATATCGCTTGAGTATTCATCAAACCACCACAAACCTCAGCGCCGAGCAGCTAACACAACAGGCAAAAGAAAGTGGAGCTAAGCAAATCATCGTAGCTGGTGGCGATGGCACAGTAACAGAGGTGGCTAGCCAATTGGTGGATACCGACCTAAAACTCGGTATTGTTCCGCTCGGAACTGCCAATGCGTTATGTCATGTGCTCTATGGCGTTGGCGCCAAATTCTCACCGGTCGAAAAAGCGTGTGAAGCGTTGCTTGGCGGACACTGCCAACGTATTGATACTGCGGACTGCAATCAGCGGCTTATTTTATTGGTCTTAGGTATTGGGCTAGAACAGAAGATGATCGAGCACGCTCAGCGAGAAGAGAAAAATGTTTTTGGACAACTCGCTTACCTCACTGGCTTTTTTAATGCTGTAGTGGCGGAAGAAACGCAAGCTTTAACCGTTTCGTTAGACGCTCCAACTGAAGATGGAAACCACGACAATAATACACAAACGCTTGAAGTCCATAGTTTTGTCGTTGCGAATATCGCTCCATTTAGTACGTTGCTTGCCCAAGGTGGTGATGCGCCGCAGCCTGATGATGGCAAGCTGCATATCACATATTTAGATAACACCGAGTCTTTAGGCGGACGTCTTATCGCCTTGTCGGATCTGACATTAACGAGCGTAGGTGCACAGGAAGAATCGACACATTTTCAATACGCGACGGCTCAGAGCGTCACTATTTCTGCGAATAAACCGATTGAGTATGTGATTGATGGTGAACTGTATTCTGATGAGCAACTAGCAATCAAGCTGCGTCCAAAGTCATTGAACGTATTTGTTCCAAGCCAGAGACGTAAATCAGCTTCGCTTTAACACTGTAATCCGCGGATAACGCGCCATTTGCTTCGTATTCTACATGGCGCTTTTTCTGTGTTGTTTGATGATTTGGTGTGCGTCGTAAAAAGGCTATTAAGGTCGCTGCGTAGATGCAGCGGCTTTTGTCTATCTGCACCTTTTTATTAGGTTGATTGGGGATGAGGGTTAAACAAAGTGAAGAAAGAAGGGCGAGTATAATTACTCACCCTGAGGTAAGTGCTTTTCAATTTCATCGTTTTCAACTTGTAAAGCAGCTAACCAATAAGAAACAAGTGCGGTTAAGTTGGTGTCGTCAATGGCTCTAAGCAGGGCTTTTAAATCATCTAACAGTAATTTATTCATAAAATGCATTTCTTTGTAATTACCTAGCTCGGCAACGCCGTATTCGGTGGCATTTTCTGCAATGAATTGTTCACCATCTTGGTCGAAAAACAGCTTCGCCATCTTTTTGATCATCACTTTTTCTATTTTCACGAATCGATATGCCGCTCTTGCGAGTGTCATATGTGATTGCGGGTTAACGAGAGGCAAACACGTTTGGCGATGGTGTGTCATTTTTACGAGTAGCTCCCTTACTCGATTGTTATCCAATGTCATAGTGACCTCTTTATTTATGACTATTGTCGTGGGACATTTCTCGTGATGGTTATGTTAATGCGCCTGTGGGCTTGTCAGAAATGGCCAAAGCAAGTTGGCCATTTCTTTGATCAATACCGAGCTTTATTGCAAAGGCGACCACCAAGTTTTAGCTAATAAGGCTGATGCTGCTGAGTTTTTCTTTGCAGCTTTTTATATCGCTACGAACTTTCAGCAGAACCGAGTTATCCGCCTGCTCTGGGTGGGAAGTAATCAAATTCTCAATCTCTTTGAGTACCTTGCTTTCGACACCTTCAAGCTGTTCTAAATACATAGACTCTTTGTCAGAGGACACTTCCTTCATCACGTCGCTGTAGACCTCACGCGCCTTGATGGTGTAGGAAACCGGAGTGTCGTCGGCAGATTCTTCATTGTTACTTGCTAGAGAGTAGGGAGTGAGCTCAATGACTGCACGCTCACGTACTCTGAGCAGTTCTACCAACACATTATTCAAAGAAGTGTTGTCAATGTTCTCGATGGCCTTGTTGTAAATTTCATTTCCGCTTTCGATAAGCTCAATGATTGAGGCGATGTTTTCATTTTTCATATGCCACTCCTTATTTACTGGTGATAGGGGTGTTTGAGCGTATGGAATACAAACACGATGTTTCATCCTTAATTGCAGGTTGTATGCCAATGAATTTTAAGTCTTATTAATCAGTGACTTAATGTCTTTTTTTGCAATAACTTGCTAACAGTCGGTAAGGCGCTAAGAAAAAATTACAAGAATGGCGGGGAAAGCTTGGAAAGAATTACACGTACAGATACGGCTTTTTATCGAAATGAAAATAAAATTAATAAAAAACAATAACTTAAAATTCTGGCATGGATATGGCTTTGTAGGGAGTAAGTGAGGTCAAACATTGTTTCACTTGATTCACTATTCAACTCATTAATGGAGGCTAGTTATGGCTACTACAAAAGAAAGCACAGTAAAACCTCAAGAGCAGTTAGAAGAAGCATATCACTTAGCGGAACAAGCCACGACGGAAGCCGTTGGCGCGATGAAAGACCAAGCCAAAGAGAAGCTGGATGTCGGTGCACAGCAAGTTCAGCAGGCGACTAAGTCGGCAGAAAATGTAATCAAGGAGCGCCCATTGCTGAGCATAGGCTGTGCCTTCCTTGCTGGTTGGGCGGTTTCGAAGCTGATCAAATAATAGTGGTCACCAAGGATTAAGCCACACAACAGAAAGGCGAGGCTTCACATGAATAACTCAGGGCAAGTTACCAATCAGCAATCAGGCTCGGCGGCTTCAGACAGCGGCCGAGCCCCTGATGGGGCAGAAGAACAGGATATCCAACAAACCATTAATGGTTTGAGCAGCATTCTTGCGCAATTGGACCAACTGACGAAATCGCTAAAAGCATGGTCAGGTTCAACGTTGGATTTGTTCCTCTTGGAGATGAAAGTTAACGTGTCCGCAGTGCGTCAGATTTTGCTGTGTACCGTTGTTTTTACCCTATTGTCGGTATTGTTCGTATTCAGTTTGTGCCTTGCCTCTGGGGTGGTGGCTTATCAGTTAACTGCCAACATATATGTTGCCGTGGGTGTATTTATCACATCATTAGGCTTGGCATTATTTGCTTTAGCCTGGTGGCAGAAGCGTTTAGTTGGATTTCTTGGATTCAAAAATACGACAGAACAATTACAGGAGGGGTGGGATGCGCTCGCTACAAAAGCTCAATCGAGCCATGCGGATCAAGCGGATGGAAGGTAAAGCGTCTCTAGAGCAATGCTGTTTGTCGATGGAAATGTTCACGTTTACCACCAAGAAGTTTGTGAGAGAAAACCCTTGGACGACATTAGGCATTAGTGCTGTCGTTGCCGTTACCGCAGCAAAAGCAGGTCGATTGTCTCGACTGACTTCTTCTATTTCGTCGATGGGGCTATTGGTTAGCAGCGTGTCTGATATTACCGATTCGCTCACAAAGCCGGTCGCGGCAGCTTCTCTGGATGAGTCAGGTGCGGAGCAAAATGGAAATGCAGCAACACAAGTAAGCAACGCTGCGACGACAGAGGGCGAACCACTCTAATAGCGGATTTCACCGCAAAGTTTTCTTACCGATTCTGAGCTTATTATGACAGCGAAATTGAACATTCCTGCCAACACTGCGATTGGTGCAACGCTTCTCGTCCTGTTACTCGTCCCAGGGCTGTATTTTGCCAAGCCAATATTGTTACCTATTGTGCTTAGCACCTTTATTTCTCTGCTGTGCAGCCCTTTCATTAATTATCTTGAAGACAAAGGCTTACCACGTGCTATTACCGTCGTGTTGACGCTGTCATTTCTAGTTGGCGCCTCAATTATTGGTCTTGCCGCCATGTCGGAGCCCGCCAAGCAATGGTGGTCTGAGCTGCCCAGTATCGTGAAAAATGTGTCGCAAGAAGTAAGCGAAGTTACTAAAGCTTCGGCTGATCACCTTAATACTCCATTGAATATCGCCAACGATATGAGTATGGATGAGGTCGGGAACAACACCGTATTTTCTTTGGTAAAAACGCTCGCGACCACTACGCCGACGATTTTGACACAAGCGATGATCGTGCTGTTTATGGTTTACTTTATGCTCAATCATGGACGAAGCTTATTTCGAAAGTCAGTGTCTTACTTACATGGGTTCGCCAAACAGCGCCAAGCGATTGAATTGGTCAAAGCGCTACAGAAAGACCTATCTCGATACATTGGCACCATCACTTTAGTGAATGCGGGGCTGGGGTTGAGTGTTGGGGCCGTGTTTTTTGTTCTAGGCCTTGAAGATCCATTTCTATGGGGCGCATTTGCAGGCGTGATGAATTTTGCGCCGTACCTCGGCCCTGTCATATCCATGGTGAGCTTTGGCTTTGTTGCTTATCTTCAGTTGGAGTCGGTCAGTTTTATGCTGACGGTGGTGTCTATCTATTTACTGCTCAATTTGATTGAAAGTCAGTTTGTTACACCAACACTATTGGGGAAAAGGTTTAACTTAAACCCGTTAGTGATTTTTGTTTGGCTTGTTTTTTGGGGCTGGCTTTGGGGCGGAATGGGACTATTGATCGGTGTGCCGTTGCTGGTTTGTATCAATATTTTGGTTGATCGTCTAGAGCTATGCCAATCAACCCAAAATCAAGCAAAACAAATCACCTCCGCGGACGTGGCACCGCGAGAGTGACTTGAGGAGCAAGCTGGTTCAACGAAACAGTTTTTCAGCGCTCACTGGCTGACTAAATAAATATCCCTGACCATAAATACAGCCTTTTTCGAATAAATAATCGGCTTGTTCCCGAGTTTCTATCCCTTCCGCGACGACTTTCAACGACAGCGTTTTTCCCATGGCAATAATGGCATTCACAATCGCGTTGCTGTCGCTATTACTTGGGACATCACTGACAAATGAGCGGTCAATTTTCAGTTTGTTGATTGGCAAACCTTTCAAGTAAGACAAAGACGAATAGCCAGTTCCAAAGTCATCCAGAGAAATCTCAATACCCAGTTCTCGTAATTGATTTAACGATGCAATGGCTTGTTGAGGGTCGATTAGTAAAAAGCTCTCTGTGATCTCCAAATCTAACCGTTGGGCAGGGTATCCGGTGTTATCGAGGATAGTACTTAATCGCTGAATGAAATTTGACTGCTGAAGCTGCAACGCAGAAACATTGACGGCGATTTTGCCAAACTCGATGCCTTGGTCCAGCCAAGCATTACCTTGCAAACAGGCTTGTTGTAACACCCACTCACCAATGCTTTGAATCAGCCCTGTTTTTTCTGCAATTGGAATAAAGTCTGCTGGTGGTACAAGGCCAAACTCTGGATGCTGCCAGCGTAATAAAGCTTCCACGCCGACAATCGTATTTTGTTCCAAATTGTATTGCGGTTGGAATTCTAACCGGAGTTGTTGTTTTTCTATTGCTTGATGCAAAGCGGATTGAATGCGTACATGGGATACGGATTTATCGGTCAAATCCGGTGAGTAAAACGCGTAGCCGTTGCGTCCATTTTTCTTTGCTAAGTACATCGCGGTGTCTGCGTTTTTCAGTAAGGTTTCACTGTCTTGACCGTCTCTTGGGTACAAGGCAATACCAATACTTGTCGAGACACGAAGTGAGTCGTGGTTTGCCAAGTCGAATGGTTGCTGGAATACGCTTAGAATATCGCCGACGGTTTCCAGTAAGGCAACATCACTATGGATGTCTGGCAAAATAATCACAAATTCATCGCCGCCAATGCGAGCCACATGCGCATTGAGGTGAAGCACATCTTGCAGACGAATCGCTAACTTAGACAGCAGTTGGTCACCACAGAAGTGGCCCATACTATCGTTGATGTGTTTGAAATGGTCGATATCTAAGAATAGGGTGGCAAACGTCTGCTGGTTTTTGTGTCCGGTTTCGATGTGTTGCTCGAGTAAGCTGAGTAAATGGGTGCGATTAGGTAGATTGGTTAATGGATCGTAAAAAGCCATGCGCTGCAGCTTTTCTTCGTGTGCCTTACGCACAGAGATATCTTCAAACACACAAATGTAGTTAATAAGGTGGTTTTTATCGTCCATTACGGCGCTAATGGTCGCTAATTGCGGATAAATGCTGCCATCTTTCTTTCTGTTGATGAATTCGCCTTTCCATTGGCCTTTGTTTTCGAGTTGATGCCACAACTGTTGATAGAAACCTTGATCATGATGACCTGAGCGCAGAATTCGTGGGTTTTTTCCTATCACCTCTTCAGAGCGGTAACCTGTAATTTGGGTAAAAGCCGTGTTTACATCAATGATGTTGGCATTGCGGTCTGTAATGACCATGCCTTCTTGCGAATTGTTGAAAATTTGGGACGCTAAGGAGAGCTGCGTTTCTACCATTTTTCGGCGGGTGATGTTACGTGTCATCCCCAGAATGCCGATTAAGTTTCCCGCATGATCACGGACAGGAGACTTAATGGTTTCTAGCCAAGTGGGGTTATTGTTTTCATCAATTTGACGGCATTCTTCAACAATATTTTGCGTGCCAGTGGCTACCACCAATTTATCGGCATCAATGAATTTTTCCGCACGTTCATGGCTAAACAGGGCAAAATCGTCTTTTCCAATGATTTCACTGTTGGTTTTTTGCCACGCGTTTTCTACGCTTCGGTTGGTCATCGAATAAAGGCCATCCATGCCTTTTATCCATACGTGGTCTTCAAGGCAGTCGATAAACTCTTGTAGTGTTGGTGTTGGCTTTATTTCCGCGCTTTGATGTCGCGTTTGTTCTTGCTGACAGTGCAAGTTGATATCAAAGCTGATCCGCCCCGCCATTGCGCTTAGCCATGCCGAAACAACCGTTGATTGATCATTAGGGTGAGTCAGTGTCAGTACGGCAAGCAATTCGCCATTAGGTAGCCAAACTGGTCCAATGCTCAAGGTTTGCTCTTCAAAGGGGGTATGGCTAACTGTAAAATCTGTCGGCGTAAAGTGATCGACAACTTGCGTTATCACATCGATGATAGCACGATGATTTTGGGTTGAGGTGGACACCTCAGTCGATAGCCACTGCTGAGTATCGCTCAGAGTATAAAGCTGTCCCTGAGCTTGAGTTAAATCACAGCATTGTCGCAGAACGTGTTGCCAGTCTGCCATCAAAGGCGAAGGAATAGCGAAGCGAAACATAATTAATAACGAGTCCTAAATCGCCCAAAGGTAATTATATTAGAATCTAGCGTAAGCTATTGGGCTTTGTGAGTATCGTATCCAACGCGTAGCTAAATCCTAGCAGCGTAAAGTGCTTTCTATCATTAAAATGTTATCTATATCTCTTTTTTATCCAACTTATTGCATCGTTTTTTAGGGCTTTTGATAGGTGATTAAGAAGCGTTTACCGCTTTGGTTTTCTTGCCCCATGAGACTTGCTGAATGACTAAGCCACTGATGATCAATACCAGGCCAATCAAGGTTGAAGGATGAATTTCTTCGCCGATGATGGTAGCTAACAACATGAGTGAGATAAATGGAGAAGCAAAGATCAGATTACTGATACGCGCGGTGTTTTGCGTTGATTTGAGTGCGCTCAGCCACAAAACGAAAGTGATCCCCATTTCAAACAGTCCGACATACGTCACCGCTGCCCAGCCTTTAGCTGAGATCATCTGCCAGTCAGCACCTTCATAAAGACTTAAACCAATGGCGAATGGAATAGCGACCAAAAAGCCGAGCAGAACGCCAACCACAGGGTCGGCCTTATTTTTGGTATTTAAAATCCAGTAACCGGCCCACAGCAGCGTTGATAGCAGCGCAAGACCAACACCCAACGGGCTCTCAAATTCCATGCCTAAAAGATTGCCTTGTGTGGCAATCACTATCACACCGACATAACTAAAACCGCAAGCCAGCCAGTCCTTACCACGGATCTTTTGTCCTAAGAAAACAGCGGCCATTAACGTTAAGGTGATGGCCCAGCTGTAGTTGATCGCTTGAGCCTGAGATGCGGGCAGCAAGTCATATGCTTTGAACAGAATAACGTAATACGCCAAAGGGTTAATCAACCCAAGCAGTAGGTAATACCAAGGGTTTGAGAAAAATGTAGCGCTTAACTGGCCCAATTTACCTTGCACACCACAGATTACTGTTAGCGCAATCGCAGAGACGATACTGGCAATGCATAGCATTTGAATCGGCGTAAATTCTGCTAACGTGAGTTTAAATGCGGTTGCAACGGTAGACCAAAGTAATACTGCTGAGAGCCCAAATCCTAGGGCGCGACGCTCGTTCATGATGCCTCTGCGTGATGATGTGCCGCTCGATTTGGATAATTTGAGCGGAAGAAAGAATATTATAGGAAGGCCTAGTGTATGCGAGGATTTTTCATCCAACAAACTGGACATTTATCCAGTGTCTAAATACCATTGTTATAGATACAAAACACAGGCTAACTCGCTATTATGCAATGGATTCTTGAGTACCAATCTCTCATTCTCTCTTCTCTTTGTGCTGCCACGCTTAGTGGTGTCGCTGCCGGTTGGTGGGTGAAACAGCGTTTTATCACCCAAACTCAGCTTCTCGAGCAACAACTTGTTTCAGAAAAACAGCTTCATCAACAGCAACTTGAACAGGTCAAGCAAAGCCTTGCCGATGCCCAGCAAGAGTTGGATGAATTAGATGATGAGCGCGATAAAGCCGCGTTTGAAGTACGCCAAACACATGGAAAGCTGATGGCAGCAATGGAAAAACTGCGTTACTTCGAGGCTGTAAAGCAAGAGCGCCAGCAATACTTTGATGAGCTTGGTCAAATGCGTGAACACAAATCACGTCTAGAAACGCAGCTGCGTGAACAGCAAGCTCGCCATGAGCAAATAAACCAAGCTAATGCCGAAAAACTGCAAATTTTAGAACAAGCGGAAGCACGCTTGAAACAACAATTTGAGCACTTGGCAAATCAACTGTTTGAAGAAAAAACCGCGAAGGTCGATTTGCAAAACCGTCAGAGTTTAGAAGGCTTGTTGTCACCGCTTAGAGAACAGTTAGAAGGGTTCAAAAAGCACGTTAATGACAGCTTTAGCCAAGAAGCTAAAGAGCGCCATACCTTAGTGCATGAGCTGAAAAACCTGCAACGTTTGAACGAGCAAATGACGCGCGAAGCGGTTAATTTGACCCAAGCGTTGAAAGGGGACAACAAACAGCAAGGTAACTGGGGCGAAGTGGTGCTCGCTAGGGTACTTGCCGAATCTGGCTTGCGTGAAGGGCACGAATATCAGACTCAGGTGAACTTACAAAATGAAGCAGGCAAGCGTTACCAACCTGATGTCATTGTGCATCTCCCACAAAACAAACAAGTGGTTGTGGATTCTAAAATGGCGCTGGTTGCCTATGAGCGCTACTTCAACGCCGAAACTGATGCTGAGCGCGATCAGGCTTTGAATGCGCACTTAGCTGCTCTACGTGCACATATCAAAGGGTTAAGCATGAAGGACTACCACAAACTCAAAGATATTCAGAGTTTGGACTATGTTCTGATGTTTATCCCGGTTGAGCCGGCGTTCCAAGTCGCGATTCAAGCCGATCCGAGCTTGATTAAAGACGCGATGGAGCAAAACATCATTTTGGTGAGCCCAACAACGTTGCTGGTGGCATTGCGCACCATTGATAATCTATGGCGCAATGAACGCCAAAATGAAAACGCCAAAATGATTGCGCAGCGTGCGACAAAACTCTACGACAAATTACGATTGTTTGTAGACGACATGGAGGGGCTCGGCGGTGCGCTGGATAAGGCGAATCAAAGCTATCAAGGTGCGATGAACAAGCTTGCCACAGGGCGCGGAAATGTGATTCGCCAAGCCGAAAGCTTTAAACACTTGGGAGTTGAAATTAAACGACCGATTTCTTCCGACCTCGCGCAGTTAGCGCAGAGTGATGCATTTTCAGAAAATGACCCGTTAGTAGAAAGACATCCGGCTGAGGATAAAGTAAACTAATCGCCCGCAGTGCAGTGGGCGATTTTATTTGTCAACAAACGCCCCGTAGAGGAAAGCGCTGCCTAAGAGGAATTAGAATGACGGACACAAGTTTGCAATCCAATACAGCGTTAGAGAATGAAACCACTCACTTTGGTTTCTCTACAGTGGCAAAAGACGAAAAAGTGACTAAGGTTGCCGAAGTATTCCACTCCGTGGCAACAAAATACGACATCATGAATGACCTGATGTCTGGTGGTATTCACCGCCTTTGGAAGCGCTTCACTATCGATTGTAGTGGCGCTCGCCCTGGCCAACGTATTCTTGACCTAGGTGGTGGTACGGGTGATTTGACGGCGAAATTCTCGCGCATTGTTGGCGATGAAGGCCATGTCATCCTTGCCGATATCAATAACTCAATGCTTAACGTTGGTCGAGATAAACTGCGTGACAACGGTATTGTGGGTAACGTGCATTACGTTCAAGCCAACGCAGAAGAACTGCCGTTCCCTGATGATTATTTTGATGTTATCACCATCAGTTTTTGTTTGCGTAATGTGACTGACAAAGACAAAGCGCTTCGTTCAATGTTCCGCGTACTGAAGCCAGGCGGCCGTCTATTGGTGTTGGAATTTTCAAAACCGGTGCTAGAGCCGTTATCGAAAGTATACGACGCATATTCATTCCACTTGTTGCCGAGAATTGGTGAGCTAGTTGCGAATGACTCAGAGAGTTACCGCTACCTAGCGGAGTCAATCCGTATGCATCCAGACCAAGAAACGCTCGAAGGCATGATGCAAGACGCAGGTTTTGAAAACACCAAATACTACAACTTAACTGGTGGTATTGTGGCTTTGCATCGCGGTTATAAATTCTAAGGGTTAACGGCATGCCATTTGAACCACTTATCACCGCTGTGATTGAAACGTCACTGAATACACTGATCAAAGACGACCCAGCATTGGGCCGTCGTTTAGCGCGTCTAAAAGGTCAAGTTATTCAAGTTCACCTGAAAGAGATCAATAAAACACTGACATTCGTTTTTAGTCAGCAAATTGATGTGCTTGGTCATTACGAAGGGCAGCCTAACTGCTATCTATCGCTCAACTTGAGTGTGTTACCAGAGCTGCGCGATCAGGCCAACATCACTCGTCTTATTAAACAAGATAAACTTGAACTCGAAGGCGATATTCAATTGGCGCAGAAATTCTCTCAGTTGATGGTGGATTGCAAACCAGATGTTGAAGAGTGGTTGTCTCGCGTGACTGGCGATGTCGCCGCACATACCTTTGTGCAAGGTTCAAAAAACATCGGCAACTTTCTTGCGTCTCAAGCAGAAAAACACCAGCGTCATCTTGCGCAAGTAGTGACTGAAGAATGGAAACTGGCTCCCGCTCCGTTAGAAGTGGCCTATTTCTGCGACCAAGTTGATGAGGTTCGCAGCCAGGCTTCTCGCATTGAAGCTCGTTTAACGGCTTTGCTGAATAAGCTGGATGCAGATAAGCCTGCATTGGAGAAACCATGACGCCAGCAGAACTAAAGCGCTTATACCACATCGCCAAAGTACAACTGGAATACGGCTTAGATGAGCTGCTTCCCGATCACCAACTGACCAAAGCTCCGCTTTTACTGCGCAAAAGCTTGTTTTGGATTAAGAACAAGCACCCAGAAAAACCACTCGGTGAACGTCTGCGTTTAGCACTGCAAGAGCTGGGGCCGGTTTGGATTAAGTTCGGTCAGATGATGTCGACGCGCCGTGACTTATTTCCTCCGCATATCGCTGATCCCCTAGCTTTACTTCAAGACCAAGTCGCTCCTTTTGATGGCGAGTTGGCAAAAAAGCAGATGGAGCAAGCATTAGGTGGTCCGTTAGAAAAATGGTTTACCGAGTTTGATATCAAACCACTGGCGTCTGCGTCGATTGCTCAGGTACATACTGCGCGCATAAAAGACACTAACCAAGAAGTGGTATTAAAGGTTATCCGCCCAGATATTCGCCCAGTCATTGATTCAGATCTAAAACTGATGCACCGAATGGCGCGTATAGTCGCCGGAGCGATGCCTGAAGCACGTCGTTTAAAACCAGTTGAAGTCGTGCGTGAGTACGAGAAAACCCTGCTTGATGAACTCGACTTGCGACGTGAGGCGGCGAATGCCATTCAGTTGCGCCGCAACTTTGAGGGCAGCGAAGAATTGTATGTTCCTGAAGTTTTTCCCGACTTCAGTAATGAAACTGTCATGGTTTCTGAGCGAATATATGGCATTCAAGTCTCTGATATTGAAGGCTTGAAAGCAAATGGCACCAATATGAAATTGCTCGCGGAACGCGGTGTGAGTGTGTTCTTCACTCAGGTGTTCCGAGACAGCTTTTTCCATGCCGATATGCATCCGGGTAATGTGTTCGTCAAACCCGAACATCCAGAGAACCCAATGTGGATAGGGCTAGATTGCGGAATCGTTGGTACACTTAATAGCGAAGACAAGCGTTATCTGGCGGAAAACTTCCTGGCGTTTTTCAATCGTGACTACCGCCGAGTGGCGGAGTTACATGTGGATTCAGGGTGGGTGCCTGCGGATACCAATGTCGATGAGTTTGAGTTCGCGATTCGCATTGTGTGTGAGCCTATTTTTGCTAAGCCATTGTGCGAAATCTCCTTTGGTCATGTGTTGTTGAATTTGTTCAACACGGCACGTCGATTCAATATGGAGGTTCAGCCACAGCTTGTACTGTTGCAAAAAACGCTATTGTACGTGGAAGGGCTTGGTAGGCAGCTATATCCTCAACTCGATTTGTGGGAGACCGCAAAACCATTCCTGGAGGAATGGATGATGAATCAAGTTGGGCCGCAAGCTCTAGTGAATGCGATTAAAGACCGCGCACCATTTTGGGCAGAGAAATTACCTG
Source organism: Vibrio sp. 1249-1 (assembly GCF_033340495.1). Classification (NCBI taxonomy): domain Bacteria; kingdom Pseudomonadati; phylum Pseudomonadota; class Gammaproteobacteria; order Vibrionales; family Vibrionaceae; genus Vibrio; species Vibrio sp. 1249-1. The sequence goes on from NZ_JAWOWJ010000008.1 coordinate 70,331, forward strand.
AACTGCCAGAGCTACTTTACGATAGCCTGAAACAAGGTAAAGCGATGAATCAACGTATGGATCAGCTTTATCAAGGGTATCGCCAGAGCAAGCGCCAGCAGGCGACAGGAAAGTTTTTGTTTGGCGTTGGCGCGACTTTAGTCGTATGCTCGGCAATATTGGTGAACGATGCTTTTGAGCAGCTTTCGTTGGCCTGCGGTATCGCAGGTGTCACATTTTGGCTGCTTAGTTGGCGAGCTTATCGTCAATAGACGTTAAACTCTTGAAATATTTTTGTTTGTTTAAAGACCCGAGGTAAAGAGAATGGGTGGTATCAGTGTTTGGCAACTTCTAATCATTGCTGTAATTGTTGTATTGCTATTCGGAACAAAGAAACTACGCGGTATCGGTGGCGATCTGGGTGGTGCCGTTAAGGGCTTCAAAAAAGCGATGAGCGAAGATGAACCTGCGAAAAATGACAAAGACGCAGACTTCGAACCAAAAAGTCTAGAAGAGCAGCAGAAAAAAGAAGCTGCTCCTGAAACGAAAAAAGACAAAGAGCAGGCGTAAAACGTGTTTGATATCGGTTTTTGGGAACTGGTATTAATATCTGTTGTTGGTCTGGTCGTTCTTGGGCCGGAGCGTTTGCCTCATGCTATTCGCAGCGTGTCTCGCTTTATCGGTGCCGCTAAGAGTATGGCAAATAGCGTCAAAGACGAATTGTCACACGAGCTGAAAGTCCAAGAGCTGCAAGAAAACTTGCGCAAAGCAGAACAAATGGGGATGGATGATTTGTCCCCTGAGTTGAAATCTTCAGTTGAAGAGTTGAAGAAGGCAGCGCAATCTGTAAATCGTCCTTACGCAAAGAACACCGATTCAGAGGCTGAGCCTGTAAAAACAGAGCCAGCAGCAGAAAAGGTAGAGAAAGCGCAAGAGAGCAAGGTTACAGCGGCAGATAAGAAAGCCGAATAGTCTCATTAGGAGGAGCTACTAGTGATTGGTAGCTCCTTTTTGATCTGGTTTTTAATAAGAGGTTTGCCATGTCTACCGTCGAGCAGACACAACCTTTAATTAGTCATTTGTTGGAGCTTCGCAACCGACTACTGCGCTCAATCCTCGCAGTGTTGGTCGTGTTTGTCGGACTAATTTATTTCTCTAACCACATTTACGAGTTTGTTTCCGCACCTTTAGTAGAACGTCTACCTGAAGGCGCGACCATGATTGCTACGGATGTAGCGTCACCTTTTTTTACGCCACTTAAGCTGACGTTAATTGCTTCGGTATTTATTGCGGTGCCGTTTATCTTGTATCAAGTGTGGGCATTTGTAGCGCCAGGTTTGTACAAGCATGAACGTCGATTGATCATGCCACTGCTGTTCTCTAGTTCGCTATTGTTCTACTGTGGAGTGGCATTTGCCTACTTCGTGGTATTTCCATTGGTGTTTGGCTTCTTTACCGCCATCTCTCTTGGTGGAGTAGAGTTTGCAACTGATATCTCGAGTTATCTCGACTTTGTGCTGGCGCTATTTATGGCGTTTGGTATCGCATTCGAGGTGCCTGTTGCGATTATTTTGTTGTGTTGGACTGGGGCCACTACACCAGAAGATTTAAGACAGAAACGTCCTTATATTATAGTGGCTGCGTTTGTCGTAGGTATGGTGTTAACGCCACCAGACATGATCTCGCAAACCTTACTCGCTATTCCGATGTGTTTACTGTTTGAAGTCGGTTTGTTCTTCGCGCGTTTTTATACTCGTCGAAGCGAAGAAGTAGAAGCGGAAACCGAAGAATAAGGCTAATCTAGATGTGAAAAGCGGCTCAATTGAGCCGCTTTTTTTGCGGTTGGTTTTTTCTTGGGCTAATTACTTAACTTTCATGACGTAACCACATTTTGTGCATACGTATACTTCCTTGATGCCCAGCAGCTTTTGAAAAAAACTGCGCGGTACGCGTTGTAAGTAAGCACCATGTGTACACACTTCAACTTCCATATTCATGCTGTTTTACATTTGTGCTAATTAATGGGCGTAAATCAGTATAGAAAAATAATGTGTCGAGTTGTCGACAGTTTTGCAAAGCGGACGAAGTAAAGTGACGATATGAGAAGTAAGTAGAGTTGCTAGTTAATTATTATGTTTATCAATAATTTTGTATGGATTGTTCTACTATTTCAACAGGTTGAATCGTTCATTCAATAGTTTAGGTGATAAAAAAGCGACGTTGATTTCGTCGCTTTTTTCAATTCTCGTGAATTAAATATTAAACAGCTTTTTGGCATTCTCAGTCGTTATGGCATCGATGGTTGCGATGTCGACATCACGCAAGTCGGCAACACGTTGTGCAACGAGAGAAGTGTAGGCTGGTTCATTACGTTTACCACGGTGTGGCACAGGCGCTAAATATGGACAGTCGGTTTCTAAAATGACCCACTGCATATCCAAATGTGGAATGACTTTATCCATTCCGCCATTCTTAAAGGTTGATACGCCACCTAAGCCTAAGTGGAAGCCTAGCTCATTGATTGCTTGTGCTTCTTCTAAGCTGCCTCCAAAACAGTGGAATACACCACGCAGACGACCATCTTGCTCTTGTCGTAGCAAAGTGAGTGTTTCTTCAATCGAATCACGAGTGTGGATAACGACCGGTAAATCCATCTCTTTTGCCCAGTTAAGTTGAGCTACGAACGTTATTTCTTGCTCAGCACGATAGGTTTTATCCCAATATAGGTCGATACCGATTTCGCCCACCGCAATAAACTTGTGTTTCTCAAACCAGCCGCGGATGATCTCCAACGTTTGCTCAACGTTGTTATCCACATAGCAAGGGTGCAGCCCCATCATTGAGTGGCATACGTCAGGATATGCCGCTTCGGTTTTTAGCATGGGCTCAATTGAGTCCAGATCGATGTTTGGCAACAGGATTTTATTAATGCCTTGCGTTAAGGCGCGTTGTACTACTTCATCGCGGTCGTTATCAAATTCGCTAGCATAGATGTGCGCGTGGGTATCGATCATCGTTACTCTCTGTGCTTCATGGTTGGTTTCGTATTCGAAGTATACTTGAGTGTGAGTGCTGGGTCATTTTCAGTTTTTTTCATTACCTTTTTCCAGATTGTCACTCGCAACATGCATCAAGAGTGATATGATTTTGTTCACCAGATGATTTGATCATCATAACCGTCCAGACAAGGAGAAAATGGTGTCTGTATCAATTCAAGGTCCATTCCCTGCACGCCGTATGCGTCGTTTACGTAAGCACGATTTTAGTCGTCGTTTGATGGCTGAGAACCAACTTTCTGTTAATGATCTGATTTACCCAATGTTCATTCTTATGGGTAAAGATCGTCGTGAGAGCGTGGAGTCCATGCCGGGTGTAGAGCGTTTGTCGATTGATTTAATGCTAGAAGAAGCACAATACCTTGCAAATCTAGGCGTTCCAGCAATCGCGCTTTTTCCTGTCGTAAACCAAGACGCTAAAAGCTTATGTGCTACTGAAGCCTACAACCCAGAAGGTTTGGTTCAGCGAGCAGTACGAGCGCTTAAAGAACACATTCCTCAAATTGGTGTAATCACAGACGTGGCACTCGACCCATTCACGACACATGGCCAAGACGGCATCATCGATGAAGATGGCTACGTAATGAATGATGAAACCACAGAAGTATTGGTTAAGCAGGCTTTGTCTCATGCAGAAGCGGGTGCTGACGTAGTCGCGCCTTCAGACATGATGGATGGCCGAATTGGTAAGATCCGCGAAGCATTAGAAAACGCGGGCTACATTCATACTCAAATCATGGCTTACTCGGCTAAGTACGCATCGAACTACTACGGACCATTCCGTGATGCGGTTGGCTCTTCTTCAAATCTAAAAGGCGGCAACAAGAAAAACTACCAAATGGACCCAGCAAACATTGATGAAGCGATTCACGAAGTGGCGCTAGACATCAATGAAGGTGCGGACATGGTGATGGTTAAACCTGGTATGCCATACTTAGATGTAGTTCGCCGAGTAAAAACTGAACTTCAAGTACCGACATTTGCTTATCAAGTCTCTGGCGAGTACGCGATGCATAAAGCGGCGATCATGAATGGCTGGCTCAAAGAGCGTGAAATTGTGATGGAATCACTATTGTGCTTCAAACGTGCAGGTGCAGATGGCATCTTAACGTACTTTGCGAAAGACGTTGCTGAGTGGTTGGCAGAAGAGAATGCACAAACTGCTCAACACCTAAATCGTACTCCGGAAGCGACAGAAGAGTAATTATCGCTCAGTGAGAAATACCAGACCAACAAGAGTTGTTCGTCTGTATATACCCAAGTAACCTCAGGCGGATTACAACAGTAACAATCCAAGGTGCTTGGGTATTTTTATTTTGGAGAAGAGAACAATGACAATGCTGATTCGTGAAGGCACATTGGAAGAAGCACTTCAAGTTGTGGCGCGTGTTACCGAGTTTTCGAAAGGAGAAACGGTAGACTCCATGACTCAACGTTTAGAAGAGAAAAACAGTTTAATCCTCGTTGCAGAAAAAAATGGCACGATTGTCGGCTTCAAAATAGGTTACGAATTAGAGGATGGTGTTTTCTATAGCTGGTTAGGTGGTGTTGTCCCTGAAGCTCGAAATGAAGGCGTGGCACAACTGCTTTTGGAAGCTCAAGAGGATTGGGTGGCAGAACAAGGCTACAACACATTAAAAGTGAAATCTCGAAACCAGTTTCCGGCTATGCTTCGCTTGTTATTGAGAAATGGCTATATCATTGAAAAGTTTGAAGAAAAAGTAAATCTTCGAGAATCTAGAGTGCATTTCATTAAAGCAATGTGAAAATAAATGAGATTTTTTCTCATTTAACTGTTGACTACGAAATGAGAATCATTATTATTAAACCTGTCTTAGGGAATGAGGAAAGTTCACAAGGACGTTGAGTGACTTATTAACAGAAGTTAATTAACTGAAAGTTGAGAAGTGATGAAACATTTTTCCGAGAACTTGCACGAATTCTTTTTGACACGACATTGCTCACATTGCTTCCAGTGTAATTTATAGCTTCTTGGTTAAGCTGCTCTATTTACAGAATTTGCTTTACCACTTCTGCTAGGCGACCCCATTCGGGTCGCTTTTTTCTTTTCTACGATTTCTATTTGACGTCACTATTAATATCTTTTCCACATGCGATGATCATTTTAGGATCGTTGATCTTCTCGCCGTTATGCGAATTTGTTGTTATTAATCAATGGTTTGGATTGGTGTTTTCTTGTGTTTTTTGTTATTGGATAACCAGTGGATAATTTCTATAAACAGAGTTATCCACAGGAGGTGGTGTTTTCGTGAATAAAGTCGGAAAAATTTACGCGACCTAGATCGAGCGAACAAGATAGATTCAGATCAGCAGTCATGGCATCCTAGGCAGATCTCTCAAGTACTGAATTGGATACAGACAATTATGGCAAGTATTCCTGAAAATCCGTTGATCCTTATCGACGGCTCTTCTTACCTATATCGCGCTTTTCACGCCTACCCGGGCACCATGAGCAATGGTGAAATTCCAACTAATGCCGTTTACGGCGTCGTGAACATGTTACGCAGCATGATGCGTCAGTTTGCGTCTGAGCGCATCGCGGTGGTTTTCGATGCAAAGGGAAAAACCTTTCGTGATGATATGTATGCAGAATACAAAGCGAATCGTCCGCCAATGCCGGATGACCTGCGTTGTCAAATTGAACCATTACACAATGTTATTCGTGCAATGGGTTTGCCGCTGATCTGTGTTCCTGGCGTCGAGGCGGATGACGTCATCGGTACGTTAGCATACCAAGCATCACAAAAGGGCATGCCTGTATTGATCAGTACTGGTGATAAAGACATGGCGCAGCTAGTGGATGATAACATTACCTTGATCAACACCATGACGAACGTCGTAATGGATCGTGAAGGTGTGGTTGAAAAGTTTGGCATTCCACCTGAGTTGATCATCGACTACTTAGCACTGATGGGCGATAAAGTAGATAACATTCCTGGTGTACCGGGTGTCGGTGATAAAACAGCGACCGCACTACTGCAAGGTATTGGTGGTCTGACGAAGTTGTATGAAAACCTCGATGATATTGCAGGGCTTGGTTTCCGTGGTTCTAAAACCATGGCGAAAAAGCTCATCGACAACAAAGAAAATGCCATGCTTTCGTATGAGCTCGCGACCATCAAATTGGATGTTGAGCTTGAGGAAACGCCAGAATCATTGCTGAAAGCGGAACCAAATAAAGACGAATTAGTGAAGCTGTATGGCCAACTGACGTTTAAATCTTGGTTGAATGAACTACTTGAAGGCGGTTCTGGATCTGTGGAGGCCGTAGAGCTTGCAGGATCTTCACAAGCTTCTTCTTCTCAAGCCGAGATGGAAACTTCTGCGGTAACAATCGATCGCAGCCAATATGAAACAATTCTGGATAAAGAAACCTTCAATGCTTGGCTAGATAAACTTCAAACGGCTGAGCTGTTTGCATTTGATACGGAGACCGATAACCTAGATTACATGCTAGCGAATCTAGTTGGTTTGTCATTCGCTGTCGATGAAGGTATTGCGGCTTATGTGCCAGTTGCACATGACTATTTAGATGCGCCTGAACAGCTTGATCGTGATTGGGTACTAGAACAGCTGAAGCCAATTCTTGAAGATGCAGCGAAAGCAAAAGTCGGTCAAAACTTAAAGTATGATGCGTCTGTACTCGCTCGTTACGACATTGAGCTAAAAGGTATTAAGCACGACACGATGTTGGAATCGTATATCTACAACAGTGTCGGCGGTAAACACGATATGGACAGCTTGGCGCTTCGCTTCCTACAGCACAGCTGCATTTCTTTTGAGCAAATTGCAGGTAAAGGCAAAAATCAGCTTACGTTTAACCAAATCAAACTGGAACAAGCATCGCCATACGCGGCAGAAGATGCGGATGTGACCCTTCGTCTGCACAATCGCTTGTTTGCTAATATCGAGCAGGATGAAAGCCTGAAGACAGTTTACGAAGAGATTGAAATGCCGTTGGTGCCAGTTCTTTCGCGCATTGAACGCACTGGGGTCTTTATCGATGAAATGAAGCTGAGTGCGCAGTCGGTCGAGATTACCGCTCGCCTTGATGAGCTTGAAAAGAAAGCGTACGAAATTGCAGAGCAAGAGTTTAACATGAACTCGCCAAAGCAATTACAAGCCATCCTATTTGAAAAAATGGGTTTACCGGTTGTGAAGAAAACGCCATCAGGCACACCATCGACGAATGAAGAAGTTCTGCAAGAACTCGCGCTAGACTACCCACTACCAAAACTGATTTTGGAATACCGTGGTTTGGCGAAGCTAAAATCAACTTACACCGACAAACTGCCGAAGATGATCAACCCATCAACGGGGCGCGTGCATACTTCTTACCACCAAGCAGTGACTGCAACGGGTCGTCTATCTTCTACTGATCCGAACTTACAGAACATTCCAATTCGTAACGAAGCTGGCCGTCGTATTCGTCAAGCGTTTGTCGCGCCATCAGGGCATAAAATCTTAGCGGTCGACTACTCGCAAATCGAACTTCGCATCATGGCGCACCTTTCTGGTGACCAAGCGTTATTGGATGCATTCCGTGATGGCAAAGATATCCACGCGGCAACCGCAGCAGAAATCATGGGTGTTTCTATTGAAGACGTTTCAAGTGAGCAACGTCGTCGTGCGAAAGCGGTTAATTTCGGTCTTATTTACGGCATGAGTGCGTTTGGTTTGGCGAAGCAATTAGGCATTCCTCGTGGTGAGGCTCAAGCGTACATGGATACATACTTTGAACGTTACCCAGGCGTGATGCAGTACATGGAAGACACACGCAGCACGGCAGCAGATAAAGGGTATGTTGAAACGATTTTTGGTCGACGTTTGCATTTACCAGAAATCAAATCACGCAACGGGATGCGTCGTAAAGCTGCTGAACGTGCGGCAATCAACGCACCAATGCAAGGTACGGCTGCGGACATCATTAAGAAAGCGATGCTGTTGGTTGAACAGTGGATTCAGGAAGAAGGCAATGGTCGTGTGAAGTTATTAATGCAAGTACACGATGAATTGGTCTTTGAAGTTGAAGAGTCATCATTGTCCGAAATTGAAAGTAAAGTACAGAAATTGATGGAATCTGCAGCAGAGCTAAAAGTACCGTTGGTTGCAGAAGCAGGTCACGGTGATAACTGGGATCAAGCTCATTAGTCACTTTTAGACCAAAATAACCAATTAATTATGAGCCAGCGCACAAACGCTGGCTTTTTTTTGAGATTAAAAAAGCTAGCGCAAAGTTAACTTTGATGTTGCTTAATAAAAATTTCATGAAAAAAAACTACAAAAATTCTTTGCAATTCTGACCAATTGTTGTACATTAATACTCGTAGGGTACAGAGGTAAGATGTTCTATCTTTCAGACCTTTTGTTTCACGTTATTGGATTAGGCTGATTCAGCCGCCCCAGTCAGTTTTTGACTGGGGCGTTTTTTATTGGGCGAAAGAAAATTATTCTTTTGGATCAGCAGCTTAAAGTTAGCCTTCAAAAACCTTCTTTTTTGACCTTTCTAAGTCACTGCAAAATCTCGATTTTTCCTTCAAATTTATTGCGTTATTCATCCTGTAAATTTACGCCAGTCACACTATTATTTTTTCTTGAAAGAAACTAAGTTACATCTTTTTGAAGATTTGCTTGGCTTAACTGTCTGAATTGTAACGCTATTGGGTGTTTTTGGAGTGAATGTTTGGTGATACACAGGAAACAAGAGCGCTTTTTAACCTATTGAAATCGAATCTCAGTTCAGCAATGCTTCGTCACATAACAATAATTACCAATTTTTCTCTCCCGTTATCCCTGCCAGGAAGGCGGGGATTTTTATTGCCTGTTATTTAGTTCAGATAAACAAAAGCCCCACCAAATGGCAGGGCCGTGTCGAAGAAATTTAACAAATATTGTTAATTATTCTTCATCGCTCGCTGGTATCTCTTGTTCGTCTTCTTCTATCAGGTGTGCTAGTGCTGGTGCAAACCAGGTATCCAGTTTTGCACGTAGCTGATCGACACCTAATCCTTTCAGTGAAGAGAACACATCAACAGAAACGTCACCACCGAAAGTTTCTACTTGCTTACGAACTTTCAGTAGAGTTTGTTTGCGTGCACCACTTTTTAGTTTATCTGCTTTGGTTAGCAAAACTTGCACAGGAATGTGGCTATCGATGGCCCAGAAAATCATTTGTTGGTCGAGATCTTTCATTGGATGACGAATGTCCATTAGAACCACTAAGCCTTTTAGGCACTCGCGTTTCTGTAGGTATTCACCCAAAGATTTCTGCCATTTGTTTTTCATCTCTACCGGTACTTGAGCAAAACCGTATCCAGGTAGATCGACAATGTGACAACCTTCTTCTACTTTGAAAAGGTTGATTAATTGCGTACGACCAGGTGTCTTTGATGTCTTGGCTAAGCTTTTTTGATTAGTTAGACGGTTAAGTGCACTCGATTTACCAGCGTTTGAGCGTCCTGCAAACGCAATTTCGACACCTTCGTCTTCCGGCAGGTGACGAATATCGGGTGCGCTGGTGATGAAATGCGTATTTTGGTAATGAATTTTTACGCTCACTGTTAACTCCATCTCGACTTTGTGTAGTCGATTGATTACTTTTTTGTGAAAATGTGTAAAATAACCGTGCTCGGCATAAGGTCGCCTATTGTACCATGAGTGTACGCGGTATGTTCACATTCCGTGGTACTGGAAGCTTGATAATTATAATGGAATGTCATGAAGAAATTAGCGCTAATTTTGAGTCTTTTAGCCAGTTGCTCAGTATGGGCCCAAGGTAATATTGAGGCTGGTAAAGCAAAATCACAAACCTGTGTCGCCTGTCACGGAGCAGATGGCAACAGTGCAATAACAACGTACCCGAAACTCGCAGGCCAACACGCTAAGTATCTTGAGAAGCAGTTAAAAGAACTTAAGCTAGGCATGACAAGTGGTGGTAAACAAGGTCGTTACGATCCTGTAATGAGTGGTATGGCAATGCCACTGAGCGATGAAGATATCGCAGACCTATCTGCTTACTACGCTTCGCTACCAGTTTCAGAAAACTCAACACCTGAAGATGTAGTAGCAAAAGGCAAAACGCTTTATACCGCTGGTGATGCCGAGCGTGGCCTAACCGCATGTATTGCATGTCATGGTCCTCGTGGCAATGGTACTGAGCTTTCAGGTTTCCCGAAAATTTCTGGTCAGCATGCTGACTACATCAAAGCTCAGCTAGAAAAATTCCGTGATGGCGACCGTGGCAATGATATGAATGCCATGATGCGCGACATCGCGAAGAAAATGACAGACGAAGATATCGAAGTGCTGTCTAAATACGTTGGCGGTCTGCACTAATATACCTAAATCGCTCAAGATCCTGCATCTTGAGCTGGTTGGGTAGATGTCCCTACATCGTTCGAGCAACTTGTACAAAAATGCCCTAGTGAATCCACTAGGGCATTTTTGTTCGTGACAGATATCACAGTCGAGTTTGGATGCGAAAGCGATAGTTGGCTCGGCAGTTTGTGAGACATTTGCCATACTTGATGTTGGCTTTTTCTTGTTAGTGTTTTTAAGCTTTTGATTAAATGATAATTTTGATTTTTTAGAAAAATAGGCGGATTATTTTTTCAACCCATTACTTGTGAGCATAACGGGATGGCGTAAAGTAGAAGTCGTTCACAGGGAGTGAATGTAAGGATTTAAGACCACGGTTTAGGTCTCCAAGGATGTAGCTCGGATGCTTGGTGATTTAGAAAGGGATTTAGATAGGTAGGGAGCCTATCAGATAAGGATGGTCATCTCGTCTGACGGTTAAGACAGTGAAACGGATCAGGCACAGGAAGTTGCTCAGTAGACAGGAAGTAAACGGATAGCCAAAACTCATCAGGAAGATGAAAAACAACTCTTTTTGGCAGGGAAAGCTCTAAAAACAAAGGGATCATTGGTGCACCAAATGTGTGCAACACAGTTTCGCCAATTGATGGCACTTAGAAAGCGACAGTCTGACTGTCGCTTTTTTTATATCCGTTGACTTGCTCAGTCGTAACTTGAATTGAGATTACTGCACTTATTTAGCTTTATAGGTTGTAAACAAAGTTTTTTAATAAAAATTGCTGAAAAAATACTCAACAACACTCCAATCCGAGTTCACTTTCTGGTATGTTTCGCATCCCTGTTTGAGGAAGTCAGCATGCATACCTGTCCTTTATGCCAAAATCAGCGCACTCACCATTATTTTGAAGATAAGCGTCGTGAATATCTTCAATGTGAGCAGTGCAGCTTGGTATTCGTAAATCCAGACCAACGTTTGGATGCGGAAAGCGAAAAAGCTCACTATGATTTGCATGAGAACAACCCCGATGATTTGGGTTACCGACGCTTTTTGTCGCGTATTGCTGACCCGATCACAGAGCGAATTTCTCCACAATCAAATGGTATCGACTTTGGTTGTGGTCCTGGCCCAACGCTCTCCTTGATGCTGGAAGAGGCGGGGCACAACATGGCGTTGTACGATCTCTACTACCACCCTGATACGTCGGTTTTAGAAAAAACGTACGACTTCATGACAGCAACAGAGGTGATAGAGCACCTCTACCACCCAGATTTGGTGTGGAAGCAATGGTTGAATTTAGTTAAGCCAGGGGGCTGGATAGGCCTGATGACGAAAATGGTCATCGACGTGGAGGCTTTCAAATCATGGCATTATAAGAACGATCTCACTCACGTAGTGTTCTTTAGTCGTGACACGTTCCAGTTCCTAGCAGAGCGGGATAAGCTCGAACTCGAATTTATTGGTAATGATGTAATTTTACTGAGGAAACCCCAGTAATGAGCCGTAGTAAAAAATCTAGAAAACCAGGTGCCGCTGGTGCACCTGAGTTTGTTGTAACTCGTAACCGTACAGAATCTGATGTGGAAGGCCGCTTACGCAAGCGTGCTAAAAAGCGTAAAGGTCTGAAAACGGGTAACCGTAACTCAGAAGTTAACGAGCAGAAAAAGCAAGCTGCTGCACAAAATCGCGACCCGCGCTTAGGCAGCAAAAAGAAAATACCTCTGATTGTTGAACCTGCGAAGAAAATGACGAAGCAAGAGCGTCGTTTGTCGGCAGAGCAAGAACTAGAGATGCTAGAAAATGACGCGCAATTGAACGTGTTGCTAGACCGTATTGAAGCGGGTGAAAACCTGGGCACAGGTCTACAGAAATTCGTCGATGAGAAACTCGATCGCATTGAGAAGCTAATGGACCAACTAGGTTTGTTGGAACCTGAAGAAGAGGAAGACTTCACTGCACCTGCTGAGAAAAGCACGCGCAACGATGATGACTTGCTGGCAGATTTCGACGACATTAATTTCGACGACTATAAAGGATAATTAAGCTATGAATGTAACCTTATTAGCTATTGCTGGTGTTGTGATTATCATCGCACTCGCTTCTTATGCAGGTTACCTTCTGCTTCAATTGAAAAAGCAAAAGGAATTGCAGCTGAAGCATCAAAAATTGGCGATAGACAAACGTAACGCCAACATTTTTGAGAATGTGCATACCTTGTGTCAGGCGGGCATTCAAGGCCAGTGCGATTTATCTGAAATCAGTATCCGTGTGTATAACATCATGGATTATGTACAAGGTGAAGACCGCGTTGATTTCGATAAAACGTACCCTGCGATTTCTGAGCTTTACCACATCGTGAAAGATATGGCGCGTGGCGAAGAACGCCAACAACTTGCCAAGAAAGAGCGTATGCAACAGAACTTGACGCGTCATAAAGCGGAAAGCCGCCTCACTGATGCGATTATTGAGGAGCTCAAAGTGTTGCAGAAAAACGTCCAGCCACTGAATAATCAAATCAATATTCAGATGATTTAAGCGCGACCCCCAATAGTCTCCTTATGACTAATGGGGGTATCGTGATCACGCTAGCACTTCTTTAGTTTTATACTTAAAAAGCCAGTCGGCGTTGCCACGCTTGTCATCGTCGTATGGCAAAATAGCGGCTCTGAATATCGGGTGACGGCTTTCGTTGCCCTAGCATTTAACGGAAAGTACCACCATGTCGAATCAACACACTGAATCGAAACAGCAAATCGTCTGGGATCAAGCGGTATTGGATAAGTACAACTATTCCGGGCCTCGTTATACGTCGTACCCAACGGCGCTGGAGTTTCATGAAGCGTTCACCATTTCTGATTATGATATGGCATGCACTCAATACCCAGAACGCCCATTATCGCTGTACGTACACATTCCGTTCTGTCACAAGCTTTGTTACTACTGTGGATGTAATAAAGTCATTACACGCCACTCGCACAAAGCGGATGAATACCTCGACGTGCTTGAACACGAAATTCGTCAACGTGCTGCATTACTTGTTGGTCGCACCGTGACGCAATTGCATTTTGGTGGTGGTACACCGACGTTTCTCTCTGAAAAGCAAATCACGCGTGTGATGAGCCTGCTACGCCAAGAGTTTACTTTTAGTAGCGATGCTGAAATCAGTATCGAGGTTGACCCGCGTGAAATCGAGCTGACCATGCTGGATCATCTGCGTAGTGAAGGCTTCAATCGCTTGAGCATCGGTGTTCAGGACTTCAACAAAGAAGTGCAAAAGCTGGTGAATCGTGAGCAAGATGAAGAGTTCATCGTTGCGATGGTTGCGCGCGCAAAAGAGTTAGGCTTTCGTTCGACGAACCTAGATTTAATTTACGGTTTACCGAAGCAGACCAAAGAATCTTTTGCCAAGACTCTAGAACAAGTGCTAGAGATGCAGCCGGGCCGTCTATCCGTGTTTAACTACGCGCACATGCCACAGCTATTTGCAGCGCAGCGTAAGATTAAAGACGAAGACCTGCCAAAGGCAGAAGAGAAGATGGCGATTCTGCAAGATACCATCGCGACACTGACTGATGCTGGCTACCAATTTATCGGTATGGACCACTTTGCTTTGCCGGACGATGAACTTGCTGCTGCCCAGCGCGAAGGTATTTTGCATCGCAATTTCCAAGGCTACACCACACAAGGTGAATGTGACTTGGTTGGCTTTGGTGTTTCTGCAATCTCGATGATCGGCGATGCGTACGCGCAAAACCAGAAAGAGCTGAAGAAATACTACGCTCAAGTCAACGAACTTCGTCACGCTCTATGGAAAGGGGTCTCTCTGGACTCCGATGATTTGCTCCGTCGCGAAGTGATTAAGCAGCTGATTTGTAACTTCAAGTTAGACAAGAAAGCCATTGAGTCTGAGTTTAAAGTGAGGTTTGAACAGTACTTTAAAGAAGATTTGCAGCTACTTCAGACCTTTATTAACGATGAGCTGGTGGAAGTGGATGACAATGAAATTCGTGTGACGCTGCGAGGTCGTTTGTTGATCCGTAATATTTGTATGAGCTTTGATAAATACCTACGAGCAAAGGCACGTCAGCAACAGTTCTCTCGTGTTATTTAATCAGAGATACAGATTCAAGATATAAAAAATGCCAGCAGATGCTGGCATTTTTTTATGTTTTCGCTGGATTTAAGCGCGATCTTTTACTTTTTCTCTCAGTTCCGATTTTTCTGCTTCTGAAAGGAACGCAATCTCAAGGCCATTGATTTGCGCTTGGCGAATCTGGTCTTGGCTCAGGCCAGCGGCTGGTGCCGCTACTTCGTATTCGTATGGCAGTTCGATACCTTCAACCGCTGGATCGTCAGTGTTCAGACACGCAAGAACGCCATGCTCTAGGAACTGCTTGAGAGGGTGGTTTTCTAGCGTTTCTACCGTACTTGTTTGGTAGTTTGACGTCAGGCAAGATTCAATACCAATGCGGTTTTCTGCTAGGTAATCCATCAGTTTTGGATCGTGAATCGCTTTTACGCCGTGACCGATACGAGTTGCGCCCAGCTCATTGATTGCTTGCCACATGCTCTCTGCACCTGCTGCTTCACCAGCATGGACCGTTACCCCAAGGCCAGCATCGCGTACTTGCTTGAAGTGAGACACAAAGCGATCACCCGGTTGGCCTAGCTCGTCACCCGCAAGGTCGACGGCAACGATGTGATCTTTCTGGCTCAGAATGCCGTCCAGTTCTTGTTGACATGCGTCAGTGCCAAATGTGCGACTCATGATACCGATCAGGTTGGCTTTCACGCCAAAATCGCGCATACCCGCTTGCACACCGTCCACGACGGCTTCAACAACCCCCGTTACTGGTAGTTTGTGTTTCATCGCCATGTAGTAAGGAGAGAAACGCAGCTCTGCGTAATCGATTTGTGCGTTTAGCGCGTCTTCTACGTTTTCGTACGCGACACGACGACACGCATCTAGATCGCCCAGTACAGCAACACCCCAGTCGAGCTTAGAAAGGAAAGCAACAAGAGAGGGTTCCGCTTCGACAATTTGAACGTGAGGAGTGAGAGACTCAATATCGTACGCTGGTAGGGCAATGCCAAACTTTTGGCCTAGCTCAAGAATCGTTTTAGTACGAATGTTACCGTCGAGGTGACGGTGCAAATCAGTAAGAGGAAGGTTCTTCGTTATCATTTTGTCGATCCGGATAGTTATGAACTGGAACAGGGCCCAAACATCATCTGTGACAATACATGGGTAAGATTTGCAGTTAAGTATAAATAACAGTTGGGTAGATTGTCAGTAGAGGATGACTAGGAAATCAACGATTCTCGCTCTTTTCTACTTCATGTTCACCAAATGTGTTGGCCATTCTTCTAGTGGCATAGGGCGGCTGTAGTAGAAGCCTTGCACCTGATTACAGCCTAAAGAGCGCAGTAATTGTGCTTGATTGCTATCCTCGACACCTTCCGCGACGACATTAGTTTTGAGACCTGCTGTGATATTGATGACGGCAGCGACGACTGAACTGTTTAAGTTTTCTTGTGTGAGTTGATTGATGAAGGTGCGATCAATCTTCAAGCAGGTAAACGGCAGAGAGTGGAGGTAACCCAGTGATGAGTAGCCGGTGCCAAAGTCATCTATCGCGATACCAATACCCATTTCACGCAGTTTAGTCATATTTTCTAGTGTGGTCGGTGCGCTATCAATGATACGTGATTCTGTGATCTCTAGTGTGAGGTTACTTGCTGGTAATTTCGTGATATCCAATACACTTGTCACCGTATCAACAAAACTTGGGCAGGATAGTTGATTAACAGAGATATTCACATGCAGTTGGAAGTCCGACGGCCACTGTTTGCTTTCGATCGCTTGGTAAGTGTCGCGACAAGCTTGTAACAGAATCTGTTGGCCGATGGCTTTGATCATGCCGCTTTCTTCCGCGATTGGGATAAAATCTAATGGTGACACCATACCTGAGTCGCTATGCCAGCGCGCAAGTGCTTCGGCGCCACACACTGTGCCACTGACGAGATCCACAATCGGTTGGTAATGAGGAATAAACTCTCGGTTTTCAATGCCAGTTTGGATCTTGGTCAGCATTTGCGTACGAAACTTTGAAGCGCTCGCTAGTTCTGGGCTGTAGTGACATACACCAGTCAGTGAGTCTTGTTTAGCGTAACTTAATGCGATGCTGGCGTTGCGTAACCATAAAGGCATGGTTTCGTTTGGCTGGGTTTGTACAATACCAAGTGAAATCTTCATCACTACATTCTCGCCTTCCACCATAAATGGGGTGGAAAAGAGATGCTGTAATCGACGCTCGGTTTGTTTAATTTTGGTTTCAGTGTCGACATTTGAGAGAAACACCGCGAACTCATCACCACCAATCCGAGCCAATAATGCGTTGTCACGAAACTGCTGTTTTAGCCTTTCAGCGATGCTGACCAACAACTGGTCGCCGTTGTGATGACCCACACTGTCGTTGATATCTCTAAATTTGTTGATGCCAAGTAAAAATAAACTGCCGTGACAAAGATGAGACTGATTTTCACAGATTTCGACCAAACCCTGACGGCTATATAAGCGTGTTAGAGAGTCATAAACTAACTGTTCACGCAATGCTTTGAATGAAGCTCTTAGATTGTTCGCCATTTCATTAAAAGCATGAACCAGTACGGTTGTCTCATACACATAACCAGGCTTTGGCATGCCGCTATCCCAATCCCCATTTGCCAGGTGCTGAGCGGCGGCGGCCGTCGCGTTAATTGGTCTGGTAACTCGGTTGAAAATGATCCAACTGATGGCGATCCCAAATAGGCTTACAATAATGCCAACGAGCCAACTCTCTTGCTGGCTTTTTGGTAACAGGCCGAGAAGCTCAGACTCCGAAATGGAGGTGCCGATAAACCATGTTAAGCCGTCTTGGTCTCGATACGGGGTTAGCCGACTGAAAATACGTTGGCCATCATGTTCAAATGAAAAAGTATAAGGTTGCTTGGTGTTGTTGAGATCGAAAGACCGGACGCGGCTCGCACTGATTTTGATGATCGGGTCTGCGTTTTCAGCGGCAAGCAAACGCTGCCCTTTATCCGAAAATTTTGTGCCCCATGAGATGACGCTTCCCGGGCCTGAGTGAGCGATTAAACGATGATCTGGGTCCATGATGTAGACCGACGCTTTAGTGTTGTATTTTAACTCGCGCAGGAACTCGTTGAATGTATTGATACGAATGTCTGTCACCAAAACACCAGCAAATTGGTCGTGTTTGTACACCGGCGTCATGGCTGATAGCGTAATATCCTGGCGTTCATCAGCGTTGGTATAAATTTCAGACCAAGTGGCGTTTTGGCTCTCTGCAACGGGCTTATACCATGGGCGAGTGCGAGGATCGTATTGGGAGATAACCGTTCGAATGTTGTTACTCACATGGTTGGTTCCATAAATAACCAGATCACCATCGGTGTAGCGATCTTGCACCATTAAGGTGTAATCGTCGGAAAGCTCGCGGCGAAAGCCTGCAAAGTCGCCGTTTTCTGAACCAAATGCGATTACATCCAACTGCGGTATCGATTGGTAAAGATTTTTGAATGCACTCAGCAGGTAGTTTTGAATGTCTGAGGTATCGTGAGGGCGATAAAGGTTGTGATAGCTGACGTTGTGCGCGAGAGCCATAACCGCAGTAAAAGGCTTACGTAGATAGCTATTGAGGTGGTCGTGGACACTTTCGGTTAACACGGAAAGTTGCTTGTCACTGATATCCGTGACCACTTCTTCGTAACTTTGTTTTTGGACGTAGACAATGACACCGATCGCCAGTAAGAAGATCATGACAAATGGAATCAGAACAGCAGTACGCAGTGTAATTTGAGTCGTAGCAGTAGACATCGCCTAATCACATAGATGGTGGTGCGCCACAATTGTACTGATGTTTTTATTAATATCGAGTGACAAACGACGCTCGTTGTTAACGCACCACGTAAGTGATTGTCAGTACAATTCTTTTAATTTTCTGGTGAGTGTATTTCGCCCCCAGCCTAATACTTTAGCGGCATCTTGCTTATGACCTTTAGTGTGCTCTAAGGCTGCTTCTAATAAAATGCGTTCAAATTCTGGTAAAGCGTAAGAAAGTAGTTCTTTATCTCCTGCTGCGAGTGAATGCCGTGCCCAATCCGCCAATTGTTCTTGCCAACTACCATGTGCAGAGTCTGAAATGGATTTTTTCTCTTCGAGTAGTTCGCTTGGCAAGTCATTTGGTAACACTTCGCTACCACTGGCCATAACGGTTAACCAACGGCAAATATTCTCTAATTGACGAACGTTGCCAGGCCAATCAAGGCGGTTAAGAATCTCCACGGTCGACGGGTGGAGAGTTTTTGTTTCCACACCAAGCTCATCAGCCGCACGGATAAGAAAATGCTGTGTAAGCTTTTCAATGTCTTGCTTACGCTCACGCAGTGCCGGGATCTGAACGCGAATCACGTTTAAGCGATGAAATAGGTCCTCACGGAAGTCACCTTCGTGCACCAGCTTTTCTAAGTTCTGGTGTGTTGCCGCAACAATTCGTACATCGACACTGATCGGAGAGTGACCGCCCACTCGATAAAACTGCCCGTCAGCTAGAACGCGTAGTAAACGAGTTTGAATGTCTAATGGCATGTCGCCGATTTCGTCTAAAAATAGAGTGCCGCCATTGGCTTGTTCGAATCGTCCTTGACGAACATTGTTTGCTCCCGTAAATGCGCCTTTTTCGTGGCCAAACAGTTCTGATTCAATCAAGTCTTTGGGAATCGCCGCCATATTGAGCGCAATGAAAGGTTTGTTAGCACGTGGACTGTGACGGTGCAGTGCATGAGCAACGAGTTCTTTACCCGTGCCCGATTCACCGTTAATCAAGACTGAAATAGAGGAGCGAGAAAGACGACCAATGGCGCGAAACACCTCTTGCATCGCTGGTGCTTCACCGATAATTTCAGGCGTTTCTGCTGGAATGTCTTCTGGAGAGAGCTGCTCGCGTTTGTTTTCGTGGCTGTGTGCAATGGCTCGTTCAACCAGAGTTAAAGTTTCATCAATATCAAAAGGTTTTGGTAAATATTCAAAAGCACCTTTTTGGTACGCATTCACTGCCGCATCTAAATCTGAATGCGCGGTCATGATAATCACGGGAAGGTCTGGGTAATCGCGCTGTACTTGTTTTAGTAGCTCCAACCCATCAATACCTGGCATGCGAATGTCTGATACTAGAACATCCGGCACTTCGCGTTCGAGCGCCATTAACACGCTTTCTCCATCGGCATAGGTTTCACATTTGATGTTGGCAGAGGAGAGCGTTTTCTCCATTACCCAGCGAATTGAACTGTCGTCATCAACGACCCAAACATATCCTTTACTCATGTAGTAATCCTTGCAGCAAACCGAAAAACTGACGCGACTTGAAGTCCATTAGCGCAATCAGATCGGCAGATAAATAGTAAATGTTGTGTGACCAGGCCAGCTTTCTACGTCTATTTTTCCATTGTGCTGGTCGATCAAATTTTGCGAAATAGATAGCCCTAATCCAGTTCCTCCCTCGCGGCCACTGACCATGGGATAGAACAGCGTGTCTTGTAGTTCCGGTGGAATACCTGGGCCGTTGTCTGTGATTTCGACACGAGCAGCGAGTTTACAGCGTTTGCCGTGAATATTGGCTTGGTGCACCGTTCTGGTGCGAATGGTTATTTTCCCGTGTTTTTGATGGCTAAGAATTTGTGCGGCGTTGCTGACGATATTAAGCATTGCCTGTTCGATTTGGTCTGTATCCATCAAAATCTCTGGCAAGCTTGGGTCATAATCTCGTTCAATGATGATTGAGCGTTGTGACTCTAATTCAACCAGTTGGCGAACCTTTTCAAGAATTTGGTGCAGATTCTCTTGTGTCTTCTTACCTGGCTTTTGCGGTCCTAGTAATCGATCCACGAGCGCCCTTAAACGGTCTGCTTGCTCAATGATGATGTGTGTATATTCGGTGAGAGAGGGCTCTGGCAGCATTTTTTCTAGCAATTGCGCCGCACCGCGTAAGCCGCCAAGCGGATTTTTAATCTCATGTGCAAGCCCTCGGACTAACAGCTTCGCTGCTTGTTGTTGGGCGTGTTGGTTCAGTTCTTGAGAGAGTCGGCGCTGCTGATCAATTTTGCGCATCTCGACCAGAAGCATTAACTGCTTTTGCCAAGTGATAGGGCTAACCGTCACCTCTAGCATTAAAGGGCGGCCATCAACAACGAAAGTGACGTCACTGTCGGTGATGCTTTGGCCACTTTGCAACGGTTGAGTGAGCAGCGCGAGATCCAGCGACGCATGCTGAATCAATTGAGAAAGTGATTGTTCAATAATTCGTTTGGCGCTTTGAGAAAACAGCAATTCGGCAGCCGGATTGGCATAACGGATGGCCAATCCATCATCAAGAATCAGCGTTGCTGTCACCATATTGTTGAGAATGGCACTAGGAAGACTGGTATCCACATTACGTCCTTGTTTTGCTTTAAGATTGTGCGATGCACAATAATGGTGCAATTGAACGTTAAGTATGGCGAATAAATCTTAGAAGAAAAAGTGAAAAGCATCGCTGTGATGTGATTTTTTTCACCAGATATTCTATTTTGCCCCTTTTACGGTCGGCTTAACACTTGCTCTATGTAAATGCACCGTTATAGGGCTAGTAGATGCAATAAGCTTGCCGCTTCTTTTCGCGTGCACAGCAAGTGTGTGAGTGCCTCGGTCAATATTGTTTAACTGCCACACTATATGGTTTTGTGGTGCACCATAAGGTTTTCCATCGAGTAACAATTGCAATTGCTCACCGATACCAAGCTTGCGATTGGTTTCTAATTGAATATTGATGATGCCTCGATTGCTGCGGATGGTCTCGTTGTGCTTGGGAGTCAGCATCGAGAGTTGTAATGGGAGAGGCTGATCGGTTGTTTTCTCTGGCTTGTTTTGTGATGCAGTAGATGGCGTAGTCTGAGGTGCGAGCGATTCAGTACTTTCTACCTCAGGAGCTGGTGCGCTGGCTTCAAGGTTTGGCAGTGCGATCGCTTTTGCTCCTTTGTTTGGCGTATCACTAAAGTGAACCACGCCATTTTCATCTACCCACGTATACGCGACCTGCGCGAAGGCGATAGAGGCGATTAACAATCCGCTGAGTGCACACAGTGATGGAATAAGCTGAACTTTCATTGCTCACCTTCTCTTGTTCGATGATTTCACGTTTCAATGGCTTAGCTCTTTGACCTGTAAGGAAAAATTCTAAGTGTATTTTTATTATCCTCTCATGTTAAACGTCGAAGCTTGACTGGCGAATACAAAAAAGGCCCGCCTGCGAGGCGAGCCTAATATTTTATTGCTGTGTTTACATTTTACACAGTGTCGACCTTACACAGAGTAGTAAAGTTCGAACTCAACAGGGTGAGTTGTCATGTTCACACGCTCTACGTCCTGAGACTTAAGGTCGATGTATGAATCGATGAAGTCGTCAGAGAATACGCCGCCCGCTGTTAAGAACTCACGATCAGCATCTAGCTCTGCTAGCGCGTCTTTTAGTGAGTATGCAACAGTTGGGATTTCTGCTGCTTCTTCAGCTGGAAGATCGTAAAGGTCTTTATCCATCGCTTCGCCTGGGTGGATCTTATTCTTGATACCGTCAAGACCAGCCATAAGCATTGCTGCGAAACATAGGTATGGGTTCGCCGCTGGGTCACCGAAACGAACTTCGATACGACGTGCTTTCGGGCTTGGTACCACTGGGATACGGATTGAAGCAGAGCGGTTACGCGCTGAGTAAGCTAGCATTACTGGTGCTTCGAAGCCTGGTACAAGACGTTTGTACGAGTTGGTTGATGGGTTAGCGAATGCGTTGATTGCACGAGCGTGTTTGATGATACCACCGATGTAGTAAAGCGCCATTTCAGATAGACCGCCGTACTTGTCACCAGCAAATAGGTTTACGCCATCTTTTGCTAGAGACTGGTGAACGTGCATACCGCTGCCGTTGTCGCCAACAAGTGGTTTAGGCATAAACGTCGCTGTTTTACCAAACGCGTGAGCAACGTTGTGTACAACGTACTTGTAGATTTGGATTTCGTCAGCTTTGGTTGTTAGCGTGTTGAAACGAGTTGCGATTTCGTTTTGACCCGCCGTTGCCACTTCGTGGTGGTGCGCTTCAACAACAAGACCCATTTCTTCCATTACTAGACACATAGCAGAACGGATGTCTTGAGATGAATCTACTGGAGCTACTGGGAAGTAACCACCTTTAACGCCTGGACGGTGACCTTTGTTACCTTCTTCGTAGTCAGAACCTGTGTTCCATGCCGCTTCTACGTCGTCGATTTTGAAGAAAGAGCCTGACATGTCTGTCGAGAACTTCACGTCATCAAATAGGAAGAATTCTGGCTCAGGACCGATAAGTACAGTATCTGCAACACCAGTAGAACGCATGAAGTCTTCAGCGCGTTTTGCGATAGAGCGTGGGTCACGGTCGTAGCCTTGCATTGTTGCAGGCTCTAAGATGTCACAACGGATATTTAGTGTTGCGTCTTCCGTGAATGGGTCAAGCACAGCAGAAGATGCGTCAGGCATCATTACCATGTCTGATTCGTTGATACCTTTCCAGCCAGCAACTGATGAACCATCGAACATTTTACCTTCTTCGAAGAAGTCTGCGTCGATTTGGTGAGCAGGGATCGAAATGTGCTGCTCTTTACCTTTTGTATCAGTGAAGCGTAGGTCAACAAACTTAACTTCGTTTTCTTGGATCAGCGATAGAACGTTTTCTACTGACATCTTGGATAACCTCCAGTGTTAATAAGCGGTAAAAGCTCGATTTATGAATTATTCATGAAACCTGGCATTGATTAATCAATTTGACTTTTCATTAATCGATGCTGTTTTAACTAAAGCCAAAACCGTGCCAAAAAAAATATTCCATTAATTTCAAGCAATTGTGTTTTTGAATGCTAGTTTGGTGCAGTTGCTTGCACCAAAATGATCTTTGATTGCACTATTATGGTGCTAAAAATCATTGTTGCACCATAATGTGACAGGTACATTGCGTATTCAGCCCAGTTTTTGAGCAAGAGTCAATTTGAATTATGCATCGATTAGAATAAAGTTGCGTTTAATCAATTCGTTCTGAGGAAGAAAATGGGCATTAAGCGTAAAAATCGCAGAAATGCTCGGGAGTAGATCACATATTTCTAGGCTTTTTGCTAAAATCTGGTACATTATGGCCGTTTTTTTAATCAGCAAATGTCGCCAGAGAGCACCCGTTCTCAGCGTGGGGGCATTTCATCTATCTAAGTGAATCAATATCCATGGCTACTCCACAGATTGATAAATTAAGAAATATCGCGATCATCGCGCACGTTGACCACGGTAAAACCACGTTGGTTGACAAGCTGCTACAACAATCAGGCACGCTTGAGTCTCGCGGTGAAGCTGAAGAGCGAGTCATGGACTCGAACGACATCGAGAAAGAGCGCGGTATTACCATTCTTGCTAAAAACACAGCAATCGACTGGAACGATTACCGTATCAACATCGTAGATACTCCGGGACACGCGGACTTCGGTGGTGAAGTTGAGCGTATCATGTCGATGGTAGACTCTGTACTACTTATCGTTGACGCAGTTGATGGTCCAATGCCTCAAACGCGTTTCGTAACACAAAAAGCGTTTGCTCACGGTCTAAAACCAATCGTTGTAATCAACAAGATTGACCGCCCTGGCGCACGTCCTGATTGGGTTATGGACCAAGTGTTCGACCTGTTCGACAACCTAGGTGCAACTGATGACCAGCTAGACTTTAAAGTAGTTTACGCATCAGCACTTAACGGTTGGGCTTCTCTAGAAGAAGGCGAAACTGGCGAGAACATGGAACCACTATTCCAAACTATCGTTGATGTTGTTGACGCGCCAAATGTTGACCTTGATGGTCCACTACAGATGCAAGTTTCTCAGCTAGACTACAGCTCTTACGTTGGTGTTATCGGCGTGGCTCGCGTAACTCGTGGTAGCGTTAAACCAAACCAGCAGGTAACCATTATTGGTGCTGATGGTAAAACTCGCAACGGTAAAGTGGGTACAGTAATGGGCTACCTTGGCCTAGAGCGTCACGAAGTTGAACAAGCTAACGCGGGTGATATCATCGCAATCACTGGTCTTGGCGAGCTGAAAATTTCTGACACTATCTGTGCACAAAACGCAGTAGAAGCATTACCACCATTGTCTGTTGATGAACCAACAGTAACAATGACGTTCCAAGTAAACACGTCTCCATTCGCGGGTAAAGAAGGTAAGTTCGTAACGTCACGTAACATCCTTGAGCGTCTTGAGAAGGAACTGGTACACAACGTTGCACTACGCGTTGAGCAAACAGACGATCCAGATAAATTCCGCGTATCAGGTCGTGGTGAACTTCACCTTTCTATCCTGATCGAAAACATGCGTCGTGAAGGCTTCGAGCTTGCGGTATCTCGTCCAGAAGTAATCATCAAAGAAGAAGATGGTCAGTTGATGGAACCGTTCGAAACGGTAACTATCGACGTAATGGAAGAGCACCAAGGCGGCATCATGGAGAACATTGGCCTACGTAAAGGTGAGCTGAAAGACATGTCTCCAGACGGTAAAGGTCGTGTGCGTATGGACTTCGTTATGCCATCACGTGGTCTGATCGGTTTCCAAACGGAATTCATGACACTGACTTCAGGTTCAGGTCTTCTTTACCATACGTTTGATCACTACGGCCCTCACAAAGGCGGTAACATCGGTCAACGTGTAAACGGTGTACTAATCGCGAACGCGATGGGTAAAGCGCTAACTAACGCACTGTTCAACCTTCAAGAGCGTGGTCGTCTATTTATCGGTCACGGTGTTGAAGTTTACGAAGGTATGGTTATCGGTATTCACAGCCGTGACAACGACCTAACGGTAAACGCACTGAAAGGTAAGCAGCTAACCAACGTTCGTGCATCAGGTACAGATGACGCACAGGTTCTTACTCCGCCAATCAAGATGACTCTTGAGCAAGCACTAGAATTCATCGATGACGACGAGCTAGTAGAAGTAACGCCTGAAAGCATCCGTATCCGTAAGAAGTTCCTAACGGAAAGCGACCGTAAGCGTGCTTCTCGTGGCGCGAAATAATTTTCGTTAAGCGATTCAATTAAGAAGAAGCCTCGAGTTATGCTCGGGGCTTTTTGTTTTCTGGAGTTGAATATGAACCCGATTATTATCACCGGTGGGCCTGGTGCGGGAAAAACAACACTGCTGAATGCGCTAGACGCGTGTGGTTACGCCACGTTTCCTGAAGGGTCTCGCGACTTGATTGAGCAGCAAAGCCAGTTAGAAAATGGTATTTTGCCGTGGACGAATTTACCTGAGTTTGCCAAGTTATGCCTTGGGTTGATGGACAAACAAAAGAGTGATGCGCGTTGTCATGATGTTGCGTTTGTTGATCGCGCCATCCCCGACATCATTGCATACCTACAAGTGGGCGGCTGTAAGGTTGACCAAGCTTTCTTAACCGAAAGCGCTGGGTACCATAGTCAGGTGTTTACTTGTCGACCTGAAGCATCCATTTACGTACAAGATGAAGTGCGTCCGCACAGCTTTGAAGAAGCATTGGAGATTCATCAGTCGTTAGTGAGTGTCTATACTGAGTTGGGTTATGAAGTGGTAGAAGTGCCATGGGGAACTGTGCCAGAGAGGGTAGGCTTTGTTCGAAGAGTCATCGGTTTACTCGGTAAGGTCGCCGACTAAAACCTCCTCGCTAGGAGGAGGTCTGAATCATTTACTTTTGATTGAGCTTTTGTAGGAATTTATCGGACTCTGCAATCGCTTCGTTCATTTGTTTGATCGCAAACTGAATGTCCTTCTCTAAGCTAGAGAACTCACCTTGCAAAGAACCAATCGCACTGGCGTTAAGGTTGTGTTTTAAGTACAACGTGTTGTCACGCAGCGTGTCCAGTACCGGTGTCATCTTTTTCTCTGCACGCTTCATAGCGCTAAGCATGGTTTTGTACGAGGCTTTGGTTTCACGTAGTTTTTGCTCGCTTGAACGACGCAGTTTCGCACTCGAGTACAGCTCTAGCTCATCTTGCCACTCATCAAACAGTGCGCCGGATACGTCTTCAATCGCAGCAATACGGTCACGTACGTCTTGAGCCGCTTTTTCGCTATCTTCGTATTTGTCATTGATGTTGTTGTAGACATTTTCTAGCTCACCACCATCAAAGTTGGTGATCGCAGACAAGGCTTCAAGTGCACTGGTGAATTCTTCTTGTGCATCTTGTTGAGATTCTTTGGCATCTTCGACGCGGTCGACCATAATATCTCGTTTATGATACCCAACCTGCTCCATTGCTGAGTAATAAGCAGATTGACACCCTGTTAAAGTGAAAATTGATAGTACAATTGCTAATAAATAAGGCATTCTTATGTCCTCGGCGCTAATTATGGGATGAACTATGAACCAGTTATCAGAGAGTTACAAGGCGAGATTAATCAATCTACTGCCAAGTTGCGTCGCGTTTTTTAAGTATCTTCTTAAGCGATTAACGCATGACCGTGTGAATGTGAACGCGGGCTATCTTGCCTACATTACCTTGTTATCCATCGTGCCAATGCTGACGGTATTGTTATCAATATTGTCGAAATTTCCCGTTTTTGCGAACGTTGGTGAGGTGCTGCAAGGCTACATTATTGAGAATTTTGTGCCAGCTTCTGGAGAAGCTGTACATACGGCATTACAGGAATTTGTGGCGAATACGGGCAAAATGAGCGCGGTTGGCGGTGGGTTTTTATTCATCGCAGCGGTCATGCTGATTTCCAACATTGATAAGAACTTAAACTACATTTGGCGAGTTAAAGACAAGCGCCGTTTAGTCTTTTCATTCTCTATGTATTGGATGGTACTCACGTTAGGGCCGATCATGGTCGGTGCGAGTATTGCGGCGACGTCGTACGTGACTTCGCTGCAAATTTTAGAGAACGAGACATTATCTGGTGCGTTTAATTTATTTCTGCGTTGGCTACCGTTGTTGCTGTCCTTTTTTGCTTTTCTTGGCTTGTATATTCTAGTGCCGAATAAAAAAGTACACCTCGCTCATGGTGCCATGGGGGCAGCAGTCGCCGCGATACTGTTCGAGTTGAGTAAAAAAGGCTTTGCGCTTTACATCACTCAGTTTCCGTCTTATCAGCTCATCTACGGCGCGTTAGCGGCGATTCCTATCTTATTTGTTTGGGTGTATTTATGCTGGATGATCGTGTTATTGGGGGCGGAAGTTACGGCTGCGCTTGGTGAGCGAGAGCACTGGAGTGAAGATTTAGACATGATACACTCGACCGCTGAATCTCAGTTAACAGATGAAGGAAGCGAGAGTAGTGATAGCGCTAATTCAACGAGTCAGTGAAGCAGCCGTCCGCGTGGATGGTGAAGTCGTAGGAGAAATTGATCGTGGTCTGCTGGTCTTATTGGGCGTAGAGAAGGACGACGATGAAGCTAAAGCAAAGCGTTTAATGGAGCGTGTTACAACCTACCGTGTGTTCGAAGATGACGAAGGCAAGATGAACCTGAACGTTAAACAGGTGGAAGGTAAAGTGCTGGTGGTTTCTCAATTTACGCTGCCTGCGGATACAAAAAAAGGCACGCGAGCTGGCTTTTCTCGCGGTGCGCATCCTGTTGATGCAGAGCGCTTGTATGATTACTTTTCTGACTTGTGTGAAGAAGTCTTACCCACACAGCGTGGCCGCTTCGCTGCCGATATGAAAGTGTCCTTGGTGAATGACGGTCCTGTGACGTTTTGGTTGCAGGTCTAATCTGGTAACACAGGCGCCATAGTCTAAGCTTTAACTCCAAGCTCATGGAATTGGCTTGGAGTAATTTTTCCGACACTGATTAGTGTTGTGCTTTCAAAGGATTGATATGTTCAAACTCATTACTCCCAAAACCGATAATCAGATAAACAAGTATTATCAGTTTCGCTGGCAACTGCTTCGTGAGCCATGGCGTATGCCGATCGGCTCAGAGCGCGATGAATACGACGAAATGAGTCATCACCGCATGATTGTTGATGGTCGAGGTCGTCCTATGGCGATTGGCCGTTTATACATTACGCCGGACAATGATGGCCAGATCCGCTATATGGCGGTTAAAAATAATCGCCGTAGCAAAGGGATGGGTTCGCTGGTTTTGGTTGCACTAGAGTCGTTAGCACGCCAGGAAGGAGCGAAACGCTTGGTGTGTAATGCCCGTGAAGATGCCATCGCCTTTTATGAAAAAAATGGCTTTGAGCGTCGAGGTGAGCTGACCGATGAGCGTGGCCCTGTGCGCCATCAGCAAATGGTGAAGCAACTGGATCCGATGGCCAATGTGTTACGTCGCCCTGAATGGTGTACTGAGCTTCAACAGCGCTGGGAGCAACAAATCCCAATTAGCGACAAAATGGGGATCAAGATTAACCAGTACACGGGTTACCAGTTTGAATGCTGTGCGCAGCTTAATCCTAACCTTAATCCGCATAACACCATGTTCGCTGGGTCAGCTTTTACCTTAGCAACCCTGACAGGGTGGGGGATGACGTGGCTGCTGCTTAAAGAGCGTGGGCTGCACGGTGATATTGTGTTGGCCGACAGCTCGATTCGCTATCGTCAACCAGTCGAACAAAACCCCGTGGCGAGTACTTCGTTGGATGGGATCAGTGGTGACCTAGACCGATTGGAGTCGGGACGCAAAGCACGCATCGTTATTCACGTAGTGATTTATAGTGGTGACACGCCAGCTGTTGATTTTGTCGGTACCTATATGCTGATACCGAACTACTCGCAGTTACTCAGTTGCTGATGGGGTAAGCGCCGACTGATCTGCTGGGCGCTTATCTGTTTCACCTTCTTGCTCTGTCGGTGAGAGGGTTTGTTCTGCTGCGGAATTCGTGTCGGGTACTTCATCTTCTTCGATAACTTCTTCGTAAAGCTCTTCCTCTTGAGTCTCCAAATTGATGTTATCAATTACGATTGGCTGCTCGATGGAAGGTTCATTTTTCTGTGGAGTCTCAATATCAGTAGGCTCGGCCAGTTTTGATGCGTTCACGCACTCATTACGGTGGGTTTCGCCACTTAGTAGATCGCCTTCAATGTTTCCGCACGACTCTTCCAATTGATAAGTAATGCCACTTAGCGGGTTGTTGGCCATATCAAATGTTCCCCAAACCTTACCACTTATGGCTTTTCCTGAGATGGTGACCGGCTTTATGGCAACTTCCCCTCGTTGCGCGCTTAAACGCAGTGGACTTAAGGTAATGGCTTTGAGCGAATGATCCGCTTGGGACTTCAAGCGGGTATCTCGGAGATTGGCTTCCACTTCACCCGATAAGCTGTAGGCCAGCATGTTGCGATCACCTGATAACCCTTGTAGATCGAGGCTGAGATCGGAAAAACCATCAATAGCCAGTGTGTCGGGTAAAAAATAATCGTGGAAGAGCGATAAGGGAATACCATCAGCATTGACGTTGAGCGCCCAAGGTTGGCTCGGGGTACTCAAATCTATTTGTCCGATGCCTTCTACGTAGCCTTGCTCGAGTGGCGCAAAAAGGCGAGTCAATTGCCAAAAGCCATCTTTGCTTTGCATGGCAAGTGCTGCGTGAGACGTGAGTATTTGGTCATAGCTGGCGTTGACAACGCTGACTTCCAATTCGCCTTGCCAAAGGCCCCAACGTTGAGCCGACTGTTTAATATCAAGCTGTTGCCCTTCGATATTTAAACCGGAAAGTTGCCAATAAGGTTCGTGAGATAGCTGGATAATTTGGCTGCGCTCAATGTCGAGTCGTTCGATTGCAACATGCTCTAACTCGCTGGTGGCGGCGTGCCACCAATTTAGGTTGTCTTCTGGCTGTGTTGCCCACTTGAGGCCTTGAATAGAGGCTTCTTTGAGCTTCCATTGTGTTGGCGTGAACAATCCAGAAACTTGCACTCGACCTTGCTGCCAATCTAAGCTGAGCTCGTTGAGCTGGATTACTCCTGGCTCGATAGCGGCACTCAAACGTGGCTCTATTGCGGTTTGCTGCTGGAATCGAACGCTATCCGCCTGCAATGACACTTGAGCTTTTGTCTTCCAGAGAGACAGTGGCAGTGTGGCGTTTTCCACAGAAAGATCCAAGTTCTGCCAGTGCCAGTCGCCCCATTCAATATCGGCGTTAAGCAAATCTAAGCTATTAATATGATTAATGCTAAATGGTAGATCGTGCCAAGGTTTTGCAAGCAGTGATTGGCGCTGCGTATTACTCAGTTTCAGCTTGTTGATGGTCACATTTACTAAAGACCAGCCTTGAGGATACTGCTCCCCTTGCCCAGATATTTGACTGTTACGCCAGTTAAAAGAGGTGCCATAAAGCGTACTGTCTTGCGGTTTGTAGTCTATATCGACTAAGACTTGATTAAAGGCTTCGCCATTCCAATAGAGTTGGTCGGCCGCAAGTTGAACTTCGCCATATGGTATTAATTGACCATTCCATTGTGGTGATTGAATTTGAAGGTCAATGCCATTGGCAGAGTACTGCTCGTCGGCGTAATCAATATTTTTGAGCGCGATTTGATGGAATAAAACGTTGTCTAAAGGTGGGAGCTTTGGTGCGCCATACTGCAAGCTCATACCATCAATCAATAAACTATCAACGATCCATTTACCATCGCGATAAACATCGGGATTCATCCATAAATCGACTTGCTCGATGTAAGACGCATCGTCTCCGCTGGTGTTCACGCGTTGTAAAGTTAGGTGATAGGGAAAGCCATAACGCACGCTTTCGGCCCGGAAGGGAAGAGAAAAGGTGTTTGACAGCAAGCGCCAGGTTGCGTCCGCGTAAGATGTTGTTAGCAGCGCAATCGTAGCGGCCGGAATGGTAACTAAGATAACCAGTAACAGAAGTAGAACTCGACGCGCTGTTTTCATCTTTGCTAGAACCTACGTGTGTTATTAAATAAAACTAGATAGGCTTTAGCTTGTATCAATATTCTGTGGTATTCAATAAAAAGCCCCTCAAAAGAGGGGCTTGAAGCAATTTTTGTAACTTGGCCTACGTAAAGGTGATAAGTTAATGCCAACTTTTCACTGAGTTTACGCGACGTCGCTGTTACTCGATTTAATCAATCTGAGGACCAGCCGCAACCAGAGATTTACCTTCAGCGTTGTCTGTGTACTTATCAAAGTTATTGATAAAGCGCGCTGCTAAATCTTTCGCTTTGCTTTCCCACTGAAGTGGGTCAACGTACGTGTCGCGAGGGTCTAGAATGCTTGGATCCACACCTGGTAGTGACGTTGGTACTTCAAGATTGAAGATAGGAATGTGCTTAGTTGGTGCATCTTCAATCGAACCATCAAGAATTGCATCAATAATTCCGCGTGTATCTTGAATAGAGATACGTTTGCCAGTGCCGTTCCAACCAGTATTCACTAGGTAAGCCTCAGCGCCCGCTGCTTCCATGCGTTTAACCAGTACTTCTGCGTATTTAGTTGGGTGAAGCGTTAGGAACGCCGCGCCGAAACAAGCAGAGAAAGTTGGTGTTGGCTCAGTAATACCGCGCTCTGTTCCCGCTAGTTTGGCGGTAAAGCCTGATAGGAAGTGGTACTTAGTTTGCTCGGGTGTCAATTTAGATACTGGAGGCAGTACGCCAAATGCATCGGCTGATAGGAAGATCACTTTATTCGCGTGACCGCCTTTTGATACTGGCTTAACGATATTATCGATATGGTAGATAGGGTAAGAAACACGTGTGTTTTCTGTTTTCGAACCATCATCAAAGTCGATAGAGCCATCGCCACGTACTGTTACGTTTTCTAGCAGTGCATCACGACGAATTGCGTTGTAGATGTCCGGCTCCGCTTCTTTCGAAAGTTTGATGGTTTTTGCGTAACAACCACCTTCGAAGTTGAAGACACCGTCATCATCCCAGCCGTGCTCATCATCACCAATTAGCGCACGTTTAGGATCAGTCGACAGGGTCGTTTTACCCGTACCAGATAGACCGAAGAATACCGCTACATCGCCATCTTTGCCCATGTTAGCGCTACAGTGCATTGATGCGATGTCTTTTAGTGGAAGGAAGTAGTTCATCATGGCGAACATACCTTTCTTCATTTCACCGCCGTACCAAGTACCACCGATAAGTTGCATGCGCTCAGTTAGGTTAAATACGGTGAAGTTTTCTGAGTTCAGGCCTTGCTCTTCCCATTTTGGATTAGTGCATTTTGCGCCATTCATTACTACGAAGTCTGGTTCAAATGTCGCTAACTCTTCTTCTGTCGGGCGAATAAACATGTTTTTAACGAAGTGCGCTTGCCATGCGACTTCTGTGATAACACGAATGCTCAAACGTGTATCTGGGTTTGCACCACAGTAACCGTCAACAACAAACAAGCGTTTGTTAGAAAGCTGGTTTGTGACCAGTTCTTTTAGCTCGTCCCACACTTCAGGAGTGATTGGCTTGTTATCATTTTTCACTTGATCAGACGTCCACCACATATGTTCTTCTGTCGTAGCGTCTTTGACGATGTATTTATCTTTTGGTGAGCGACCAGTAAAGATGCCAGTGTCAACGGCAACCGCACCTAGTTCAGTAACCACGCCGCGCTCATAACCGGTTAGGTCTTCACGCGTTTCTTCCTCAAACAATATTTCGTAGCTTGGGTTGCGAATAACCTCTTTTACGTTATGCAGTCCGTGCTTGGTTAGATCAAGTGTTGCAGCCTTAGTATGTTCCATAACGGTCATAGGTGCTCCTTATAAGGATTTTGTAGGGATTTTGTAAGAATGTTTTAATTTTAATCTGCTCACCATGCTAGCAACGGGGCGGGGAGAAAACAGGGAGATAGCTCAAAATTTGCCCATGATTTCAATAAGGTTTTAGGTAACCCGTCACATATTGGTGGGAATAGTCTATCGTGCACGCAATCCTTTGCGCTAGGGCAAAATCATTATTAATTGTTTAAAATTAAGCAGTTGTTTTATTACGCTTGAGGCTAGTTATTACGAGGGGTTGATCACAAAAAGGCCAGCATTAAGCTGGCCTTTTGTAGGGTAAATTACGTGCTTGATAAGCTATGTAAATTAATGCAGGGTTTTCTTGTCCGTAGAAGCTTGTGCATACAGTTCAGTGACTTCAGATTCGTCGAACGTATAAGTTGTGCCACAGTAATCACAATGTAAAGAAACTGATCCAACTTCTGCCAAAATGTCATAAATTTCAGCTTTCTCAACGGTGATGATTGCTGCACCGCTACGCTCACGAGAACAGCCACAATGGAACTCGACAGGTTGCGGCTCGTACAGACGTACTTTGTCTTGGTTATATAGTCGATACAATAACTCGTTCGCTTCTAAACCAAACAATTCTTCATCTTTTACTGTATCAGTGAGCTGCTCTAGATGTTCGAAATCATCTGGAGAGCCAGTGCCGTCAGGGATCACTTGAATCAACATACCTGCTGCGTGTGCTTTGCCCTCATGCTCACCAGTGCGGATCCATAGGCGCGTTTTTAACTGCTCTGAGTTTGCAAAGTAGCCTTCTAGCACTTCTGCTAAAGTGTCACCTTCTAGTCCAACGACGCCTTGGTAACGCTCGCCGTTTTTCGGTTCGATGGTGATCACAAGGTAGCCCTTACCCATTAGATCGTGAATATTTGCGTCATCGGCAACATCGCCTTCCCAGCGAGCTACGCCACGAACACGTTGGTTATGGTCACCGTTGATAACGGCAAGAGACACAGGACCGTCGCCTTGTAGCTGGATGGTGATCGAACCTTCGAACTTAAGAGTGGCAGTTAAAAGAGTAGTTGAAACGAGTAGCTCACCCAGCAGTTTCTCTATTGCTGCCGGATATTCCTTGCTGGAGATAACACGTTGGTACGCTTCATCCAATTGTACCAACTCGCCACGTACTGAAAGATCTTCGAATAGGTAGCGGTTTAAAACATTATTTGCCATGGAGTGCTTTCCTCGTTGGTAATTCCGGCTTTTATTGGTGTTTGAACTTAATGATGTCTCGGCGCTGCTTTTTATCTGGGCGGCGTTCCGGACTTGGGTTGTGGGCATTAAGCTTACGTTGAGTCGCGTGTTCCTCACGTTTCGCGATACTCTCATTGGTTTCGCGATATAAGGTTTGTGCGATGGGAGCGCCTCGGCGTTGATCTGAGATTTGTTCGATTATCACGATTTTTTCTTCGTTGCCTTGACGAAGTCTGACTTCAGCGCCCACTTCAACGATTTTACTCGGCTTGCTTCGTTGGCCATTATAGTGGACTTTACCGCCATCGACCATGTTACGCGCGATGGAGCGGGTTTTGTAAAATCTTGCGGCCCATAGCCATTT
The DNA here is from genome assembly GCF_033340495.1 of Vibrio sp. 1249-1. Classification (NCBI taxonomy): domain Bacteria; kingdom Pseudomonadati; phylum Pseudomonadota; class Gammaproteobacteria; order Vibrionales; family Vibrionaceae; genus Vibrio; species Vibrio sp. 1249-1. The sequence goes on from NZ_JAWOWJ010000008.1 coordinate 105,086, forward strand.
ATCTAGCCTAACGGCTTCATTTAGGGAACTCATAGAACACTACGCTATCTAATCACTGCCCGAATACGGCAATGAGTGATGGATTATTCACCTACAGATGGAGTCAAGGCGTATTTTTTTCAAGGGAGTTGGCAAAAACTGCATAAGAAAAAGGTATGAAAGACAACTTGTGATATAGTTCACTGCTCTTTGTTGAGTAATAATTTTATTGCAAATTTAGCAATTTAAAGTCGATAGCTATCGTTATAGCTTAAATGACGGACGTTAGAATAAAGGAATCCATTCAGTGAAACGTTTAGAGCTAAGTGCAGGATTATCAAGCAGACCGCTACTGGCTCAGATCAAGTCCAATCATTATACCATTCAAGCCAAACTTAGCTTGTTGCTTACCTGTCTGTTTATTGCGATAACCGGATGGATACTTGGCAAAATTGTGTGGTTAGCCATACCTCAATCGTCGGAAGTGCCGCAATGGCGTCCATCGGCGAGTAGCGTTACTGCGAGCAATAAAGGCGACGCGATAGATTTTAATGCCCTTCAGAATGCCAACCTATTCGGTAAATTCACTGAGCAAAAAGCGGCAGTTGTAGAACAGCCTATTGTTAAAGACGCCCCTAAGACGCGCCTTAACCTCACCCTAGTCGGTGCGGTTGCCAGCAGTGATGCCAATACCAGCCTTGCTGTTATTGCTAACCGAGGTAAGCAAGCTACGTACGGTTTGGGTGAAGAAATCGAAGGGACACGTGCGACGCTAAAAGCGGTATTGGTGGATCGCGTCATCATTGATAACCAAGGTCGAGACGAGACCTTAATGATGGAAGGTATAGAATATAAGAAGCTATCTGAATCGCCGCAGGTAGCTAGGGCGCAAGCTCAGCGAGCAGAAGCAGCGACGTCTGACGTTGGAGAGAAATTAGAGCAAATCCGCGAAGAAATTGCGAAAGATCCACAAAGCGTTTTTAAATACATCACCATTTCACCCGTCAAAAAAGACGGAGACATTGTTGGTTATCGAGTATCACCTGGTCGTGATGCCGCATTATTTAATGATGTAGGGCTACAACCTGGTGATATTGCGGTTCAACTGAACGGGATCGATTTAAGTGATCCGTCTTCTTCAGTACAACTGATGCAAGTGATGAGCGATCCGCAAGAATTAAATTTAACTGTTGAGCGAGACGGCCAACAGTACGATATCTATATCCAATTGTAAGACTTAGGCAACCGGCGTAAGTTCAGGGAGACATACGTGAAACATTGGTTCAGCAAAAGTGCTTGGCTACTAGCAGGAAGTTTACTCTGCGTACCAGGTGCAATGGCAAACGAATTTAGTGCGAGCTTTAAAGGCACTGATATTCAAGAATTCATCAACATAGTGGGTCGTAACCTCGAAAAGACCATCATTGTTGATCCTTCAGTACGCGGTAAGATCGATGTCCGCAGCTATGACGTACTTAACGAAGAGCAATATTACAGCTTTTTCCTTAATGTCCTTGAAGTATACGGTTACGCAGTCGTAGAGATGGACAATGGGGTACTTAAGGTTATCAAAGCAAAAGACTCAAAAACCTCAGCAATCCCTGTGTTAGGTGATGGTAGCGCGCAAGGCGATAGTGTTATCACTCGAGTTGTCGCGGTGCGTAATGTGTCGGTCCGTGAGTTGTCTCCTCTACTTCGTCAGCTGATTGATAACGCCGGTGCCGGTAACGTGGTTCATTATGATCCAGCGAATATTATCTTGATTACTGGTCGTGCGGCAGTAGTGAATCGCTTAGCAGAGATCATCAAGCGTGTTGACCAAGCCGGCGATAAAGAAATTGAATTGGTGGAGCTGCGTAATGCATCTGCTGCTGAAATGGTACGCATTGTCGAAGCACTGAATAAAAGTGCGAATCAGAAAAGCACGCCAGAGTTCCTTGAACCTAAAATTGTGGCCGATGAACGTACTAACGCGATTTTAATTTCTGGTGATCCAAAAGTAAGAGCCCGCTTGAAACGTTTGATTCGTCAACTTGATGTTGAAATGGCGACAAAAGGTAACAACCGAGTTGTGTACCTGAAAAATGCGAAAGCTGAAGACTTGGTGGATGTATTGAAAGGTGTTTCCGATAACCTGCAAGCTGAAAAGCAAGCCGGTCAGAAAACATCAGGTGCATCGCGTGGTGAGGTCGTCATTGCTGCTCACGCTGCAACTAACTCGTTAGTTTTAACAGCGCCACCAGATATTATGATGGCATTACAAGACGTCATTTCTCAACTCGATATTCGTCGTGCTCAGGTTCTTATTGAAGCGTTAATTGTCGAAATGTCTGAAGGTGATGGTATTAACCTAGGTGTTCAGTGGGGTTCATTAGAAACGGGTGCTGTAATTCAGTACGGTAACTCAGGAGCCCCGATTGGTCAGGTGATGGTTGGTCTAGAAGAAGCAAAAGATCAAACCCGCACTGAATACTATACCAACTCTAATGGCGAACGAACGCCATATGATGTTACTGAATCAGGTGACTACTCTACGCTAGCGTCAGCGCTTAGCGGAGTAAATGGTGCGGCAATGAGTATTGTCATGGGTGACTGGACAGCGCTAATTAGTGCTGTTGCTTCTGACTCCAACTCAAACATTCTATCTTCTCCGAGTATTACCGTAATGGATAATGGCGAAGCATCATTTATTGTGGGTGAAGAGGTTCCGGTTATTACGGGCTCTACGGCTGGCTCAAACAACGACAACCCATTCCAAACGGTTGACCGTAAAGAAGTCGGTATCAAACTCAAAGTAGTGCCACAAATTAACGAAGGTGACTCTGTACAGTTAAACATTGAACAAGAAGTTTCCAACGTATTAGGCGCAAACGGTGCGGTTGACGTTCGCTTTGCTAAACGACAGTTAAACACCTCTGTCATGATCCAAGATGGTCAGATGTTGGTTCTTGGTGGTTTGGTCGATGAACGCGCACTTGAAAGTGAGTCTAAAGTGCCGCTATTGGGTGACATTCCGGTACTTGGCCATCTGTTCAAGTCAACTAGCACGCAAACAGAAAAACGTAACTTGATGGTGTTCATCAAGCCGACGATTATTCGCGATGGTGTGACGGCCGACGGTATTACGCAGCGTAAATACAACTTTATTCGCGCAGAACAGCTTTACAAAGCGGATCAAGGTTTGAAGTTGATGGCTGACGAGAAGATCCCGGTTATGCCAGCCTTTGGCCAGGAGCGTCAGCACCCAACAGAGATCCAAGCGTTTATTGATCAAATGGAAAACAACTAATGGTTGATATGTTAGACACAGCGCCAAGTATGCGTCGTCTGCCATTCAGTTTTGCCAATCGCTTTAAACTGGTGCTGGAGACAGAGCATCCTGAGCGTCCACCTATTCTTTACTATGTCGAGCCGCTTAACCCTGCGGCTCTGGTTGAAGTCCGTCGTGTATTAAAGAAAAGCTTCGTACCACAACCTATCGATAAAGAAGCCTTTGATAAAAAGCTGACCGAAGCATATCAACGCGACTCGTCTGAAGCGCGTCAGTTGATGGAAGATATTGGTGCTGATAGCGATGATTTCTTCTCTTTGGCTGAAGAACTGCCGCACGATGAAGACTTATTAGAATCGGAAGACGATGCGCCAATCATCAAATTGATCAACGCCATGTTGGGCGAAGCGATCAAAGAAGGTGCGTCGGATATTCATATTGAGACGTTCGAGAAAACCCTTTCGATTCGTTTCCGTGTCGATGGCGTATTGCGTGAAGTTCTGACCCCAAGTCGTAAGCTAGCGCCTTTGCTAGTTTCTCGTGTGAAGGTTATGGCTAAACTAGATATCGCAGAAAAGCGTGTGCCTCAGGATGGCCGTATTTCGTTGCGTATCGGTGGTCGTGCGGTGGACGTGCGTGTATCTACGATGCCGTCCTCACATGGTGAGCGCGTGGTAATGCGTTTGTTGGATAAAAACGCGACTCGTCTTGATTTACATAGTTTGGGCATGACACCTTCAGTGCATGACAACTTCCGTCACTTGATTGGCCGCCCTCACGGTATCATCTTGGTGACGGGCCCGACAGGTTCTGGTAAATCAACCACCTTGTACGCTGGCTTGCAAGAGATCAATAGCAACGAACGCAACATTTTAACGGTTGAAGACCCGATCGAATTTGATATTGATGGCATCGGTCAAACTCAGGTGAACCCAAAGGTCGACATGACTTTTGCGCGTGGCTTGCGTGCCATTCTGCGTCAGGACCCGGATGTGGTGATGGTCGGTGAGATCCGTGACTTAGAAACCGCACAAATTGCAGTGCAAGCGTCCTTAACGGGTCACTTGGTAATGTCTACTCTCCACACCAACACCGCAGTGGGTGCGATTACGCGTCTACGTGATATGGGTATTGAGCCATTCCTTATTTCTTCTTCGTTATTAGGGGTGCTAGCGCAGCGCTTAGTTCGAACGCTTTGTCCAAGCTGTAAAGAGCCGTATGAAGCCGATGCGGAACAGAAAAAACTGTTTGGTATGGAAGCGCATGAACCGTTAGAACTGCACCGAGCAAAAGGCTGTGAAGCGTGTAACCAAAAAGGCTACCGAGGTCGAACAGGTATCCACGAGCTCATTATGGTTGATGAGCAAGTGCAAGAGTTGATTCATCGAGAGTCTGGTGAACAAGAAATTGAGAGAGCCGTTCGCGCCCATACGCCAAGTATTCGCAGTGATGGTTTAAGCAAAGTGCGTCGTGGCATTACGTCACTTGAAGAAGTGATGCGAGTGACGAAGGAAACCTAATGGCGGCATTTGAGTACAAAGCGCTAGATGCAAAAGGCAAGCATAAAAAAGGCACGATAGAAGGGGACAACGCCCGACAAGTGCGCCAGCGACTCAAAGAGCAAGGGATGATCCCGATTGAAGTGGTTGAGACGAAAGCTAAATCGGCTAAGTCTTCAGGTTCAGTCAGCTTTAAGCGCGGCGTCTCAACATCTGAGCTGGCACTCATCACACGGCAATTGTCTACGCTAGTCCAATCAGGTATGCCTTTGGAAGAGTGTTTGCGTGCGGTCTCTGAGCAGGCTGAAAAGCCGAGGATTCGTTCTATGTTGGCTGCGGTTCGCTCGAAAGTAACAGAGGGTTATCCGCTTGCCGACAGTTTTGCCGATTACCCACATGTGTTTGATGAACTGTACCGCTCCATGGTTGCGGCGGGCGAAAAATCAGGTCACCTCGATACCGTATTAGAGCGTTTGGCAGACTACGTCGAAAACCGCCAAAAGATGCGATCTAAATTGCTTCAAGCCATGATTTATCCTGTAGTTTTGGTGGTATTCGCGGTTGTCATCGTTTCGTTCTTATTGGCGACAGTTGTTCCTAAAATCATTGAACCCATCATTCAGATGGGCCAAGAGTTACCTCAATCGACGCAATTTTTACTGGCAGCCAGTGAGTTTGTGCAAGATTGGGGGCTGATTATTTTCGTTGTGCTGGTGGCGCTTTTCTATGGCCTCAAACTGGCGTTGCAAAAGCCAGACTTTCGCTTAGCTTGGGACAGAAAAATCTTGAGCTTACCGCTAATAGGTAAGATCTCTCGAGGTTTGAATACCGCACGATTCGCACGAACGCTTTCGATCTGTACTTCCAGTGCGATTCCAATTCTAGAGGGTATGCGCGTTGCGGTAGATGTTATGTCTAACCGTTATGTGAAGCAGCAAGTCTTGCTTGCAGCGGATAACGTTCGAGAGGGGGCTAGTCTGCGTAAGGCGTTGGATCAAACTCGCTTGTTTCCACCAATGATGCTACACATGATCGCCAGTGGTGAGCAAAGTGGTGAATTAGAGAGCATGTTGACGCGGGCTGCCGATAACCAAGATCAAAACTTTGAATCAACAGTCAATATTGCTCTGGGTGTGTTTACTCCTGCGCTGATTGCATTAATGGCTGGATTAGTGTTGTTCATTGTGATGGCGACCTTGATGCCAATGCTAGAAATGAATAACTTGATGAGTGGATAATTTCGAATTAAGACGTGTCTACTAACGGCATGGCTTTAATCTAACTTTCGGAGAAAAAAATGAAGTTTAAGCGTAGTAAACAACAGGGTTTTACACTTTTAGAAGTGATGGTTGTTGTGGTTATCCTAGGTATTTTGGCAAGTTTTGTTGTTCCAAACCTATTGGGTAACAAAGAGAAGGCTGACCAACAAAAAGCGATTACGGACATTGTCGCGTTGGAAAATGCCTTAGATATGTACAAGTTGGATAACAGCGTTTACCCAACAACGGACCAAGGTCTAGAAGCATTGGTTAGTAAGCCATCTAACCCAGAGCCACGCAACTACCGTGATGGTGGTTACATCAAACGTCTTCCTAATGACCCTTGGGGCAACCAGTACCAATACTTAAGCCCAGGTGATAACGGTACAATCGATATCTTCACTCTAGGCGCAGATGGCCAAGAGGGTGGAGAAGGTCCAGCTGCAGATATTGGCAACTGGAACATGCAAGACTTCCAATAATTGAGCCTAAGCCAGCACTAATGAAACAAATGCGAAAACATAACGGTTTTACATTGATAGAAATTCTATTGGTGCTGGTTTTGCTATCTCTTACGGCTGTGGCCGTGATCTCGACGTTACCGACTAGCCAAAAAGATCTTTCCAAACAGTATGCTCAAAGCTTTTTTCAGCGTTTACAGCTGCTCAATGAAGAAGCGGTGCTGAGCGGTAAAGATTTTGGCGTTCGAGTGGATGATACCAAATCGACCTACGCTCTACTGAGTTTAACCTCAGAAGGTTGGCAGCCTCTGAAATTAAAGCAGATTCCGAGCAAAACCAAGCTAGAAGAAGATATTACGCTACAACTCGAGCTCGGAGGTGGTGCTTGGGATAATGATGAGCGCTTATTCAAACCAGGTTCTCTTTTTGATGAAGACATGTTCGCAGAAGAAGAGGACGAAAAGAAAATTCAGCCACCGCAAGTGTTTATCTTTTCCAGCGCCGAAGTCACGCCATTTACCCTGTTTTTTTTTCCGCAAAATGGTGATGCCTTTAATGACGGTTGGCGAGTCATTGGCAAAGAAAGTGGACAAATTTTGTTATTAGCTCCGGGCGAAGAAGTGAAAGAGGATGAGAATGCGCAATTTTAAGCAAGCTCGCCCAAATTTGAGTCATCGCCGGACGAGAGGCATGACCTTACTGGAAGTATTGGTCGCACTGGCAATTTTCGCTACCGCTGCCATCAGTGTCATTCGCTCTGTGAGCCAGCATATTAATACAATCAGTTATCTAGAAGAAAAAATGTTTGCAGCCATGGTTGTGGATAATCAGATGGCAAATGTGATGTTGAATACCGGAGAACTCAAAGCGAAAAACGGCACAGAAGAGCTGGCAGGACGCACTTGGTTCTGGAAAGTCACGCCAGTCGCCACGACGCAGCCATTGCTGAAAGCATTTGATGTGAGCGTCTCGGTAGAGAAAAGCGCGAGCCCTGTAGTAACGGTACGAAGCTATGTGGCGCAATAATCATCTCCGCGCAAACACGCGCCAAAGGGTAAAAGGTTTTACACTTATTGAAGTGTTGGTATCGATTGCCATCTTTGCCAGTTTAAGTGTCGCAGCGTACCAAGTGGTATCGCAAGTACAGCGTAGCAATGCGCTATCACAAGAACGAACCCAACGCTTAAACGAAATTCAGCGTGCCATGGTTATGATGGATAACGATTTTCGTCAAATGGCGATGCGTCAAACACGTACTAATGGTGAAGAGCCTGCTAGCCGGCTAATTTTTTGGTCCGATTACCTGTTGGACTCCGATACTAAAGGGCTGATGTTTGCCCGTTTAGGTTGGCACAATCCTCAGCAGCAGTTCCCTCGTGGAGAAGTAACCAAGGTTGGCTATCGCTTAAAAGAAGAAACACTGCAGCGAGTATGGTGGCGCTATCCTGATACGCCGGTTGGGCAACAAGGTACTGTTACTCCATTGCTAACGCAGGTCGAGTCATTTGATATGCGTTTCTATGATGGTAAGCAATGGAAAAAAGAGTGGGCTGAAGAAAAAGCGCTGCCGAAAGCGGTTTCTGTTGTTCTCACTCTCAAAGACTATGGAGAAATTGCCCGCACTTATCTCACTCCTGATGGCACATTGAGTCAGAAAGAGGAAAGTTCAGGAGACAGCAATAATGGTTAACCGTCAGCGCGGTGTTGCTTTGATTATAGTGTTGATGTTGCTGGCGATTATGGCGACGGTTGCCGCCAGCATGTCGGAACGTTTGTTCTTACAGTTTCAGCGAGGCGCTAATCAAATCAATTACCAGCAAGCGTACTGGTACAGCCTTGGCGTCGAGGCGCTAGCAAAAGTGGGTATCGAACAAAGTTATAAAGACACCGACACGATTAATATGAGTCAACCGTGGGCGATAAAAGAGCAAGTCTATCCGTTAGATTATGGTCAAGCGGCGGGACGAATTAGAGACAAGCAAGCGTGCTTTAATCTAAATGTATTGAGTCGTGTGCAACCAACGGGTCAGCAAATTACAAGACCATATTTAGTGAATGTATTGCAGCGCCTATTAGAAGAGTTGGATGTCGAGCCATATCAAGCAGAAATCATTGCAGACTCTACTTGGGAATACATTGATGCTGATGACTCTGTCCGTTCGACTACTGGGGTTGAAGACAGCACATATGAAGCGATGAAACCTTCCTATTTGGCATCAAATGGTTGGATGGCAGATGCTTCCGAGTTACGGGCTGTCTATCAGGTGAGTGGTGAAATTTTCCAAAAATTGGAGCCGTTGGTCTGTGCATTGCCAAGTGATGACTGGCGTTTAAACGTGAATACGATTGATGTTGAGCAAACTCCGATTTTGGTGGCAATGTTCTCACCAAACTTAAGCAGTAGTGATGCGATTCAGCTAATTGAAAAACGCCCATTTGATGGGTGGGATAGCATTGATGAATTTTTAGCAGAGTCAGAAATGGCTGGCTTAAGTGAAGATGTAAAGAAAAACGCCAAAGGCTATTTGGGTGTGGATAGCGCCTTTTTTGAATTGGATGCACAAGTGTTGGTGGATGAATCACGTGTACGTATCCGAAGCCTTTTGCAAAGTACAAATAGAGAAACGGTGACCGTAGTTCGCCGTCGTTTTGGAGGGATCAGTGAGCGAGTTTCTGACCGTTCGGCTGAGTAGCGAACAACAAAGTACCATTCCTTGGGTGGTGTGGTCGACAGATCAACAGGAAGTGATTGCTAGCGGTGAAATCGCCGGGTGGGAACACTTAGATGAATTGGTCTCATATGCTGGTCAGCGCCAAGTTGTGGCGCTGTTGGCGAGTAATGATGTGGTCCTGACGCAAGTGGATATACCGCCTGGTGCAACACGCCAATTCGAGGCGATGTTACCGTACTTAGTGGAAGACGAAGTTGCTCAGGACGTTGATGGCCTGCACTTTAGCGTGTTGGGTAAACAAGCGGATAAAGCGCAGATTTGCGCAGTTGAACGTGCTTGGATTCAGACTGTACTGCAACGTTTCTCAAGCCAAGGTATCGCCATTAAACGCATTTTACCCGATGTGCTTGCGTTACCGGTTCGTGGAGATCACAGCAGTGCTGCAATGATTGGCGAGCAATGGCTAATTCGTCACTCTGTGACAGAGGGCGCGGTTGTCGACGCTTCTTGGTTAGACCTTTACCTCTCTTCTTATCTACAAAATCATGAAGGTTGGAAGCTCGATTGCTATAGCTCGGTCCCGGAATCTGCGTTACCTGAAATATGGGAGCCGCAACCAGAAGAAATGACGATGGCTTTACTGGCGAAGGGGGTGACAGAAAGCAAAGTCAATTTGCTGACTGGGATCTTCAAGCCGAAATCTTCTTGGGGTAAATACTGGAAGCTCTGGCAAAAAGCCACCATTGCTGCGGGGGTGCTTATCGTTGTCATGGTTGCGCAGCAGTTGCTCGTGGTCCACAAGTACGAAGCACAAGCTCAAGCGTATCGTGAGGAGAGTGAGCGTATTTTCCGCCAAGTGTTCCCAAATAAAAGACGCATTCCTACCGTTAGTTACCTCAAACGACAAATGGATGATGAAGAGCGCCGCTTATCTGGTGGAGGTGGTCAGCAGGCAATGTTGTCATGGTTGGCGGCATTACCCGCGACGCTTGGTCAGGTCAGCGACTTGGAGATCACTAGCTTTAAATACGACGGACAACGTGGCGAAGTACGTATTCAGGCTCGTAGTTCAGACTTCCAACCTTTTGAGCAGGCTCGTGTGAAATTGGCAGAGAAGTTTAATGTTGAGCAAGGTCAGTTGAACCGTAGCGATAACGTTGTGGTTGGCAGCTTTGTTTTGAAGCGTTTGTGAGGTGATGATGAAAAATTTAATTTCTCAAGCTCAGGTTTGGTGGAGCAGCATCTCGCAGCGTGAGCAGCGTTTGGTCATGGGATGTGGCGCTATTGCCGTTATCGGTATTATTTATTGGGGTTTATTACAACCAATGAGTCAACGTGCGGAGCTAGCTCAGTCACGTATTCAAAGTGAAAAGCAGTTGCTAGCTTGGGTACAAGATAAAGCGGATGGCATCACTGCACTGCGAAAAAGCAGCGGTGTGAGCTACTCTAGTCAACCGTTGAATCAGTTAGTTTCTTCTTCAGCTCGTCGTTATAAAGTTGAGTTGATTCGAGTACAACCTCGTAATGAGAGCGTTCAAGTGTGGATCAAACCACTCGCGTTTAATCAACTAGTGGATTGGTTACGTTACTTGAAAGAGCAACAGGGTATTGAAGTCGAATTTTTAGATATCGACCGAACAGAGCAAGCGGGCATGATCGATGTAAACCGCCTTCAGTTTAAGCGAGGTTAAGGTGAAGCGAGCAGTACTTTACGTTGTTATCTTTATCGTCTTTTTTTCAGTCAGTCTTTTAATGGGATTACCAGTCTCTTGGGTGTTACAACAAGCACCAACAGTGAGAGGCCTGGACATTCAAGGAGCCAACGGTTCGGTATGGCAAGGTCAAGCTGCTAGTATTCGTTGGCAGCGCCAGAACCTTGGAGAAGTTAATTGGGATTTCCAATGGTCGAGTCTACTGACAGGTAAAGCTGAGTTTGCTGTGCGCTTTGGTCGTGGTAGTGAAATGGACGTTCGTGGGCGCGGTTTTGTCGGCTATAGCTTAAGTGATGGCCCTTATGCCAAAAACTTAGTTGCCTCGATTCCGGCGGTAAAAGTTGTTGAGCAAGCGCGCCTCCCTGTGCCTGTTGGTGTTGATGGGCAGCTTGAGCTGAATATTCGTCATGCGACTTATGCTGCGCCTTGGTGTAAGAACGGTGAAGGCACTTTAGTATGGAATGCCAGTGGTATTCAAAGCCCCGTTGGCAGCTTAGATCTCGGTCCTGTGATTGCCGATATAAACTGTCAGGATAGTGTATTGACGGCAACTGGTGAGCAGAGCAGCAAACAAGTCTCTGCGGCGTTTTCCGCTGAACTGATGCCTAATCAACGGTACTCAACCAAAGCGTGGTTCAAACCTGGTGCAGAGTTCCCATCCAGCATGGGGGAGCAACTGAAATGGTTGGGTAAGCCGAATGCTCAAGGTCAATATGAGTTTAACTACCAAGGGCGCTTCTAACCTATCGTGACAAAATCCAATATCTTAAAAGAGCTGCTATTGTGCAGCTCTTTTTGCTTTTGGATCATCGTAAGCTAAAACCTCTATTCGCTGTACATTCGATCTTGATTGGGAGTGAATGAAAGTTTAAAGTCATGATTTTTTAAGCGATTTGTTTCTTTTGTTCAGCTTTGCAAGTAACTGGAACATGGTAGGCCAAATACTCCAAGTGCTGTACAGAAGGTCAAAAAGAAAAGGCCACGAAGATATTCGTGGCCTTTCTATTGCTAGAATTTTGTGCTCTAAATTTTACCGATAGGGCGCTTAATCTTTGCGTTGTAAAATCTCATTCCAAGGTAAATCCGCATCACCAAGAACAATAAAATTCGGGTTTTCTAGTGTTTCCCGCTCGTTATATGACAGCGGTTCTAATTGCGTGCTGAGAATACGTCCGCCAGCTTCTTCAACAATGCATTGTGTCGCAGCGGTGTCCCACTCACCTGTTGGACCTAGTCGGAGATAGCAATCTACCGCCCCTTCCGCGACGAGGCATGCTTTCAATGCCGCAGAACCGAGCGGTATTAAGTCGTAATTCCAGGCGCTGCTCATACGGTTAGTAATACGATTGATGTCTTGGCGACGACTAATAGCAATTGCGATGCTTTGCTCTGGCTGTTCGTGTTTGTGTGTATGGATTTTGACGCTGTCCGACATGTCGGGAATTTTCCAGGCGCCTTTGCCATTATAAGCGTAGTAAGTCACGCCAGATACAGGACCGTAAACGACGCCCATGGTTGGTCGATTGTTGTCGACCAACGCGATAATAGTGGCAAAGTCACCACTGCGAGCGATGAATTCTTGAGTACCATCAAGAGGGTCGACTAACCAATAACGTTCCCACTGAGCGCGTTGCTCTAAGCTTATGTCTGCGTCTTCTTCTGACAACACGGGAATGTCAGGCGTCAGATCACTCAAGCGTTCAGTGATGAACTTGTGAGCTGCAATATCTGCACTTGTTACGGGAGTTTCGTCACTTTTGGTGTAGGCCTCGTATTGCTTCTTTTCATATATTTCGAGGATCATTTGCCCAGCACTGCGGGCAATCTCGATGACTTGAGGAAGTAGGTGAGATAGATCTTTTGTCATTGGCATAAGTGATAGTCCTTACTCACAGTGTTATTCGGTTCTAATGACCGTTATTGGTTATGATTGTGAGTGGTGTTTGGTAAGTGTTTCAGTGCCAACATTAGCGCTGTGATGCTTCGTGCTTCACAGAAATCCATGTGAGTTAATAACTCTTCGGCTTGCGCAAGTGGCCAACGCACAATTTCCAGTGGTTCAGGCTCATCGCCTTCTTGCTTCTCTGGATAAAGCGCCTGTCCTAAAAATAGAGTCATTTTGCTCGAAAAGTAAGATGGCGCGAGGATAACTTGTTTCAACGGGGTTAACTGATTGCAGCCAAAGCCGATTTCTTCTTTTAACTCACGATCCGCAGCTTGGTGTGGTGTTTCTCCTGGGTCAATCAGCCCTTTTGGGAAACCTAGCTCGTAACGTTCAGTTCCAGCGGCGTATTCACGCACCAGTAATAAATCGCCTTGTTCTGTTACAGGGACTACCATTACAGCATCTCGTCCACTTGGCTTCATACGCTCATAAGTACGGTGCTCACCATTGGAAAAACGAAGGTCGAGCGCTTCCACAGCAAACAGTTTGGATTTTGCAACCGTCTGGCATGAGAGTATCTCTGGTGGGGTTCGTTTCGGCATGACGCTGGCTCCTTGGTGTCGTTGGCGTTTACGAGATGCGTAAGATTCTTAATATATGAGAACTCCGCCTGAGTTTCTAGCGGATTTTACGAGTCGAGCTAAGCATCTCAGCATCACCTCAGTATCGATACAAAAATGGGAGACCGAAGCCTCCCATTTTCTGACAGTGTTTACTCTTAGTAGTAAGAGTGATCACCACGGTCATGTTCTGTAGCATCACGAACTGCGGTTAGTTCACCAATGAACTGGTTTAGCAGCTCTTTCTCGATGCCTTCTTTTAGTGTTACGTCAACCATAGAACAGCCATTACAACCGCCACCAAATGCAACAATCGCAACACCGTCTTCAGTGATCTCAACCAAGTTTACGTGACCACCGTGGCCAGCAAGTTGTGGGTTCACTTGAGTTTGGATAACGTACTCAACGCGCTCAACCAGTGGTGCGTCGTCCGCAACTTTACGCATTTTAGCGTTAGGTGCTTTTAGCGTTAGCTGAGAGCCCATTTTATCGGTAACAAAATCGATTTCAGCGTCTTCAAGGAATGGCAGGCTTAGCTCATCCACGTAAGCTGAAAAACCGCTGTAAGAGAGTTCAGTGTCGGTCGATTCTACTGCTTCTGGTGGGCAGTAAGACACGCCACACTCAGCGTTTTGTGTACCTGGGTTCACAACGAAAATACGAATGTTAGTGCCTTCAGGTTGTTGACCTAAAAGGTTAGCGAAATGCGTTTGCGCAGTTTCTGTAATAGTAATATTTGACACGACGAATACCCGAGTAAATTTGTAGGTTACTGCTGCTATTCTACTCTTGTTGACGTATGGGTCTAGTCTTTTTGATGCTAAGGCATGGCGAAGCGATCTAGAGAGAACGAGGAGCAGGTGTTCTGCAGATGCAGTAAATATCGATGCTTTCTACGCCAACTTCAAGTAGTAAATGACATAATTGTCGGACGGTACTGCCTGTGGTGACTACATCATCGACGATGGCAACATGGGAATAGTGAGGTTGCTTATTGAGAATAAACGCGCCTTTTAAGTTTTGTTCACGGCTTGTTTTGGTATTACCACGCTGTGATTGGGCGAGCTTTACTCGACGAAAGACCTTCGCATCAAAATTAGTCTGCAATTGCTTGGCGAGGTGTCGGGCTAAAACATCACTTTGATTAAAACCCCGGCGCAGGTAACGCTGCCAGTGCAATGGCACACTGGTAATGATTGGAGCTGGCGTGGTGATGCGCAGTGCCAGTTGCTCGGTTAATGCTTTTACATGCCAAGACTCTCCGTGATCTTTAAAGCGTTGTACTTCCCGTGAAAGGGGAAAGTCGTAATCGCCTAACGTGTATAGCCTTTGCCATGGCGGTGGCTCTGAAAGACATTCACCACAAATACTATCCGTACTCATTTCTTCTTTCTGTAATGATAAACCGCAGCGTTGACATCGTTTTACTGGAGTTAGGTATTTTAAACAGTGCTCGCACCAGCGCAGAGTATTTGTGTGGCTTGGTGTTTGAATAGGGAACCGACACAGGCCGCATTGACTGCTCAATACACGATGCATGATGTTTTGCCAGTGATGAGATAACATAGCGTTTATTCATGGTGATATTTTACTCAGCCTAACGCTTGGCTGAAGCCGTAGGGAATAAAATAAGTGGGAGAGATTGAGAGCATGAGCACGAAATTACACTGGCAGTCATTTGGTCAGGGACCAGATTTGGTGTTACTTCATGGGTGGGGCATGAATGGTGCGGTATGGCAGCAGACAGTCGAGTCTCTTCAACCTTATTTCCGAGTTCATGTGGTTGACCTTCCGGGGTACGGACATAGCGCCGAATCTCATGCTGAAGATTTAGACCATATTGCTAACTTGGTGGTGCAAGGTGCGCCAGAGAAAGCGATTTGGCTTGGTTGGTCCCTCGGAGGTTTAGTGGCGACGCATGTGGCATTAAATATGCCCGAGCGCGTGGCTAAGTTGATTACGGTTGCCAGCTCACCTAAATTTGCCGCAGAAAAACCTTGGCGTGGCATTCAACCGAATGTACTGAGTGCGTTCACCTCTCAGTTGCTAGAAGATTTCTCACTGACCATTGAGCGCTTTATGGCGTTGCAAGCGATGGGCAGCCCATCAGCGCGTAAAGACGTTAAACAGCTCAAGCAAGCGGTACTATCGCGCCCTCAGCCAAACCCTGAATCGCTGTTGGTTGGGCTAAACATCCTTGCTGATGTGGATCTGCGCGATGCGTTGACGTCTCTTTCTGTTCCAATGTTGCGTCTTTATGGCCGTTTAGATGGGTTGGTGCCAATTAAAGTAGCTAACGATTTAAGTGAACAGTTGCCTCATACCCAGCAGTTTGTTTTTAATCAGTCCTCTCATGCGCCTTTTATCACCGAACATGACGAATTTTGTGTTCAAATCCGAGAGTTTGCTCACGATTGAGCAGGTACGAGCGGAAATACCTCAAGTTGTTTAAAAAGTGGTCGATATAAAGGCTGGTGAGGTTTTATTAGCCAATAAAGCTAAGCCATATTGACGAGTTGGGCGACTCTGAGGAGGGTTCGCAATGATTGTGTCACCGACCAACGTAAGTGTGCCACTGATCGCCCCATCCGTGAATGTGCAGACGGAACAAGCAGCTCGCGACAATAAAGTCCGAGAGCCTGTAACGCCAACGGTCGCATTGGCCAAAACCAATGCAGAGCGAAAAGTAAAAGGTGACGACAAGCGCCGACGTCAGTCTTCTTGGGATCCTTCAGAGCATCCTGATTATGATATGGAAACGGAAGTCGACACGCGTTATCAAGAAGAGCCGGAAGATACACTAGAACGGCTTTTTAGTTTGCTTGCGCTCAAATCGTATAGTGAAGACCAGGGGAAAGGCTACGCGATCCGCTTTCGCTTACCAAAGCGCATTTTGGATGCTGCGATCAATGAAGGATTAATGGAAAAGCGCAGGAAGGTGATCAAGTTTCATTATGGTCATGCAGTCGCTCCCCATACCCCGTCAGAAGTGATAGCAGTATTATGACGACTCAATATCCTACTCAAACAAAAACGCTCCAAGCAGGTTGACTGATTGGAGCGTTTTCTTTTTAGTTATGAAAGCTCGTTAGCGGTGAAGCCTAGGTAAGGTTACTTTTTCGCTTTAGCAAACGCTGCAGCAAACGCACCGCCCATCGCGCTGTTCGATGACGAAGCATCACGGCGAGGCTGACGACGCTGCGGTTGGTCATTACGACGTGGCGCTGCTGATGAGCGTTGGCTGCGGTTGTCTTGACCCGGTTCGTCGTTCATACGCATCGATAGACCAATGCGCTTACGCTGCACGTCCACTTCCATCACTTTCACTTTGACGATGTCGCCTGCTTTCACCACTTCACGTGGGTCAGACACATAACGATCTGTCAGTGCAGAAATATGCACAAGACCATCTTGGTGAACGCCGATATCAACGAAGGCACCGAAGTTGGCTACGTTAGACACCACGCCTTCTAGAATCATGCCCGGTTCCAAGTCAGATACCGAGTTTACACCTTCTGCAAAGGTCGCCGTTTTGAATTCTGGACGTGGGTCACGACCCGGCTTATCCAGCTCTTTGATGATGTCTGTAATGGTTGGAACGCCGAAGTTATCGTCGGTGTAATCGACCGCATGCAGACCTTTAAGGAAGCTTGAATCACCAATCAGTGCTTTGATATCTTTGTTGTTCTTCTCAGAAATCGCTTTGACCACTGGGTACGCTTCTGGGTGAACCGCAGACGCATCAAGTGGGTTCTTACCATCCATAATACGCAGGAAGCCCGCACACTGCTCGAACGCCTTAGGACCTAAACGAGGTACTTTCTTCAAGGTTGTACGTGCTTCGAAGCGGCCGTTCTCATCGCGGAAGTCGACAATGTTCTGCGCGATGGTGCTTGATAAGCCTGCTACGCGCGTCAGTAGCGCCGCAGAAGCAGTGTTCACATCAACACCAACCGCGTTTACACAGTCTTCCACAATCGCATCTAGGCGTTTTGCCAACATAGATTGGCTTACATCGTGCTGGTATTGACCCACACCAATAGATTTAGGATCAATTTTCACGAGTTCAGCCAATGGATCTTGCAAACGACGTGCAATCGACACTGCACCACGCAGTGATACGTCCATATTCGGGAACTCTTTTGCTGCAAGCTCAGACGCTGAGTAAACCGATGCACCCGCTTCACTTACGATGATCTTCTGAACTTTCAGGTTGCCACGTTTGATGACGTCTGCGACAAAGCTGTCGGTTTCACGTGAAGCCGTACCGTTACCAATCGCAATCAAATCCACGTTGTACTTACGCACCAACTGCTCAACGATTTGTGCTGACTTGTCGTATTGTTTTTGTGGTGGGTGAGGGTAGATGGTTTCGGTTGCAAGCACTTTACCTGTTGAGTCGACAACCGCGATTTTTGAACCTGTACGCAGACCCGGATCGAGACCAAGTGTTGCACGAGGGCCAGCAGGTGCTGCCATCAACAAGTCTTTTAGGTTAGTGGCGAATACTTCAATCGCTTCGATTTCAGCGCGCTCTTTCATTGCGCCCATTAGCTCGGTTTCCATGTGCATCGATACTTTGATGCGCCATGCCCAGCTGATCACTTGCTTACGCCAGGTATCCGCCGGTGCGCTGCTTAGCGTCACGCCATAATGGTCGGCGATAATCGTTTCGCAGTAAGACTGACGAGCGCCTTCTTCCTGTTCTGGATCAGCATTCATTGCCAATGTCAGGAAGCCTTCGTTACGGCCGCGTAGCATCGCCAGTGCGCGGTGCGATGGCACTTTGCTTAGGGGCTCGTTGTGGTTGAAGTAATCTTTAAACTTCTCGCCTTCTTGCTCTTTGCCTTCAACGACTCGTGAAACCAGTTCCGCATTGCGATTTAAGTGGTTGCGAATTTTTTCCAGTAAGTTTGCGTCTTCTGCGATGCGCTCCATGATGATCGCGCGAGCGCCATCCAATGCAGCTTTGGTGTCTGCGATGCCTTTGTCTGCATCAAGGTATTTGCTTGCTTCGCTTTCTGGCTCGGTTTGTGGATGATTCCAAAGCTGATCTGCGAGTGGTTCAAGACCAGCTTCAATCGCGATCTGACCTTTCGTACGACGCTTGGGTTTGTAAGGTAGGTATAAGTCTTCAAGACGAGTTTTGCTGTCTGCCTGCGCGATCTCTTGTTCTAGCTCTGGCGTCAGTTTGCCTTGCTCTTGGATTGATTTGAGGATGGTTTGACGGCGATCATCCATTTCACGAAGGTAAGACAGACGGCTGTCCAAAGTACGAAGCTGGGTATCATCAAGGCCCCCCGTCACCTCTTTGCGGTAACGTGCAATAAAAGGGACAGTGTTGCCATCATCAATTAGGGTGACAGCGGCGTTGACTTGCTCTGGGCGAACATTCAGTTCTTGAGCAATCATGCGACAGATAGCTTGGCTCATCCGTGTTTTCTCTTTTAATTCAGTTTTGGTTGTATAGAACATTGGGGTCGTTCGAAGAATTTGCAATGTTTTAAATTAACGAGGCAAAAATTTACCGGGCGCTGGTGGACATCAGTCATATTTATGTCAAAACTGTAATTAAATTGAGAACTTATATCCGCAGTTATCGACTAACCTAATTCCACGGTTGTTGATATCACTAAATGTACCTCGGCTTATACGGATAATCATGATGAAAAAAATGTCTTTGGCGTTAGCGCTTACGAGTGCCTTACTTGCCGCCCCGCTTAGTTGGGCGCAGTCTATCTCAGGAACCACACAAGCTCCCGTTTATCAGCTCGATAACAAATTGGTACTAGGGCGTGTGGAGAGCGTCTACTACAGTGACATTCCGGAACTAAAAGCAGTGCCATTTATTGGCAAGATTGATACTGGTGCAGATACGACATCGATGCATGCGGAGAATATCCATGTCAGTAGCTCACACCCAGATTACCAAGATTTGAAAGATAACGAGTTACTTTGGGCGATTGTCGATGACTTAGGTGGTACGAAGGCAAAGTGGGACGCCGACAGCTTTAAGCCATATCAAGTAAAGGTTAGCTTTACGGTTCCTCACCCTTATACAGGGAAGGAAATACAGATTACCGATGATCTGGAAAGAGTGAGCGCGATTCGCAGTCGAACAAGCAAAAAGCCCATCCTACGCCCGACAATAAAAATGCCGATGACAATCGCTGGTCACACCGTTGATACGGAAGTGAACCTGACCAAGCGTACGCAATTCTCTTCTCCTATCTTGATTGGTAAAACTTATCTCGATGATAACGCATGGGTCTTCGCTGGTTACGATTATCTTCAAGAACAGCCAAGCGCAAAAATGATTGGCAAAAAAGAGACGGTTGAAGTCGAAGGTGTGCCATATAAGATCAGCATCTCAACTTCTAGCCGTTATACCAACGTCCATGCACTGGACATCAAGGTAGACAAAAAGCATAACGAAGTCTCTTTTATGTTAGAGGGCGAGAATGGCAAGCGTCATCCAATGACATTACCCTTGGTACGAATGCTGAAAACGACCAAAAGCGATCGCCCTTTAGTCTATTTACCCGTCAAAGTCGGCGAAAATGAAACTCAACGTTGGTTGGTGTATCTGCGTGATCGCAGTAAGTTCAGTTCGCAAATTCGCTTAGGTCGGGACGTCGCGAGTCAGCACTTTGTTATTGATACGGACAGAGAAAATCTACTGGGTGGCGTAGAAAAAACGTTCAAAAGCGCACTCAAATCAAAACCTCTTGTCGTTTCACCAGAAGAACAGGTCACCATTGATGGTTATACCGTCCCTGCTTACCCCACTTTTACTGTGAAAACGCCATTACTGCGTGTAAATGGGTTTGAAGTAACAGAAAAAGGTAAGGATGAATCCGTCACGTTTTATTTAATGAACGATGAGGGGAAAGAAGAAAAAATCACCAAACCAGTGTTGAAAAAGCTCAAGGTTGGCAGCGCGGTTCGCCCTGTTGTCGAAGGAGACTTTCTTCTCGGTAGAAAAGACACATCAATGAAGTTTGCGCTCGATGTGCTTGATGAGGGTGACACTCAACCCTTTTTCGTCTTTGGTCATGACATAGCCAAGGGTGGTGTGTTGCTGAACACTCGCGTAGACCATCTACTAGATGCAAGGCCACTTTTCAAAGCTGGCCATATCGAAGTAGCTGAAGTTGAGGGGATGTCTTTCCCTGTGAAGTTAGACACGGGTGCAGATGTAAGCTCAATCAATGCTAAGAACATCAAGCAGTTTAAGAAAGACGGCAAAGACATGGTGAGCTTTACCTATGAGAACGATCTTGGCATGAAACAGGCGTTTACCAAGCCTGTTGTTGATGTCATGCGTATTAAAGCTAAGAAAGGCGAGAAAGCGAACGTACGCCCTGTGGTTGAAATGCATGTTAAGCTTGGCGAATTAGAGAAGAAGATCCGAGTCAACTTACAGGACCGAGGTCGCTTCCATTACAGCATGATTTTAGGTAAAAACTTCCTAAAACATGGCGCGGTTGTTTCGAGTGATACGAATTACATCGTGACGCAAAAACCGGATTACGAAAAGTAACACTCTGGCCGCCTTATCACCTTGATACCCAAAGCCTGAACAACATTGGATCTTTGGGTATATCATCTCCTTAATGCTGCCAAAGAGCAGCATTTTTTAGTTGAGATAGGAGTTAATTTGAAAACTAAGCTGATTACACGAGAAGGTTACAACAAACTCAAACAAGAGCATGATTACCTTTGGAATGAAAAGCGCCCGGAAATCACCAAGATCGTCACTTGGGCTGCGAGCCTGGGCGATCGCTCAGAAAATGCGGATTACACCTTCAATAAACGTTTACTCCGTCAGATCGACCGTCGTGTCCGCTTCCTTCGTAAATTCCTGCCAGAAGTCACGATCGTTGACTATTCTCCGCAACAAGAAGGCAAAGTCTTTTTTGGTGCATGGGTGGAAATAGAAAATGAGGCAGGAGAAGTGAAAAAGTTTCGTATTGTCGGGCCTGAAGAGATTTATGGCGATGCGAAAGACTACATCTCTATCGATTCACCTATGGCGCGAGCGATGTTGAAAAAACAAGTGGATGAAGAGTTCACGGTACGCACCCCAGAAGGTGAAAAAGAGTGGTTCATCAACTCAATTGAATACACTCAACCGGCCTCAGAAGACTGAGGCTTTATCACCGATTCAAGTCTCATGAAGTTCACTAGAAGTGACTTGGGTCTCAACGTCAGAATATTTGGTATAAAGGCATGGTGCCTTTCTCGGAGAAGTAAAATGAACAAAGCAGTCATGTGTAGTGCTGCACTAACAATAGGTTTCTCACTTTCAGTTTTTGCTCAAGATGAAGTGAAAGGCTGTGACGCTAAAGAGTTAGCGGTAGAGCAGCAGCTTGAGTATGCAAAAGCGCAAGGTAATGAGCATCGCATTAAAGGCTTGGAGCAAGCACTTTCCGCTATCCAGAATGAATGCTCGGAAGGTGAGCTGCGCCAAGAGCTGCAAGCAGAAGTGGAAGAAAAGACTAAAGAAGTTGAGGAGCGAGAGGAAGAATTAGTCGAAGCTCAGCATTCAGGGAAAGCAGACAAAATTGAGAAAAAACGTCACAAGCTGGCTGAGGCACAGCAAGAGCTGCTTGAGGCCAAACGTGAACTGGAATGGAATTATGGTCAATAGTAGGTGCTGAAAATACCTGCTAGAGAGAGAATAAAGCGCTTAAGATAAAAAGAGTAACAATTTGCTTGAGCACGTTAGGAAAAACAGTGATACATTTTCGACAATAGACGCTTCTGAAAGGATGTTTCAATGCAAGAAAATCATAAAATTTTAGTGGTTGATGACGATGCTCGTTTACGTGCTCTATTGGAGCGTTACCTTTCTGAGCAAGGTTTTCAGGTACGAAGTGTCGCCAATGGCGAACAGATGGATCGCCTACTAACGCGCGAAAACTTTCACTTAATGGTGCTGGACCTAATGTTGCCAGGTGAAGACGGTTTGTCAATTTGTCGTCGTCTACGCCACGCGAACAATATGTTGCCAATCTTAATGCTCACCGCGAAAGGTGATGAAGTGGACCGCATCGTAGGTCTTGAGGTAGGGGCGGATGATTATTTGCCAAAACCGTTTAACCCACGCGAATTATTGGCTCGCATCAAGGCCGTATTACGACGCCAAACCGTAGAGTTGCCGGGTGCACCAAGCACGGAAGAAAAAGTGGTGGAGTTCGGGGAATTCCGACTCAATCTAGGCACTCGCGAGATGTTCCGCGGTGATGAGGCAATGCCACTCACCTCTGGAGAGTTTGCTGTTCTAAAGGCGCTCGTGATGAATGCACGTGAGCCAATGTCACGAGACAAATTGATGAACATGGCGCGTGGCCGTGAATATTCTGCAATGGAACGTTCTATTGACGTACAAATCTCACGTTTACGTCGCATGTTAGAAGACGATCCGAGCAAGCCGCGCTACATTCAAACCGTATGGGGCCTAGGTTATGTTTTCGTCCCAGACGGCAAAGAGGTGTAACCTCTTCACTCCATAGCCAGCACTTGGCTATAGCAACTTCAGCCTTCATTACCTTCCCTTTGAAGGCTGAAATTTCGCGATTAGGACCACTAGGAACGTTCCATGCGCATCCGAAGTTCACTGACACAATCTATTCTGCTGTTCATCTCTTTGCTTCTCGCGAGCCAAGTTTTCTCTTACTACGCCGTTTTTAACTACGCGTTGATGCCGAGTTTGCAGCAGTTCAATAAAATTCTCGCCCATGAGCTCAATTTGGTGCTTGATGATGAAGGACCTTTAAAGTCTGATGCACCGTTAAGGCGTCAATTGTTAGAAAGATTAGGGGTGACGGTTCATAGTCTCGATAGCGATAAGGCGATTGAATTTCATCACGCAATGTCGATTGATTTGATGTCTGAAGAAATGAGCCAAGAGCTGGGTTCGCCCACAGAAGTGCGCTTATTGCTTGGCGATGAAAGTTACATTTTGTGGATGCACATCGAAAAGTTGCCGAACTCCATCATTCGTATTCCGTTATCTGAGCTGCAAGAAGAAGATTTTGCCCCGCTGTTTCGTAACAGCTTGATTATGGCGCTGCTGATCATTGCAGGTGGTTGGTTGTTTATTCGTTTGCAAAACCGTCCACTTTTGGCTTTAGAGAGAGCCGCGAAAGACGTCGGTCGAGGTGAGATCCCGCCCCCCTTAGCAGAGAAAGGCGCATCGGAGATTCGCTCTGTAACTCGAGCCTTTAATCAAATGTCGAAAGGTATTCAAGAGCTAGAAGAAGACCGAGCCTTATTAATGGCAGGGATTAGCCATGACTTACGAACACCTCTGACGCGTATTCGCCTAGCGACAGAAATGATGTCTCCTGAGGACAGCTATCTTGCGGAGGGGATCATTAGCGATACGGAAGAATGTAATGAGATCATCAGTCAGTTTATGGATTACCTCAAACCGGTGAACCAAGAATCGTTTGAAGCGGTTGATATCAGTACGATTGCCAGTGACGTCGCCAGTTCTGAAGGTGGTTATGAGGTTGAAATTGAAACAGATCTTAATCTTAACTTGCCGCCAGCCAAAGGAAGCGCGATTGCGATTAAGCGGGCGATCAGTAACTTAGTTGTGAATGCGCTACGCTATGGCAATGGCTGGGTCAAAATCAGCACTGGTGTGACAGCAGATAAGCAGCTAGTGTGGATTTCAGTAGAGGACAACGGACCGGGTATCGAGCATTCCCAAATCGCGAGGTTATTTGAACCCTTTACGCGTGGTGACACCGCTCGCGGTAGTGAAGGCACTGGGCTCGGGTTGGCGATTGTGAAGCGTATAATCAGCCAGCATTCAGGTTCTGTGGTGATGCGTAATCGCAGTGAAGGCGGTTTAATCGCTCAAATCAGCTTTCCTACCAAGTAAGTCGATGGCCCGCACCCTTTAAAACAAAAAGCCCAACCTAAATAGGTTGGGCTTTTCTTATTCTCAATAATCTTAAGACTCTTTCACTTCCTGAGGAAGTTCATCTTCGTCTTCCAGTTTCTCTGGCAGAAGTAGATTTAAAATGATCGCTGTGATGCCACCTGCTGCAACACCAGTTGAGAAAATACTCTTAATAAATTCTGGCATAAATTGCAGGATCTCTGGTTTTTGTGCGATACCAAGTCCCATTGAGAAGGATAAGGCCATGATCAGAATTGCGCGGCGATCGAGCTCAACACGAGAGATAATACGCACACCAGCGGCAGCAATCGTACCAAACATGACAATCGTTGCGCCGCCAAGTACTGGCTCAGGAATCAGCTGAACAAAGCTAGCGACGCCAGGAAACAAGCCAAGAATCACTAACATGCCAGAAATAAAGTAACCCACGTAGCGGCTCGCGACTCCTGTTAGCATGATGATGCCGTTATTCTGGCTAAACGTTGAGTTCGGGAAGCTGTTGAAAACGGCTGCGATTGCAGAGTTTAAGCCGTCTGCTAACACACCGCCCTTAATGCGTTTCATGTACACTGGGCCTTTTACTGGCTCACCAGACACTTCAGATGTTGCGGTAATATCACCGATGGCTTCTAGTGCGGTAATAAAGAAAATCAGTACCAGCGGAATGAACAGAGACCAGTCAAACGATAAGCCATATTGCATTGGTACGGGCAGTGCTACGATCTCGGTTGCGCCTAGCTGAGAAGTATCTACCATCCCCATAAAATACGCCATGATGTAACCCACTAGCATCGCAATCACGATTGAAGCCACACGGATGTATGGATTTTTCGAGCGGTTTAAAATCACAATTAATCCAAGTACCGTCCCAGCCAGAGCAAGTTTGTCTAAGCTGCCGAAGGTTCCTTCATTTAATGCTGCGTAGCCACCGCCCATTGATACTAAGCCGACTTGAATCAGTGTGAGACCGATAAGAGTGACGACGATGCCTGAAACGAGCGGAGTGATGATTCGGCGGGCATGCTCCAATACGCGAGATAGGAAAATTTCTGCAAATGATGCGACTAAAATCGTACCAAAAATGGCAGCCATCATGGTGCTGATGTCTGCTCCACCGGCTTTCAGCGATAGGCCTGCACCAATAATAGGACCTAAAAAGTTAAAGCTGGTACCTTGAACAGAGAGTAAACCAGAGCCAATTGGGCCAATGGTGCGAATTTGAATAAACGAAGACACGCCTGACGCAAACAAAGACATGCTGATGATGGTGTTCGTTTGGTCTGCTGGTACACCCAAAGACTGACAGATGATCAGTGAAGGAGTGATAACCGCGACGAACATCGCCAATAAGTGCTGAAGTGCGGCAAAAATGGTTTGAGGCAAAGGTGGTCGATCGTTGAGTTGATAGACCAGTTCCGAAGATCGGTTTGAAGTTGTCATTGTTTGTCTCGCTAGTCGCAATATGTCCCTAGTTCTCGCTGAATGGGAGAGCAGGGTGGAGTTGACGTCGTTACCTGTGATTGCTGTTAATCAGAGTCAACTCAGGTTGGTGGAGTGTGATCTAACACACTTAAAAATTTGTGCGCGATTATAGAGAGATTTACTCAAAAAGCAAACGTTTGCTTTGTTTTTGACGCATTAAAAAACGAGCCATTTGGCTCGCTTTCAATCATTACGCTTTGGAGTAAATATCCCGCTCACCCAACCAGCGATCGATAATCGCTGTTGCGTTAGACGGGTAATTGTCATGAATATGACGCGCAATGCGCTGAACTTCGGGAATCAGACGTTGATCTCGAACTAGGTCTGCGATTTTGAAATCAGCAAGACCTGTCTGCTTTGTACCCAATAGTTCTCCAGGGCCACGAATTTCTAGGTCTTTCTGCGCAATGACGAAGCCATCGTTACTTTCACGTAGTACTCCGAGGCGTTTTTGCGCGGTTTTTGACAGCGGAGAGTGGTACAGCAGCACACAATGGCTAGCAACGGAACCTCGGCCCACGCGACCTCTTAACTGGTGTAATTGTGCCAAACCAAGACGTTCAGGGTTTTCTATGATCATCAAGCTAGAGTTTGGCACATCCACACCAACTTCAATTACTGTCGTTGCGACCAGCAAATGCAGTTTATTGTCTTTGAAATCTTGCATCACCGCTTGTTTCTCTGCCGGCTTCATTCGTCCGTGTACTAGACCAATTTTTACGTCCGGCAGTTTACGTTGAAGCTCTTCTGCGGTATCTGCCGCGGCTTGCGCTTCTAGTACTTCCGATTCATCAATCAGGGTACACACCCAATATGCCTGCTTGCCTTCGTTTAAGCAGGCATTTCGGACACGCTCGACGATGTCGTCACGTTTTGTATCAGGAATGGCAACGGTTTGAATCGGCGTTCGACCCGGTGGTAGCTCGTCAATCACGGAAGTTTCCAGATCGGCGTAAGCGGTCATCGCTAAGGTTCGAGGAATAGGCGTCGCCGTCATGATCAACTGATGAGGATAAGCGCCTTGTTTTGCGCCTTTTTCACGCAATTCTAATCGCTGATGGACACCGAAGCGGTGTTGTTCATCAATGATGACCAAAGCAAGGTGATGAAATTCAACGTGCTCTTGGAATAGCGCGTGAGTACCCACTACCATTTGCGCTTCACCACTGGCAATACGAGCCAGCTCGGCTTCCTTTGCCTTACCTTTGAGTTTGCCCGCTAACCAACCGACTTGAATGCCCATTCTCTCAAACCAGTTTGCGAAGTTGATAGCGTGTTGCTCGGCCAATAGTTCGGTTGGCGCCATGAGTGCCACCTGATGGCCATGCTCAATGGCTCTAACTGCGGCCAAAGCGGCAACCAACGTTTTCCCTGAACCAACATCGCCTTGCACTAATCGCATCATTGGGTGCGGTTTTTCTAGATCGGCTTCAATCTCTTGTGCGACTCGGGTTTGAGCGTTTGTAGGAGAGAAAGGCAGTTGGGCTAAAAGCTGCGTTTTTAGTTTATTACAAGGACCGAGAGGTAGCGCTGAATCCTTCTGACCTTTGCTACGCACCGCCAGCATCGATAAGTTTTGTGCGAGCAATTCTTCCATGATCAAGCGGATTTGGGCAGGATGTTTGCCTTCGTCAAACTCATCTAAATTAATGGTTGGTGGTGGGCGATGAATGGTGTGCAGCGCTTGCGACATCGTGATTTGATGGTCATACAACCCCGCTGGAAGTAATTCCTGCACTGCGGTTTTATCAAGCAGGGCTAAAGCTTGTTCGGTAAGGTTGCGTAATGTGATTTGACGCAATCCATCGGTGGTGGGATAAACAGGGGTTAAGCTCTGTTCTACATCGGGCTTTTGCTCGCTGACGTAAAACTTGTAGTCAGGATGAACAATTTCCAAACCCATGCCACCGCGCTTAATTTCACCGTAAGCATGCACTAACTTACCTTGCGTGAAATTGTTCTTCATGGCTGCGGTAAAGTTGAAAAAGCGCAGCGTGATAGTGCCATTACCGTCGCTGATTTTTACCGTTAGCATTTTGCGCTTACCGAAGATAGTGTCGACTGTCATGACCTTACCTTGCACGGCCGCCCAAAGGCCAGCATGCAGTTTGGCAATAGGGTAAATACGAGTACGATCTTCGTAGCGTAACGGAAGGTGAAACAGCAAATCTTGAACGCTATGTAAGCCAACTTTGGCGAGTTTTTCTGCGACTTTCGCGCCAACTCCAGAAAGGGAGGTTAATGGGACGGCAGATAACATTTGGGCGGACATAGAGGGCTCAAGAAAATGGTTAACATTGCAGTATGTTAACCATGGAGCTGTGTTTTTGTACAGGAAAAAATAGTCATGCTTTAGTTAGTGTCATGATTTGACTGATAAACTATAGTTCCGAGGAACTTTAGCGACATCAGGAGCCTATTTCCAACAAGTATGTCGCTGAAGTTAACACTATCAGCATCTGTATATTTGAGAATTAGATCCTGAACCACGCTCCTTCGCCACCGTTCAGGATGACGAAAGTCTGTTACTTGCTTTGCATCTCTTGCCACCACGCGTCATCGGCGATGATTTGACCTTCTTCATCGAGTGGTGGGTAAACGAGCCCTTTTCGTTTCGCGACTTTTGCCAGAACAGGGTGACCACGTTCAAAGAGAATACGGTTGATTGTCTCTTTAGGCAGAGCGCTTTCTTCTCGGTCGTACATACCTGCGGCTTCACGTTGACGTTGCGCTTCATACAAAATTACGGCACTGGCAACCGATACGTTTAGTGACTGCACCATGCCCACCATCGGGATAATAATGTCTTGATCGGCAAGCTGTTTGGCTTGCTCCGAAGCGCCAACTTTTTCACTGCCTAAAATGATTGCCGTTGGTCTGGTGTAGTCGATCTCGCGAAAATCGACGGCGGTGTCCGAAAGATTGGTCACCAAAACCTGCATACCTTGCGCTTTGAGTTCGGTAATCGCAGTTTCAATCGAATCGTGAGTATCCACTTCAACCCAGTTACGCGCGCCAGCTGAGGTATGGCTCAGCGTACGCATTTTGTCTGGCCAAATTGCGTGAACTTTGTGTAAGCCTGTCGCGTCAGCGGTGCGGATCACAGCAGAGACGTTGTTTGGCTTATGTACTTCTTCGAGACAAAGTGTCAGATCAGTTTGGCGAGTTTTTAGGACTTGGTGAATACGGTTGTAACGTTCTAGGTTCATATTTATTGAGGTATAAAAAATCGCCACCTAACAGAGTAGGTGGCGATAGAGGTTAGTTCTTTCTGCGTCTGACTCGGGTTGCTTGAGGCATTGCCTTAATCTTACGCATGATACCAGCAAGGTGGACACGATCTTTCGTCGTCAACAGCACTGTCACAGTGTATAAACGACCATCACGTTCTTCCGTTGAAAGACCATGAATGTTTGACCCTGTTTTCGAGATCACGTTGGTCAGTTCTGCAAGAGCACCTTGGTTGTTAAGCATGTCGACTTTAAGTTCAGCAATGAACTCTTTATCGTAGTCTTCAGACCAAGCGACAGCCATATAACGGTCTGGCTCTTTCTGATAACCACGAACGTTCGGACATGTTTCTCGGTGAACAACCAAACCACGACCAGGCGATACGTGAGCAATGATGTGATCATCTGGGATAGGATGACAACAATTTGCAAACGTCAGCAATAAGCCTTCTGCGCCACGAATCGGAAGCTTCTTCTTCGAGTCCGTTGGGATTGAACTTGTTGTTGTGAGCTCTTCGGTGTCACCAAGGAGACGACGTGCGATCACAATGCTCATCAACTCACCCAATCCAATAGCAGCCAATAAATCATCGATGCTTTCTAGGCGAAGATCATTCAAGACTTCTTGGATATTTTCTGGATAAATTGAATCAATCGAGTGACGGCCAAGTGCGTGATTAAGTAGGCGACGACCTAAAGTAATCGACTCTTCACGACGCATCGTTTTCAGTACTTGTCGAATCTTAGTGCGGGCACGAGAAGTCACGACATAGTTTAGCCATGCCGCATTCGGACGCGCACCAGGGGCACTGATAATTTCCACCGTCTGACCGTTTTTCAATGCCTTACTCAATGGGTAAGGGTTACGATCAACACGAGCACCAACACAAGAGTTGCCTACATCGGTATGTACGGCATAGGCAAAGTCGACAGCCGTTGCGCCTAAAGGTAATTCAACGATACGACCTTTTGGTGTGAAGACGTAAATCTCATCTGGGAAAAGATCGGATTTTACGTTTTCAATGAATTCGAATGAGTTACCCGCGCTTTGTTGTAGCTCTAACAGGCTTTGCATCCAACGCTGAGCTTTTACTTGCGCAGTGGTGCCAGACTTGTCGCCTTTGTCTTTGTAAGACCAGTGTGCCGCGACACCTTTGTCCGCCATTTGATCCATATCTTCAGTACGGATCTGAACTTCAACAGGTACGCCGTGTGGACCAACCATGGAAGTGTGTAGCGATTGGTAGCCGTTCGCCTTTGGTACCGCGATGTAATCTTTCATGCGACCAGGACGTGGCTTATACAAGCTGTGTACTTGGCCTAAAACGCGATAACAAGTATCAGCGGTATCAACAACGACTCGGAACGCATAGATATCCATGATGGTGTGAAAGCGCTGTTCTTTGGTTTTCATCTTGTTATAGATAGAGAACAGGTTTTTCTCACGACCAACGACGCGAGCATTCAAGCCGAAATCTTGCAGACGGCCTTCTATTTCGCTGTGAATGCGTTGGATCATCTCTTTACGATTACCACGTGCGGCTTTAACCACTTCTTTCAGTACGCGGTAGCGGTTGGGATATAGCGCCTCAAAGCCCAACTCTTCGAGTTCGGTTTTGATATTGTGAATACCAAGACGATGAGCGAGGGGCGCGTAAATTTCTAATGTTTCACGAGCAATACGACGCTTTTTATCTGGTCGAAGCGCGCCAAGCGTACGCATGTTGTGCGTGCGGTCAGCAAGTTTGATCAGAATGACGCGGATATCTTGCACCATGGCCAGAACCATCTTACGAAAGTTCTCAGCCTGAGCCTCTTTCCTATCGCGGAATTTGAGTTTGTCCAGTTTAGATACACCATCAACCAATTCTGCGACAGTGTTGCCGAATTTCTCTTCGAGATCTTCTTTAGTTACATCACAGTCTTCAATGACGTCATGCAGCAAAGCAGCTTGGAGGGTTTCGATATCAAGGCGCATTTCGGCCAAGATACGAGCCACTGCGACAGGGTGGATGATGTATGGTTCACCGCTAGAGCGGGTTTGCCCTTCATGGGCATCTCTCGCTACCACATAAGATTGACGCAGAGCCTCAATCTGAGGCTCTGTTAGGTATTCTTGGGCAACGTCTTTGAGGCTATCGAATAGATACAAATTATAGGCCCGGGAGGTTGTTGAATTCTAAAGTCAGAATTAACGGTTGTGAGCGATGCTGCTTACTGCCGCTAGCTCTGCCGCTTCTTGCTCTTGCTGTTCTTGACGTTCACGAGCGTCTAGAACTTCTTTAGTAATTAAACCTTCTTCGATTTCGCGTAGAGCGATAACCGTTGGCTTATCGTTCTCTTCTGGCACTAGTGCATCTTTACCGCCAGTTTGCATTTGACGAGCGCGGCGAGCCGCAATCAGTACTAGGTCGAAACGGTTGCCAACTTTTTCAACAGCGTCTTGAACAGTTACGCGTGCCATGAGGACTCCAAATAGTTAACTAAAATTTTAGAATGACGAGAAAGTATACAACCTAACTACTTTATTTACTAGCAATTAGACAAGCCACCGTTTGTGGACTTTCTCAGGTAGTTTATTGTGTTTTTCGCACTGGGCAAAAAACGGGAAATTCTTTTATGTTTTACAGCGTGACTTTTTTGAAGTTACTCTGCTAACAACGCGTCAAGCATACCTTTATATTTAGCAGCTTGCTTTTCTTCCTTCAATCTTTCAGCACGCAAGATAGCTTTAAAATCCATCAAAGCGGTATCAAAATCGTCGTTTACGATCACGTAGTCGTACTCGTTGTAATGAGAGATTTCCGACTTGGCTTCAGCCATACGCTTTGCGATCACTTCATCGCTATCTTGACCACGAGTGTTCAAGCGGCGCTCTAACTCACCGTTTGATGGTGGCAGGATGAAGATGCTTTTGGCTTCTGGCATTTGTTCACGGATTTGGCGTGCGCCTTGCCAGTCGATATCTAGAAAAACGTCGATACCTTTATTTAGTGTTTCTTCAATCCATACACGAGATGTGCCGTAATAATTACCAAACACTTCTGCGTATTCTAGGAAGTCACCTTTAGCGATCAGGGCTTCAAACTCATCTTTCGCTACAAAATGGTAGTGGACACCATTTTCTTCACCAGGTCGCATGTTGCGCGTGGTGTGAGACACAGACACTTTCATTGCGTAGGTTGGGTTGCGTTCCAACATCGCTGAGATCAAGCTAGATTTACCTGCGCCGCTAGGTGCAGATACGATATAGAGAGTACCTTTGCCCATTGTACTGTTCCACTTTTGATTGGATTGATTGAGTGCCGAAGGAAAGTTCGACATTCTTATAACGATAGCACTGGCATTGAGAAATCAACCACCAAAGGGGTGGATATTGGTGATAATCCCGCCAGAAAAATGGAGGCGAAGAGTATCATGATCTCTATTTTGTTACCAGTTGATCTTTCTGTCTGTGATCGTCTTTGATGAAATAGTTACTTACGCCAGAGTGTTCCTAAACAGCGAAGAAGGAGCGTGATACAGGACTTACCATCCGCGCACTCTGTTATTAAAACCATTTCTACAACCGTTTAGTGTGCTGATTTTAGGTTTAGAGTCCCGATTTGGCTTGCGTGAGTGACTCTGGTTAAAAATAGGGGTTAATAATGATAAGACGGAAAAAAGGGGAAGCTTTCACTTCCCCAGGCGTGCGACTGACTCACACTTAATCTTCGAATTATCCTTGAGACTCTAGGAAATTTATCCAAGGGCTAACGGTTGACCTGAATTTTGGCGATTGAGCAGCGCCTTTCATCGCCTGCAAGGCCTTTTGTGGCTGCTTAAGCTCGAAATAGGCCATCCCGCGAATGTATTCAAGTTCTGCCTTTTGCTCTTTAGAGGCACTGGATGCCGCGCTTTCTACAAAACGAGTTGCTTCAGAATATTGCTTGTCTTGTATCATTAAGCGAGCAATCTGAATTTGCGTTTTAGCAGAAGGAGCGAGGTTATATGACTTTTTATAAGCGAGAATTGATTTATCTAGCTCTTTAGCTTGCTGCCAGAAACTGGCTAGGCGGTCATAGTTTTCCTTCGTCTTTTCAATGTTTCCAGCTGCCATTTCCTTTTCAAGAGTTTTGGCTGCTTTATATGGAATACCTTGGTAAGCCAAGAAGTTTACAAAGCGTAAATATTCCTTCTCTCCTTCTAGTTTCCCCATTTTGTAAACCATTTCTAGGGTGGCTAGAGAGTTGCGCTCTTGACCTAGCTCCATGTAGACACCAGAAAGTTGCATCCAGTAACGCTTTTTCTGAGGGTACTTTGAAGTCAGAGTTTTGAGTACACTGGCAACGCTTTTCAGCTGGCCTAACTCGTAGTGAGATGCAACGAGAATTAAGTACCAAGACTCACTTGGGCTCTTGCTCATCGCGATGGCTTTTTTGGTTGGCGGGATTGCATTTTTGTAATCTTCCAACTGAACATAAGCGCTCGCTAACGTGATATAAGCATGAGCTTGAGGCTTCTCTTTGGTTGTTTCTGCAACCTTGAACCATTCCTTCATCGTTTTTACAGACAACGTATACTTTTCTTCAGCTAGGTAAAGCTGAGCCAAGCTGTAGCGAACTTGTTGAGCAACAGGAACGGGAAGTGCGTCGAGCTGTAATGCTTCGGCAAAGTATTTTGCTGCTTGCACATAATTGTCTTGTAGCGAATACAAAAAGCCAGTCTGCTGAAGTAAAACTGCTCGGTCGTATTTTTTCGAACTTGTGCTTTCTAAAGCGCTTGCTAGTTTTTCTTTCGCTGCTGAATATTTTTCAGTTGCGATCAACTCTTGCACTTTGTTAACGGTTCGAAATGTCCGATCTGATAACTGAGGAGCTTCTTTTGCCATCGTAGGAGCGGCCATTGCCACTCCTGCGAAGAGAATTAAAGAAGCCACTTTGCTTTTCCATAAACTTTTCATCGTGACTCCTTAATTGGTTGAGAACTCTATTTCTTGCGATAGGCGCGAGCTAACAGGTTTCCCGTCAACCAATTTTGGTTTAAATGTCCATTTAGAGACTGTTTTTCTTGCCGCTCGACCGAGGCCTAAGCGTCGTGGTTGCTCTTTAAGAACTTTGATGTCCTCTACGGCACCACGTGCGTTGACAGTAAACTCTAATAAGACGACCCCTTTTTCTATTCCTGCTTTCGCAGCCTTCCTAGGCATTTGAGGTTGGAATGTCGCTAGAGGTGTTGGACCTCCGCTACCCGCGAGTTGCGCACCTCCACCCTGGCTATAATGTCCAAGCACCGAACCACCTGTAACATTTACGGGTAGGTCAAGCTTTGGCATATCCATTGGGGTCTGCTCCATCACCGGTTTTACTGTCGCTGTCACTTTCATTTCTGGCGGTGGCGGCGGACGCTTAGGCGGTGGTGGTTTTGGAAGTTCGCGTTTTTTCTCCTGTATTTTTTCGTCTGGTTTAATGCGAATAAACTCGACCATACGCAGGTCATCATTCGACACTAACTCGTGGCGCTCTTTGTTTACTAGCTTGTCCATCCCCCAGAACAACCCGAGGGAGACAATGAGCGCCAGTGCAATTGAGGCCAGATACCGCATAAGCTTAATCCTTATTGGTTGCGGCAATGGAGATGCTTTCTACACCTGCCATTTTGATCTGGTCCATAACCTTCACGACTACGCCAGCATTTGCTTCAGTGTCGGCTTGGATAACAACTGCGCCATCAGGGCTTTCTGCACGAAGACGTTCAATATTCGCGCGAACCGCGTCCACTTCGATGCGGCGTTTATCAACCCAAACATCACCCGCCGCACCAACTGCGACCATGATGTTACCTTTTTTCACGGTTTGCGCAGAGCTTGCTGTCGGGCGGTTTACTTCTAGACCAGCTTCTTTTACGAACGATGTTGTTACGATAAAGAAGATCAACATGATGAATACGATGTCGAGCATCGGTGTCATATCGATAGCGGTTTCATCACTGCTATCACTGCTATAGCGTCTTTTCATGACCTATACCTCTAATTCCATTTACTCAGGCAATATGCTTTAGCTTATCTTCCAGCTTTTGCGTTGTGACTTTGGCTAAATGATCAAGACGTGAACTAAAGAACAGTCCTGATAGAGAAGCCACCATCCCGGCTAAAGTTGGGATTGTTGCCTTTGAGATCCCCGAGGCCATTGCTCGAGGGCTTCCTGTTCCTGTTACCGCTAAGATGTCGAATACTTGGATCATGCCAACAACGGTGCCGAGCAAACCCAGTAAGGGACAAAGCGCAATCAACACTTTCACGATTGGCAGGCCCTTTTTATTCTCAATGTCCTGACGAGAAACAATTTCTTGTCGGATCATCTTAGCGTTCCAGCTCTGGTGCTCTGATCGCCCCTGCCATGAGCCAACGGCTTTTTTCATGGCTTTTGGAGCGACGGCAGCAAAATAGAACCAACGTTCTAACAATACTGCCCAAAGCATAAAGCTGAGGATGAAGATGGCGACGAGTACATCGCCACCCATTCCCAAGAAGCGCCTAATTGATTCAAGTTCTCCAACTAACCACCACATAACGCCTCCTTAGCTTTCGGCTTTATGTAGTTTTTCCTGATAGCGAGCGATGAAGCCTGCACTCTGTTCTTCAAGAGTTTGAACCAAACGACGACCTTTACTGTGTACGATGGTGTACAGGAACAGTAGAGGAATTGCGACAACCAGACCAAGCATCGTAGTAACAAGTGCTTCAGAGATACCGCCAGCCATTAGCTTAGGATCACCTGTACCAAATAGTGTGATTGCTTGGAACGTACCGATCATACCCATTACCGTACCCAGTAGACCTAGAAGTGGTGCTACAGAAGCGAACAGTTTGATTGAGCTGATAAAGCGTTCAATGCTCGGTGCGTTACGTAGGATGATTTCGTCCAGTTTCGCTTCAAGATCTTCAAGGTTGTCACCTTTGTGTTCTTGGTAAGCTTGGATAACTTCACCCAGAGGGTTACCAGGAATCACGGTTTCTGATTTCGCTTGCTTACGCATTTTACCGCCAATCACTTGAAGGCGTAGGAAGCAAACTAGAGCAATGATAGCGCCAACTGCACCCATACCAAGGATGACGTAACCTACAATGCCACCTTGATCAATACGTTCTTGAACGGTAGGGCTTTGTACAAGTAGAGACAGAATTACACCACGGGATGGGTCAATAAACAGTGGCTCATAGCTGTTTGACGCTGACTCAAAGCCTGCAACATGACGTGTAATATTGGTGCGAGGTTGTCGAGAGAGTTCTTCGAACTTACCTGTTTGAGGTACATAAGTAACGTACTTACCATCGGCAATCGCGTTAAATTCACCGACAAGAGTAACATCGCGAACCGCTTCTTTACCTTCGCCATAAACAACCGTTGCTTGGGTTGTTGCTGTCTCGCCTGAGGCAACCACTTGTTGAAGAATGGTATGCCAGAATGCTTCTAGCTCTTGTGTTGATGGCAGTTCTTTGCTTTCAGCCAGTTTCGTTAGTAGAGCGTCACGCTCTGGGAACTGAACAGCGTTTTGAGAGGCTGCAAATAAGCCCTTAAACTCTCCCGCATACTGGCGGACCACACCAAACATTTCGCCCAAAGTACCAGAGCGAACACGTAGGGTTTCTGTTAGTTCAGTTAGCTGCTTATCGTTTTCATCAAATGTTGCTTTAAGTTGATCGCCCAGTGCTTGCTGCGCAGCTAACTCTTCGCGAGCTTGTTGCAATAATGCCGCTTGCTTATCGCGATTGTTCTTGAACTCAGCTTCACGGGCTTTGTTCTCTTTCGACTCAACGATGCTTTCTGATTTTACGTTTTTAAGTAGTTCAGATAAGTTTTTAGGCGCTTCTGCTTGTACGCCAGAAACCATAAATAAGCTCGCTAGTAGGCCAGCGGCTAGAGTTTTGAATCCTTTCATCTCTTATTCCTCCCCAGCATATACAGGCAATTTGATTAGCGCTGGTGGCGCTTGCTTCTTCGCGATACGAAGGCCTTGCTGTACCGCTATGCGGTAGCTTTCCGGTAATGTTTCCCATTGACGTGTTTGTTGGTTCCACATACCTGTCTCACCACCGTCTGGAGATTGGAATAAAAGCGCCGTGCGACCAATACGTAGGAAGTCGTAAGTCACGATTTCCCCATTTCTATCTAGGCTAGCTTTGTAAGATTCAATTGAGCGAGAGAAGCCTTCTTCAATTTGGTAGGCTTCCATCACTTTACGGAATTTCTCAGAAGTCGTTACGTCGGCGCGATCCATGAGACGACGCAGTTCTTGGACACGTTTATTACGTTCTTTTTTCTGGAAAGGCAGATCGAGAGTCACAAACTCATCGAGTGCATCGATCATTTTAAGTGTTAGTGGCACTACTTCTGTTGCCGTTTGATCGATCTGAGCAATTTGGTTATTTAATGAGTCCAATTCACCTTGCTGTGATTGAACCATACGGTTAATTTGCTCGTTGTAGACTTTCATGCTGTCGATTTGACGTAGTAAGCCTTTGTATTCTGCCAACATGCCTTCAGTACTTTCGGCATAATTGTCGATTTTTTGTTGTGAAGCTTCTGAAGATTGATTTGCTTTTGCTTGTGTGGAAACGACAGCACCAGAGTTGGCCGCTATAGAGCTACTACTGATAGTAAGCAATGCTGCAGCTATGGCACTGAGACCAAATTCCTTGAATTTCATGGTTGCATCCTTGTCAGTGTTTTAGTCAGTCGAAAAGGGCGCGGAAAACCCGCGCCAAATATTTTTTAGAAGTCGTATGATGCCTCGACGTATAGCTGACGTCCGATTGGATCGTCATACCCAGTTGCATAGAATGGAGAGGTATCGCTTAGAGGATCTGCAGGCGGTACTTTGTCAAACATGTTGATAGCACCAAGAGTTACACGACCACTCTCGTTGAATTGGTAAGAAGCCGTTAGGTTCCACGTTGTCATACTAGCGATTTCTGCTTTGTAACCCGCTTTTTTAGCAGAATCACAGTCATCAAAGTAGTAACGGTTTGCGTAGCTTGAACACATACGGTCGCGGTATTTACCAAATAGGTTGATAGCGACATCTTCATATGCCCAGCCAAGATTTAACGTTGCGGTGTATTCAGGCATGAAATCTCTTTCATCCGTTACAGGCTCGCTGTCGTTTTCTTGATATTCAGCAATCAAGATCTTCGTTACAGCAACACGCGTGTTAAATGAACCGAACTCATTAGTGTCGTATGCGTATTTGATCGCTAGGTCAATACCAGAACGCTCTTCATACGACTGGTTCACTGGACCATAGGATACCGACTTGATGGTGCCATCTGGGTTACGAACGACTTCAGTACCTGGGTATTTACCTGGATCGTTAATTACATCTTGGTAAGTTGGTGCAGTTACGACGTCTTCCATCTTGATGTGGTACCAGTCAACAGTTACACCAAGATCATCCACAGGCTCCCACGCTAGGCCCAAGTTAATGTTTGTACTTGTTTCTTCTTTCAGCTCAGAGTTAGGGCCATTAAGCGTATCGAAGTACTGAGTATCACACTCTGGGTACTTATCTTTATCTTGTGGGCCGCTACCACCAGCGTTGGCACAAAGCTCTGGGTCAAAGCCAGAACCAAAGCCTCGAGTTTGATCACCAAATAGTCGCTTCAAGTCTGGAGCTCGGAAGCCTAGACCGTAGCTACCACGTAGCAATAGGGTGTCAGTAGGACGGTATGCTAGGGCTACTTTAGGAGTGAATGCGCCACCAGTTGCCGAGTCGTCGAAGTAGTGGTCGTAACGACCAGCGACAGTCATTTCTAAATCTTCAATGATAGGAATAAGAGCTTCAACACCAAGACCAATCTGATCACGGTCACCGCCGCCTGATGTTCCACCTAGGCCAGAGAAACCACCAGCTGCTGTTGTAGCATCAATCGTCTCATTGTAGTCAGTACGGTTCCATTCACCATAAACAGCAAAGCCAGACATACCTGCAGGAAGTTCAACCAAATCACCAGCCAGTGAGCCGTTAACAGAGTAAAGCTTTGAGTAAGCTTCTTTGCTTGAAGTGCCGCTGTATTTGTCTACAACGTCTTGAGAGATAGGCCCCAGAAGATCGACATCACCATTTTGTACAGCTTGGTCGAGAGTTAGGAAGATTGCTGGGTTGCTTGTTTCAACGCTTTGCTCAGAGTAACCAGCGGATAGGTCCCAATCATACGTATCAGCAAGCAGGCCGTTCAAGCCTAAGGTTAAGCCAAAAGAATCGGCTTCAGTGTTACTTTCGCGTGGTCCAAATTCGACCATACGGCGAGTGTATTCGCCTTCGCCGCGGAAGTGAGTGGCATCAACTTCAACGCTGTAAGGGTTAGGTTCGAATTCAGATTCTGTAGACTTGTAGCCAAAACGGGCTTCTGCCATGGCAGTGACATTGTCGTTAATGTCCATTTCACCACGTAAAAGTAGGTCTACTTGTTTGTTTTCTGGTTTTAATGTTCGGTATGCAGAGCGGTTAACACCACACTTTCCATCCGCTCGTTCAATCGCGGCATCACCAACGACTTCTTTACATGAAGAACCAGCATCAGCTGGTGTTAGAAGTGTTCCGTTTGCGCCTTCAAAGTTTGCACCGTAGCTAGAGTAGCCACTTAGCTGAGAACGGCTAGAACCGTCATCGCCAGCCCAATCATCTCGGTCAGATTGCTTTAGCATTTCGTTGCCCGCAAATTGGCCAACGAAGAGAATACGTTTGTCGTCAAAGTTTTTGCCAGCTACAACGTCTAAACGACCATTTTGGTAACCACCATCCGTCGCGTCACCCGCGCGTACTTTTACAGAAACGCCATCAAAGTCTTTCTTTAAAATGAAGTTTACGACACCACCGATTGCGTCGGAGCCGTAGATAGCAGAACCTGAGTCGGTCATTACTTCAACACGCTCAATAGCGGCGACAGGGATTTGGCCGATATCTTGAAAGTTAGATGTACCATCTTGTGCTAGCGGGTATTGAGGAAGACGACGGCCATCAATAAGAATCAATGTGCGTGACGCGCCAAGGCCACGTAAGTTGACTGACTGCGCTGCTGGTGTAAACGAGAAAGAGTCTGTTTGAGCCATTACACCACCTGTGTTTTGGGTCAAACTGTTCAATACGTCTTGCGCGCTGTTAAAGCCTTTAGACTCAATGTCTTTACTATTAATAACAGTAACTGGTGAAGGACCTTCCATATCCGTCGTGGAGATACGCGAACCAGTAACTTTCATCTTTTGAAGTTTTTCAACTTGCTGCTCTTCTGCCAGTGCTGTTGCTGGGGCTGCAACTGCTGCTGTCCCCAAAGCAAGGCTTATCGCAACAGATAAAGCGGTTGTGTTTTTATACATCCTTGTTGCTCCGATTATTATTATTTCCTATGTCTGGCCGCATAGCGGCCAAATGTGACGTTAATATTTCGTTAACGTTCGGCCAATGTATAACCGAGATGAAAAAAGGAAGTCAAACCAGTGGTAAACGGGGATGCTTAAATGTAAAAAAGATGTAAATAACCAGGCTTTATTTAAAAGGCGGAATAAAAAACCGAATAAGGTTTATGAATCGAGATTAAATTTCAATAAAACACCGTATTTTGTGTTTCTTATAAACTTTAATGACTTATCTTGCCTATGGTTTTTTAGTGGGTAATTGAATCTGGAAAAAGATATTTTTCCAGTGAATTGTTCTGAGATGAGTTTTATATCGAATCCATACTTTGTTAGCTCGAACTTATTAGGTGGTATCAAAATATGATACCCATTGCGGTTAAAGGGCTCACTCGTATTTTTAGGTCAAATATAACCTTGGATTATGTGTCTATTTATGTGTGTAGGGTGCATTTTTATGTAGGGTTTTGGCTCTAAACAGCCTAGATTGATATTCTGTATGAATTATTTTTGTGGTTTTTTATAATTTTTTACAAAAACATTTCTGTTTTTCGACATCGAAGGAAGTTTGTCATGTTTTGGTTTCAAACACTTGAAGCTGATGTGGATTCAAGATAAATATGACGCTGAAATTATTGCAGTAGTAGAAAAGTCTAGCTCTTGAGGCGCAGGGAGTGTGCTTCAACAGTTTTAGTTACTACGAGATAAATATGCACCATTTTGGGCGGAAAATATCCTCTTTCACTCCGTTTGAACTGGACAGTAGACAAGGAGCAAGTTGTATATGCTGTCGTACTTTTTACGCCGTTTGGCGTTGGTTATCCCAACGTTTCTCGGGATAACTATTCTCATCTTTGCTATCACTCGTTTCGTGCCTGGCGGACCTGTTGAACGCATGTTGTCACAAATGCAGTCTCAGGGAGATGGCGCCGCATCAATGACGTCTGCGGGTGGTAATACGGCCCTTTCTGACGATCAAATCGCGGAGCTGAATGCGTTTTATGGCCTGGATAAACCTGTAACGGAAGCGTACGTCGAGTGGTTAAGTCGTTTGGTAATGCTAGATCTTGGCGAGTCGACGCGTTACTACGAGCCTGTCTCGGATATGATCGCAGAGCGTTTGCCAGTGTCGTTGTTTTATGGCGGCATGACCTTCTTTATTAGTTATTTTATCTCGATTCCTCTTGGTTACTATAAGGCGCTCAAGCACGGTTCTGTGTTTGATTCCGCCTCTTCAGTACTCATTTTCGTAGGCTACGCGCTACCAGGTTATGTGGTGGGTGTATTGCTGATCACGTTATTTAGTTATCACTTGGAATGGTTTCCGATGGGAGGCTTTGTCGGCGATGACTTCGACGATTACGAAACCTTCTTTGAACGCGCTAAAGACATTATGTGGCATGCGGTGTTGCCTTTGATCTGTTACCTCATTGGTGATTTTGCCACGCTGACGATGACAATGAAAAATAACCTGATGGAAAACCTTTCCTCAGATTACATCCGCACCGCAATTGCGAAAGGATTACCTTTCAAAAAAGCAGTTCGTAAGCACGCGTTGCGTAACAGCTTAATTCCGATCGCGAGTCACTTTGGTAACTCTTTGTTGTTCTTCATGACCGGTGCCTTCCTGATTGAAGTTATCTTCAATATTGATGGCATTGGCTTATTGGGTTACGAATCAATCATGGAGCGTGATTACCCTGTTGTTATGGGTATTGTCGCCATTAATGCGTTGTTACTGCTCATTGGTAACATCATTTCAGATATTTGTGTTGCTTTAGTCGACCCACGTGTGAAGTTTGGAGCGTAACATGATTAAAGTTAGTCCATTAACTCAAAAGAAAATTCGTCACTTTAAAGAGATCAAACGAGGCTATTGGTCGTTTGTTGCTCTTTCTATCATGTTGATCCTTTCTCTATTCGCCGAACTTTTGATCAACAGTAAAGCGCTAGTCGTCAAGTACGATGGTAGCTACTATTTTCCTGTTGTCAGTGACGTACGTTTAGGTAGCGAATTCGGCCAAGAGTCATCCAGTGAAGCCGATTATCGTGTACTGCAAAAAGCGTTTGAGGCTGAAGGGGGCGACAACTTTGTTATTTTGCCGCTTGTGCCGTGGAACCCATACGAACAAGATTTTAGTGGTGATTTCCCGCCAACAGCGCCTAGTGCCGAAAATAAGCATTATTTAGGTACAGATGTGATAGGTCGCGATATTTTGGCGCGACTCGTCTACGGATTCAGAACGGCGATGGGATTTGCGTTGCTTACGATGGCCATTTCCTACGCGATCGGTACTGCAGTCGGTTGTGCTATGGGTTTTTGGGGCGGTAAATTTGACTTGTTTGTACAGCGACTTATCGAAATCTGGTCAATGGTCCCGTTTTTGTACGTCATTATGATTCTTGTCTCAATCGTTCAGCCGACGTTCGCTCTCTTTGTCGCTATTAACGTGCTTTTCACTTGGATGGGGATGACATGGTACATGCGGACCATGACCTATAAAGAAGCGGCACGAGAATATGTAATGGCGGCTCGTGCTTTAGGGGCATCGACCGGACGTATCTTGTTTAATCACATCTTGCCAAATACGATGGTGATGATTGTAACCCTAGCGCCTTTCACTATTGCAGCTAACATCACAGCACTGACTGCTCTCGATTACCTAGGATTAGGCTTGATGCCACCAACGCCAAGTTGGGGTGAACTACTGCAACAAGGTAAGTCAAACTTAGATTCGCCATGGATTGTTGCGTCAGTAGTGACT
Source organism: Vibrio sp. 1249-1 (assembly GCF_033340495.1). Lineage (NCBI taxonomy): Bacteria > Pseudomonadati > Pseudomonadota > Gammaproteobacteria > Vibrionales > Vibrionaceae > Vibrio > Vibrio sp. 1249-1. Next base: position 148,229 of record NZ_JAWOWJ010000008.1, read on the forward strand.
TCTATTGTTCTGGTTCTGGTAATGGTGACCTTTATTGGTGAAGCCATTCGAGCGGCTTTCGACCCGAAAAAATTCACACGCTATGTTTAAGCGAGCATTGTGAGCAAAACATAAAAAGGGAAGTTTTATGAAGAAATTATTTTTAGCGTCCACGCTGAGCGCCCTGAGTTTTGGTGCAATGTCAGCAACGCTTCCGACTGACTTAAACTGGCAAACAAACTGGGATGAGCCTCAATATGGTTCGCCAGAAGCGAAACGTGGAGGGACTTATCGCACCTTTATGTCAAGTTTCCCGCAGACGTTACGTAGTGTTGGCCCAGACGCTAATGCAGGGCTACGTTCTTTTATCTTAGATGAAACACCAGGCTTGGTGGTCCGCCACCCAGATACTTTAGAGTTCATCCCTGAGCTTGCTAACGAGTGGGCGTTAGCAGGTGACAACAAAACGGTCTATTTCAAACTCAACCCTGAAGCCAAATGGTCGGACGGCAAACCTGTGACTGCCGACGATTTCGTGTTCATGCTGAAGTTTTATCGTTCCAAAGATATCTTGGAACCTTGGTACAACGATTACTACAACAAAACGATTGCGGATGTTATCAAGTACGACACTCACACGTTTGCTGTTAAGGCGGCGAAAGAGTTCAATCCGGAAGAATTGCTGTTACGAATGGGGGCTCTGCGCCCACGTCCCGCACATTTTTATGCTAACCCTTCAAAAGATGAAAATGGTGACGGTATACATGACAACTTTGTCCGCTACTACAATTTTAAAAGTGAACCAACGACCAGTGCATACTACCTAGATGACATTAAAAAAGGTAAAAGTGTTACCTTCAAACATGTCGGTGAAGACTGGTGGGGTTACAGCAATAAGTATTATCAACATCGTTATAATGTCGACAAAATCCGCATCACAGTGATTCGCGACAGTGATATCGCGATGAAGCACTTTGAGAAAGGGAAGCTGGACGCATTTGGTCTTGTTTTACCAAGCTTATGGCATGATAAATCGAATACGGAACCTTACCAAAAGGGATACATTCAAAAGTTCTGGGGTTACAACCAATTCCCAGTTGGGGCTGGTGGTGTATGGATGAACACCGCGATGCCTTTGCTGGATGATTTAAACATTCGCAAGGGCATTACTTACGCGATTGACTTTGATGGCATGATAGAGAATGTCATGCGTGGCGACTACTCCCGTAAACCGAACCCGACCGGTTATGGTCATGGTAAATACACCCTACCAGATGCTAAGGCACCGAAGTTTGATCCCGCAAAAGCGGCCGAGGCATTCGAAGCCGCAGGCTTTAACAAAATTGGTTCTGATGGTATTCGTGTTAATGATAAAGGTGAGCGCTTAAGCTTCGAGCTGACCTACGGAACACCTGTTCATACTCCTCGTATTGCATTTTTGCGTGAGCAAGCCAAGCTAGCAGGGCTGGATATTGAGCTCAAGTTAGTTGATGGCTCATCCATGTTCAAATACGTACGTGAGAAAAAGCACGATTTGGCTTTCTTAGATATGGGTACGTCTGAGATCCCAACGTATTGGGAGTACTTCCATTCAGTCAATGCGAACAAGCCGCAAACTAACTCTTTCACAAACTACAGCACGCCTGAACTGGATGAAAAGATCATCGAGTATCGTTTTGGCATGGATATGGATAAAAAGATCCAGCTAGGTCATGAGATTCAGCGTGACATCATTGATGCTCACGTTATCGTCCCAGGCTACATGGTTCCTTATGTCCGCTATGGTCACTGGCGCTGGTTAAAGTTTCCAGATAAACCAATGAATCGCATGACAGAGGCGCTGTTCAGTGGTGCAATCATAGGCGATGGCACTTACTGGATTGATAGTGATATCAAAAAAGAAACGAAACAAGCGATGAAGTCAGGCAAAGCTTTTGAACCTGTTGTTGTCGTAGATGACACTTATAAGCTGTAAGGATTGGTTATGGAAAACGATGTAATCCTAAGTGTTAAAGATCTCGAAGTTGAATTTACCACCGATGATGGGCCAGTGAAGGTTCTGCATGGTGTGAACTTTGATGTGAGAGCTGGACGTACACTCGGTCTGGTAGGAGAGTCAGGTAGTGGTAAGAGCGTAACCTCAATGTCGATCATGGGGCTATTACCTAAGCCATATGGCAACATTATCAAAGGTGAAGTGAATTATCGCGGCACCAACCTAGTTGATTTGCCTGCGGAAGAGATGTACGCCATGCGTGGCGATCGCATTTCGATCATCTTCCAAGACCCGATGACGGCGCTCAACCCAGTGCACACCATTGGTCGTCAAATATGTGAAGTGCTTGAGCTCCATCGACCTGAGCTCGACAAAAAGGAGCGGGAGGCGTACTCGATTGAAATGCTGGCAAAAGTAAAAATTCCAATGCCAGAGAAGCGATTGAATGAGTATCCCCATAACCTATCTGGTGGTATGCGCCAGCGTGTCATGATCGCGATGGCATTGGCCTGTAAGCCGGATATTCTGATTTGTGATGAACCGACTACAGCGTTGGATGTTACGGTTCAGGCGTCTATCCTTGAACTGATGAACGAGCTTCAGGAAGAAACGGGCATGGCGATGATCTTCATCACTCACGATCTCGGGGTTGTGGCAGAAGTGTGTGATGATGTTGCCGTGATGTATGGCGGACGTATTGTCGAAAAAGCAGAAATTTTTGAGTTGTTTGATAACCCGCAGCACCCATACACAGAGCGTTTAATGGGATTGATGCCGAGCTTAGATAATGAGCCGAAGCAGATGATCGATATCAAGCCTATTGATGCCAGTATGTTTGCCAGTTAACTGGGCAAAGTGAACCAGTCATAAAAGAGGATGTTATGGCAAAAGAAGTATTAAGAATTGAAAATCTTAAGCAGCACTTTGTTTCTGGTAAAGGGCTGTTCAAGAAAGGCTACACCATCAAAGCGGTAGACGGGGTTTCACTGTCTGTTTCTGAAGGTGAAACACTGGGGCTAGTTGGTGAGTCAGGTTGTGGTAAAAGCACCCTTGGTCGCACGATCTTAAAGTTATACGAGCCAACAGAAGGTAAGATTTTCTTTGAAGGTAAAGACATCACTAAACTGTCTGTTAAAGAGATGCGCTCGCTGCGTAAAGACATGCAAATCGTCTTTCAAGACCCAATGGAGTCACTCAATCAGCGTCATACCATCGGTATGATTCTGGAAGAACCGTTTGTTATTCATAAAATTGGCACGCCAACAGAGCGTAAACAATGGGTAAAAGAGCTTTTAATCAAAGTGGGATTACCAGAAACGGCAGTAAACCGTTATCCACATGAATTTTCAGGCGGACAACGGCAGCGTATCGGTATTGCTCGCGCGATTGCATTGAAGCCTAAACTACTGATTTGTGATGAATCGGTATCTGCGTTAGATGTGTCGGTACAGGCGCAAATCTTGAACCTATTGCTACAACTGCAACAAGAAATGAATTTGGCGATCATATTTATCTCTCACGACCTCTCGGTGGTGAAACATGTCTCTGACAAAGTTGCCGTGATGTATTTTGGTAAAGTGGTAGAAGCAGGCAGTGCTAAAGAAATTTATGCAAACCCGCAAAACGAATACACCAAAAAACTCCTATCTGCGATTCCGATCACTCACCCTAAATATCGGAAGAAAAAGCGCGTAGCTGAAAAAAAGCAGCAAGTGGCGTAAGTGATGCCACAGGTCCTATAACACAAAAGCGCTCCGCCAAATAAGCGGAGCGTTTTTATAAGCAAATGCCAGGACTTGGAGTCGATTCGCACTGATGTTTATTCTGATTGATTGAAGATCGTTGCATGCTAAACTCAAGGCCTATTTTCTTTGTTTGGATAATGGACCATGCCGTCGAATTTACCGAAATCCTTTAGTCGACCTTTCCTGAAAATCTTCCATATTTTGGAGGCGGTGTTATTAGTCTCTATTACCTTGGCGACGTTGTACGCCATGATGCAAGAGTTTGTGCACGTATTTGTAGAGAAGCGTGTCTTACTCACAGATATTCTTTTGATGTTTATCTATCTGGAAGTGCTCGCCATGGTGCAGCAGTTCGTGATGAACGGTAAAATTCCGGTACGCTATCCTATCTACATCGCGATGATGGCGATCGCCCGCTATATCACTCTCGGAATGAAAGAGCTGGATGCAGTTTTGGTTGTGTGGTTATCTCTGGCTGCGTTTATTTTGGCTGCGGCTACTTTGCTGATCAGAATTGGACATCATTATTGGCCCTACGTTGATAACAGTACCTTGGAAAAAGACGAATAAAAGAAAGCCCCGTATTAGCGGGGCTTTTTTGTTTCAATACTCGATGACTTTTAGATCATTCAATGTTTTGGATCTGCTCACGCATCTGTTCAATTAGAACTTTCAGTTCAACGCCCGATGCGGTGATGTCGGTGCTGATGGATTTCGACGCTAGCGTGTTCGATTCACGGTTGAACTCTTGCATCATGAAGTCCAGACGACGACCGACTGCGCCACCTTTTTTCAGAATGTTTGTGGTTTCTTTTACGTGAGAATCAAGACGGTCTAGCTCTTCTGCTACGTCTGATTTCTGTGCCAGAAGGATTAGCTCTTGCTCAACGCGAGATGGGTCTAGCTCTACTTTCGCATCTTCAAATTTAGAGAACAGACGCTCACGTTGCCACTCTAGTATTTCTGGCATGCGTGCGCGCACCTTCACAACTTCTGATGTGATCGCTTCTAGGCGTTGCTCAATCAGCGCCTTCATGTTCTCGCCTTCACGAGCGCGCGCTTCAATAAATTCATCCATTGCGCCATCAAATGCTTCTAGTAGCACTTTATTTACCGCATCCATGTCTTGCTCTGGCGTTTCCATTACCCCCGGCCATTGCATGACTTGAAATGGATTGATTCGGCTCAGTTCACCAGTCATGTGCATGACTTGTTCAGCGGCTTTAATTACCTGGCTAGCAAGCGCTTCATTGATGCTAAGCTCACCTTTTGCGGCAGGGTTTGCTTCAAAACGCAGATTACATTCTACTTTGCCTCGCGCTAAGCGCTTACGAAAGCGCTCACGTAAAACGGGCTCTAACCCGCGAAATTGCTCTGGCATGCGGAAGTATGTTTCTAAATAACGCTGGTTCACGCTGCGGATTTCCCATACCGCAGAGCCCCAATCGCCTTTTACTTCTTTGCGTGCATACGCTGTCATACTGTAAATCATCGAATTTTCCTGTCTTCATTTTTTGAAAATTACTTCAAGAGTGTATCATGCTGCGTCGATAGGTGCGCGGGATGTATGGATTGTTTATGTTGTGCCAGCGGCGTAACCTATGAATCCGGAATCGATTCCGTTATAATCTTCGCCCAACCAAATCGTCTTCTCCTCATATTTAAGGTAGATGCCCATGCGTCCAAACGATCGCAAGGCGGATCAAGTTCGCCCTATCAAAATTACTCGTAACTACACAGCTTACGCTGAAGGGTCAGTGCTAGTTGAGTTCGGTAACACCAAAGTGTTGTGTAATGCGACCGTCGAAGAATCTGTGCCACGTTGGCTAAAAGGTCAAGGTAAAGGCTGGGTTACAGCTGAATACGGCATGCTACCTCGAGCAACACATTCGCGTACTCGTCGTGAAGCGGCAAGTGGCAAACAAGGCGGCCGTACGATGGAAATTCAGCGTCTTATCGCGCGAAGCCTACGCGCTGTTGTCGACCTAAAAGCCATGGGTGAGTTCATGATCACCGTTGACTGTGACGTTATCCAAGCAGACGGCGGCACTCGCACTGCATCTATCAGCGGCGCAAGTGTTGCAATGGCCGATGCATTCCAACACCTAGTGGATAGCGGCAAGCTAAAAGCGAATCCAATGAAAGGCCACGTAGCGGCAGTTTCTGTCGGCTTACTAGGCGACGAAGTATTGTGTGATCTTGAATACGTTGAAGATTCAGCGGCAGACACAGACATGAACGTGGTAATGACCGAAGAAGGCAAGATGATTGAAATTCAGGGCACCGCAGAAGGTGAACCGTTCAGTCACGAACAGCTGATGGCATTGCTCGAGTCGGCGAAAGTCGGCATTACAGAAATTGTCGCAGCGCAGAAGGCGGCGTTAGCCAATTGATTTAGATAGCTCCCATTATGGGGGCTATTTTTTTATCTCGACAATAGAGAAATGAATGATTGTCGAGAAGAGACACGAGAAACCAAGGACATAGAGAGAAAATAATGAAAGCATACCAGCGTGAATTTATTGAGTTTGCACTTGAGAAAGAAGTTCTTAAGTTTGGTGAGTTTACTTTGAAATCTGGCCGTAAAAGCCCGTACTTCTTTAACGCTGGTCTTTTCAATACTGGTCGTGACCTAGCGCGTCTTGGTCGTTTTTACGCAGCAGCGCTTGCTGATTCTGGCATTGAGTTTGATGTGCTGTTTGGCCCGGCGTACAAAGGTATCCCAATCGCGACGACAACAGCAGTCGCGCTGGCGGATCATCATGACGTCGACACGCCTTACTGCTTCAACCGTAAAGAAGCGAAAGATCACGGCGAAGGCGGTAACCTTGTAGGCTCTGCGCTTGAAGGTCGTATCATGCTAGTAGATGACGTAATCACAGCAGGTACTGCGATTCGTGAATCGATGGAAATCATTCAAGCAAATGGCGCAGACCTTGCTGGTGTGTTGGTTGCGATTGACCGCCAAGAAAAAGGCAAAGGTGAGTTGTCTGCGATTCAAGAAGTGGAGCGTGACTTTGGTTGTGCAATCATCTCGATCGTTAGCTTGACTGACCTTGTGACTTTCCTTGAAGAGAAAGGCACAGACAAAGAGCATCTAGAAGCAGTCAAAGCATACCGCGCAGAATACGGCATTTAATTGGTTACTTTTTCTGAAAAAGTAAAAAGGGCAGATGGATATTCATCTGCCCTTTTTTGTTTTTGGATTCATCGCCTTGACCACTTACTTATAGCGAATGCCTTTCTCGACATGCTCATCTTGCATGGTTTTATAGCGTTTATGGAGCCACATCCATTGCTCTGGAGCGCGTAGAATGACTTCTTCCACATACTTGTTCATATAAGCGGCAGCGGCGACTTCGTCTTTTTGTGGATAGTCGGCTTCAATGCACTTATCGGCGATGATGTCGTATTTTCCTTCGTCATTGCGAAACCCTGAGCCTGGGATGATCGCACATTTTGAGGTATACGCCAGAATGCTCGTGCCTGTTGTTGTACACGCATCGTCTACGGCAAAGAAGGGCACAAATACTGATTTTTTGCGACCGTAATCGTGATCCGGTAAATAGAACAGACGCTCACCACTGCGTAATACACGAATCATCTTTTTTACATCTTTACGATCAATCAGTTTATTGCCGTTATGTGTCCGTCCCCAATACTGGATAAAGTTATAAGCAGGATTATTATGCGGACGAAACGCGCCGTACCCGGCCACGCCTAACACGGCGAAAGCACGCGCAGTGATCTCTAGATTAAGAGCGTGGACACAACAAAGTAGGACGCCTTTACCTTCTTTGGCTTTTTCACGCAGTGCGCCGAGATCTTTCTCGACGATCAGGTTTTTAAAGCGCCAAGTCGGCCAGAACCAAGTGATTCCGGTTTCTATCAGTGCCATACCGGTATTTTTGAAGTTCTCTTCAACAATATGTTGAATCTCTTCAGGTGTTTTGTCTGGAAAGGCCAATTCTAAGTTACGCTGAGCAACGTGGACACGCTTTTTACCGTAGCGCATGCCAAGTTTACCGAGTGAACGACCTAATGAAAGCAGCAGCCGATAAGGAAGAATATTGACGAGGATGGCCAACAGACCAAAACCAAGCCATACGCCCCAGTTACGAGGGTGAAGAAGTGAAAGAGAAAACTCGGGCTGCGTGTATTTGTCTTTACTCATAGTCTTTTACTTTATTTGTGCACTCAAAAGCGCCCAGTACTCGTCAAAGTTTGCAGTCGGCTGGTATTTAAAGTCGCTACGCACAAAGCGGTTTAGGCTCCCCTCAACTTGTCCCAGAATTTGCGCGGCTAGGATGCGCTCTTCGACAGGGAAGGACTTCCCTTCACGAATCTTACGTTCACGCAGGATTTGGCGCAATTGTGTTTCTATACGCTCAAAGAGTTGATTGATGCGTTCACGTAGACGTTCATTTTCAAACATTAGAGCATGACCCGACAAAATGCGTGTCAGACCTGGGTTACGTTCAGAGAACGCCAAAATAAGGTGCATCACCATACGAATACGCTCTAGTGTATCTTTTTCGTCGTCTAGAATACGGTTGATACGTGTCATCAAGGCTTCTTCAATGAACTCAATCAACCCTTCGAACATGCGCGCTTTACTTGGGAAATGACGATACAGCGCGGCTTCTGAAACGCCGACTTGCTTGGCCAGTTTTGCCGTAGTAATGCGTGAAGCGCCATCTGTTGATTCAAGCATTTCTGCCAATGCTTGTAAGATCTCTTCACGACGGTTGGATTTTTTACTGCCGGCCATTAGTTACTTCCTTTCAAAATACAAAGTTGAGCGGAGGGGATTATAAGACGCTATTTCGCCTCAAACTAGACCACTAAGGGTGGAATGGGAGATTTAACACCCTTAGTTGTCATTTTTGTACCAAATTTATGCCAGCTTTTGTAAAAAATTGGCAGGGTTTTCAAACGTTAGTTACATCAATTGATGCATTTTTTCGAGAATTTTAAAGCTCAATGCTTCTTTTGATTCTAAAGCGAGCGCAAGTTCACCTTCAGGCCAGAAAAGGGTAATTGCGTTGTCGTTGCTGTTAAATCCTTGCCCTGCAACCGAAACGTCGTTTGCACAGATCATATCGAGGTTTTTCTTTGTTAACTTGCCTCGAGCATAGGTCTCTACATCATTGGTTTCAGCCGCAAAACCGACGGTAAACGGACGCTTCTCCGTCATTGCTGCCACAGATGCAACAATATCAGGATTTTTAACCATATTAATGACCATTTCGTCGTTGTCTTCTGTCTTTTTCAACTTTTGAGACGCGATCGTTTGTGGGCGGTAGTCGGCAACGGCAGCGCAGCTAATAAACGCATCATGCCTGTTTGCATGTGTCATAACGGCTTCGTGCATCTCTTGTGCACTGGAAACATTAATGCGCTCAACACCTACGGGCGTATTTAAACTGACAGGACCGCTCACGAGGGTGACTTTTGCTCCCATCTGCGCTGCGGCGCTCGCCAATGCATAGCCCATTTTCCCGGAGCTATGGTTAGTAATGTAACGCACTGGATCAATCGCTTCGCGAGTTGGTCCGGCGGTAATGAGTATCGACTTACCTTCTAGCAATTTTGGTTGAAAGAACTGTTCACATAGATGTACTAGCTGCATTGGTTCCAGCATTCGACCTGGTCCTACATCACCACAGGCTTGCTCTCCTGCCGCAGGGCCCCAGATGTGCATACCACGACGCGCTAACGTAGCGATGTTCTCTTGGGTTGCGATATTGCGATACATCTGTTGATTCATCGCAGGAGAAACAGCAACAGGGGAATCCGTCGCGAGCACGAGCGTGGTAAGTAAATCGTTCCCCATGCCTGCGGACATGCGCGCGATTAAGTCCGCGGTCGCTGGCGCTAATAGCACTAAATCTGCCCATTTGGCCAATTCAATATGGCCCATAGAGGCTTCCGCTGCTGGGTCTAGTAAACTGTCCGAGACAGGACGGCCCGAAACGGCTTGCATGGTTAAAGGGGTAATGAACTCTTTTGCGGCTTTCGTCATTACAACTTGAACTTGCGCTCCTCTCTCTATGAGGCGACGGGTTAGCTCCGCACATTTATACGCGGCAATACCGCCACTGATGCCGAGTAGAATTTTCTTTCCTGCTAGTGTTTGCATGTGAGATCTCCAATTTGATGACCGGATTTTAACACAATTCAAAGTCTGACCGCCCGAGCATATATAACGAGAAGATAATTCACACCAAACTCCAGAGTATTAATCTGACCGAGGAAGGGAAAATTCTCGCCTACCTCACAGACAAGTTGCGCGGAGTTTGCAAGTCTGAAAAGAAAAAGAGGTAGTGGAAACCATGGTGTTGAAAAGTCGAAACAAATTGCTGCTGATAACCCTAATTCCGCTGTTGTTGATCACTACATTGATCTCAGTGGTGTATTACATCAACAGCAGTAAAAGTTTGGAGGCGGAGCTGGCAAGAGACAGGCAAGAGCTCATCGAAACGAAAAAGAAAGAGTTACAAGCCTATATGATGATGGGCGTGACGGCGATAAAACCGTTATACGACACGGATGTAAATGGAAGTAATAAAGAGGCAGCAAAAGAAATTCTGAAAGCCATGCGCTTTGAAAGCGATGGTTACTTTTTTGCCTACGACTCTCAAGGTGTGAATACGTTGCACGCTATCAAACCTGCATTAGAGGGTAAAAACCTTTACGACTTAAAAGATGAAAATGGGGTCGCAGTTATTGCGGGCTTGATTGACGCTTCTCAAAAAGGGGATGGGTTCCTCTATTTCTCGTGGCACAAACCGACCATTGACGCACAAGCGCCTAAGTTGGGCTATGCAGAATATCTATCGAAATGGGACTGGGTTTTAGGTACTGGCGTTTATATTGATGACATCGACCAGCAAGTTGCGATGCACAGAGAGTTAAAGACTCAAGAGCTAAAAGAGCATACATTATCTGCCGTGTTGATTTCCGCTATTGGATTGATCATTACCAGTGTTCTCACCAGTATCGTGGTGTCTAAAGGTATTCAGCCATTACAACATGTCGCGGCTTCATTAAAAGATGTTGCCGCAGGCGGCGGTGACTTAACGGCTCGTTTAAAAGTCGAAAGTCAGGATGAAGTCGGTGAAGTGGCGGCCGCGTTTAATGAGTTTATGGATAAGCTGCACCCACTGATGCAGGACATTCATCGCTCTGCGACGACAGTACAGACCGTTTCCCAAAGCCTGAACACTCAGACCAGCCAAGCGAGCGGTCAAATGCAGGATCACTGTTTAGAGACGGACAAAGTCGTGACGGCAGTGACGCAAATGAGCATGACTGCCAAAGAAGTAGCCAGCAATACTAATGCGACCGCGCAGGCAATTGACGATGCCAACAGTCAAGTCACCGCCGCTCAGCATGAGGTCGAGCAAGCAATAGAAGGCATTACCGAACTCGTGACGGAGATAGACAGCACGTCAGATGCAATTTCTGAGTTGAGTTTACAGACCGAAAAAATAACCAAAGTGCTGGATGTGATTGGCGAGATAGCCGAGCAAACGAATTTGTTGGCCCTAAATGCGGCGATTGAAGCGGCTAGAGCCGGTGAGCAAGGTCGAGGGTTTGCCGTCGTTGCGGATGAAGTGCGCTCGTTAGCCAGTCGTACGCAAAATAGTACTCATGAAATTGGTGACATGCTTAAGCAGCTGCAAAATGGTGTATCAAGAGCGGTCAGTACAATGTCGGTGAGCCAAAAACGAGGTGTCAAAACGGCGGAAGAATCGGCGCTCATTCAGCAATCTCTTTCTGGTGTTCATAATTCTATCGGAACAATTCGAGATATGGGGATTCAAACCGCGTCTGCCGCCGAAGAGCAAAGTGCGGTTGCAGAAGACATCAACCAAAACTTAGTAGCTATTCAACAGATCGTGAACAACATTAATGAGACGTTGCAGCATGCCGAGTCAATCAGCACGCAGCTATCACAGTCTGGAACAGAAATTCACGGCTTGGTTGGCAACTTTAAACTCTGATGAACTGTTAAGTTGCATGGAAAGCACTGATGGTACGAAGAAAGCGAAAGTCATACTCGACTTTCGCTTTTTGTTTTGTGGAATAGGGACACTTTCCATATAAAGAGACATCAGATGATACTGAAAGCTTTGCCAAATGAGTCCATGCCCAGAGAGAAGCTACTGCAACGAGGGCCGCAAGCTTTGACCGATGCCGAACTGCTGGCCATCTTCTTGCGCACAGGCACCCGCGGAATGAACGTGATTGAGCTTGCAGACTTCCTTATTCAAGACTTTGGTTCGCTCAGACAACTATTTTCAGCATCAGAAGAAGAGTTTTGTCGTCACAAAGGATTGGGGCAAGCCAAGTATGTTCAGTTGCAAGCGGTACTAGAAATGACACAACGTTACTTGGCGGAGACGCTAAAGCGTGGTGATGCCTTAACCAGCCCCGACCAAACTAAGTTATATCTGTCTTCTATTTTAAGGGATCGGCAAAGAGAGGCTTTTTATATTCTTTTTCTCGATAACCAGCACCGAGTGATAAAAGATGAAATTTTATTTGAAGGAACGTTGGATGCAGCGTCGGTGTATCCGAGAGAAGTTGTTAAGCGTGCTCTGCATCATAACGCGGCGGCTTTGATTTTGGCGCACAATCATCCTTCAGGCGTTGCTGAGCCGAGCCAAGCTGACAGAAGGATTACAAGGCGTCTCACCGACGCATTAGCATTGGTGGATATTCGTGTTTTGGACCATTTCGTCATCGGAGATGGGGAAAGTGTCTCTTTTGCTGAAAGAGGCTGGATATAACTGTGCGTTTTTTAGGTTGTTAGTTGCTAAAAATCTGCTATCATCCACGCCACTAAATTTTTAACTGAATTCAGCTTGGACTGCTAAAAAAAATCTGCTGTCTAAAAAAAGATCACGAAAACCTGTAAAAAGGATCTGTTCGGGTCTTGAGCAATGCATATCAAGTTAGTATAATGCGCGACCTTTGATAGCCTTGTATGGATTTTCCATAGCGGTTCTTAACCTCTAACTTCTTTTCGAGAGATAGAGAGGTTCGGCCACCAAGGTTGATATCGAGCTGAAACGATTTTGGAGAAGACATTCATGTCACGAGTATGCCAAGTAACTGGTAAGCGTCCAGTAACGGGTAACAACCGTTCACACGCACGAAATGCTACTAAGCGTCGTTTTCTGCCGAACCTACAAACTCATCGTTTCTGGGTAGAGAGCGAAAAACGTTTTGTTAAACTACGTCTATCTGCTAAAGGTATGCGCATCATCGACAAGAAAGGTATTGATACTGTTCTTGCAGACATGCGTGCACGTGGCGAAAACGTTTAAGAGGAAATAAGCAATGGCAAAGAAAGGCGTTCGTGAGAAAATCCGTCTAGTATCTTCTGCAGGTACAGGCCACTTCTACACAACTGATAAGAACAAGCGTAACATGCCAGGCAAATTTGAGATCAAAAAGTTTGATCCAGTAGTTCGCCAGCACGTTATGTACAAAGAAGCAAAAATCAAATAATTGGTTTCAGTCTCTTTGAGGAATTGAAAAACCCAACTTTCGAGTTGGGTTTTTTATTACGTGAATAAAAGTGCTGAAGAAAAGGTTCAGTACGTCATCGGGTTATAAGGCACTGCTGAAGTTATTCTACTGGTCCGACTCTATACTCGAATTTTTGATTGATCGCCTCTGCCGCTTAGTCACCACTCCCTACACACTTGCACACCGTTGTTCTAGTCAAGCTCAATACTCTTTGGTAATTTACTCATAACGATAAGAGAGTAGAGATGGTTATGCGTGTGAGTCCGGCTCGTCGCCGCCGATGGAACAATATTCTTATTCTGGGCATTATCGCATTTATAGTGATCTTAAATGCGCCGATGTGGATCAAAACTTACCTATTAACAGATCAAGCAGACCCTTACCCAAATGTACTTCGCTCCGACTATACGGTGGAGTCTTTGTACTATAGTGGCTGGGAGTTCGAGCTGCATGATGGACGGTGGCAATCCAACATCAAAGTTGATGCACCGATCAGTGAACTTGTATCACGCTGGCAATCATTGGAAGGGACCGAGCTCACCTCAGAACAGTACGATCATTTAAAACCTAACCTGGCGGTACCTGAAACGGTAGAAGTTTGGTATCAGGATCTCGAAGAGCCGCAGCGGGTGACTTTCTTTCGTTTACCTGATTTTTGGCTATTTAAAACCTGGCAAGACAAATGGGTCGCTATCTCCGTCGATGAAAACTACCTTATGCCAGAGTAGAGCCTTTTTTCGCCTATACCCCTAATAAGCTTCCCTATTTATCGTTTTTCTTTTCGATTATGCTAGCAGCGAGAACTATTAGCCGGTGAATTGGAGAATCTAATGCCTGAGTTGCCAGAAGTTGAAGTCAGCCGTATGGGGATTAGCCCCCACATGGTTGGACAAACGATCCAGTCGTTTACTTTTCGAACGCCTAAATTGCGCTGGGATATTCCTACAGAGCTTAAAAAATTGGAAGGGCAGGTGATCCGTGCGATTAGCCGTCGTGCGAAATACTTACTGATCGAGACAAACACAGGTACAGCCATTGTTCACTTGGGCATGTCTGGGTCTTTACGTGTCCTAGATGCTGACTTTCCGCCAGCAAAGCACGATCATGTGGATCTCAAACTAAGCAGTGGAAAAATACTGCGTTATAACGATCCGCGTCGTTTTGGGGCATGGCTGTGGTGTGCTCCTGGCGAGTCACATGCTGTGCTAGCAAACATGGGGCCTGAGCCTTTAACTGAAGAGTTCAATGCGGAATATGTAGCGGAGAAAGCTAAAAATAAGCGTGTCGCCGTCAAGCAGTTCATCATGGACAACAAAGTCGTGGTTGGTGTTGGGAACATCTACGCGAATGAGTCGTTGTTTAAGTCTCGAATTCACCCTTCAAGGCCCGCAGGTAAGTTGACTTCTCAAGAGTGGGGGTTACTTGTTGAAAATATCAAAATGACACTTGAGATTGCCATTACGCAAGGTGGGACTACGCTGAAAGACTTTGCGCAAGCCGATGGAAAGCCGGGTTACTTTGCACAAGAGTTATTGGTTTACGGAAAAGCCGGAGAGCCATGCCCAGAGTGCGGCGAACGACTTCAAGAGCTAAAGATTGGCCAACGTAATACCTTCTTTTGTAGTGAGTGTCAGAAGTAAGTCGAGCTATTATTGAGCTTAAGTTGTTGTAATCTTGCGTTCGAGCCTCAATAATTCAATCAGTTTCGAATAACTTAGTAAATTATATGAAAGTCATTTATCCGGGCACTTTTGATCCAGTGACTAATGGTCACCTCAATCTAATAGAACGTACTCACGAAATGTTTGATGAGGTTGTGATTGGCGTAGCCGCAAGCCCATCGAAGAACACTATGTTTTCATTGGAAGAGCGCGTTGCACTGATGCAGGACGTTGTAGCGCATTTACCTGGTGTGACGGTAAAGGGGTTCTCCGGGTTATTAGTGGATTTCGCGAGAAATGAGAAAGCTAAGGTTCTTATTCGTGGTTTACGAACAACGGTAGACTTTGAATACGAGTTTGGACTGACCAACATGTACCGAAAGCTATTACCAGGAATCGAGAGCGT
Organism: Vibrio sp. 1249-1; assembly: GCF_033340495.1. Taxonomy (NCBI): domain Bacteria; kingdom Pseudomonadati; phylum Pseudomonadota; class Gammaproteobacteria; order Vibrionales; family Vibrionaceae; genus Vibrio; species Vibrio sp. 1249-1. The sequence goes on from NZ_JAWOWJ010000008.1 coordinate 163,559, forward strand.
ATTTTTAACTCCTGAAGAAGAGTTTGCGTTTTTATCGTCGACTATCGTGAGAGAAGTAGCGATTCATGGCGGAAGTATCGAACAATTCGTTCCCAAGCCAGTAGCCATCGCGATTGGGGAAAAACTGAATGAAAGACAGTAAGTTCCCTTATTATTTCTCAAACGCTCTCTCGATACTTATCCCTCGCTTTGTATATCGAGCACAAGCCAAGCGTTTACTTTCGAATCTGACCGAAGCAGAGCAGCAACGCTGTCTTGAGCGGGTGAACTATTACAATAAGTGTGAAACGCCGTTTTCAGTTGATAGCCGAGAACAAAGTTACTCGACCATCGATACATTCAAAAAAACGAAAGGCTGGACGTATTTTTTCGATCTTCGCCAAGTTGTACGCTATTTCCCTTCCAGTTTTGCGTTTAACTACATCAACGGCGATGTTACACACATCCCCAATGTACCGAGCTTTATAAAAAGCCGCCCTATCTTTGGTAACAACCAAAATTCAGTGGTGTTGAAACTTAATCAAGTTCGTCATTTTAAATTTATTGATGATCCTGTTCGCTATCAAGATAAAAAGGACATGGTAGCGTGGCGCGGCGTGGGTTTTCAGCCGCATCGTAAAAAGGTGATTCATGCGTTTTACAACCATCCGCAATGCAATATTGGCCAGACCCGCCCGGTAGAAGGGAAACCATGGGAAAAGGGCTTTATGAGTATTGAAGAGCAACTGCAGTATAAGTTTTTGCTCTGTATAGAAGGCAATGATGTGGCCACCAACCTTAAGTGGGCTATGTCGTCTAACTCCTTGGTTATTATGTCAAAGCCAAAATATGAGACTTGGTTTATGGAAGGTAAGTTAGAGGCAGGCGTCCACTATGTTGAAGTGAAGGATGACTATTCTGATTTACCCGAAAAGATGGATTATTACCTAGCGAATGAGCAAGAAGCATTAGCGATCATTGAAAATGCGCACCAGTGGGTTGAGCAGTTCAAAGATAAACGTAAAGAGCGTTTGATCTCATTGATGGTTGCCGATAAGTACTTCGCTTTATCTCAGCAACAATAAAAAAGGGGCGAAACGCCCCTTTTTTATAATCTTAAGCTTCTAGAAATTGATCAACACCATTCTCACAGCGTTTAAGCTTGTTTTTAATGGTGTTCTCTAAAATCTCATCATTTTGTCCGAGTGACGCACGAGAGTTTTCTACGTGGTACAAGTGGTAGCCTACACCTGCGAATTTTAGGTAAAGACGTGACTTACCCGCATTCAACATGCGATGAACAAACTCGCTGTCTTCGCGTCCCCATCCAACAAAATCTTGGTTGAAGCCATTCACCTCGATGACATCTTGTCGCCAAAATGCCATGTTGCAACCGCGAGTGGCTTTATCGTTATTCCGCTCGTAAGAGAACCATTTCGATAGCAAGGCGTTGGTGATGCAGTTTTTACGATTGCGAATGCCTTTGCTGAAAATGGAAGGCACTAAGCCGTTTTCCATGATGGCCTTGCTGCAGTTTTCATCCGTTAATACACGTCCACCCTGCACAAACCAATTTGGCTTTGCGACTTGCTTATGTGATTCAATAAACGTTTGAGACAATACCATGTCGCCATCAATCATGATGAGGTAGTCACCTGATGCTTTTGCGATAGCACGGTTGCGGCTCATCGAAAGTTGAAAGCCATTATCTTCGTGCCAGCTATGGATAAGTGGCACGGGAAAGCCGTCACGAAGTTGGTCGATCATTGCTTTGGTATCGTCTCGAGAACCGTCATCTGCAACTATGACTTCATCAGGCAAAACGGTTTGACGTTTCACGCTTTCTAACACCGCTTTTAATGCTTCTTTCCAGTTGTAAGTGGTGATAATTAAAGTCGTTTTCATGATTTTTTTGCCTGTTCACGTAAGTAGAGATCGATATATTTTACAAAAGTAGAGTGCATGCTTAGCCAAGCTAGAATGAAACCATGTTTGCCATCAAGGAAGCCTCGTTTGAGAACATACATCTTCAAAAAGCTAGCAAGAGCGTGAACAATTGCAGTGGTTAAGCCGGATTTCTTTTTACCTTCACGTTCATCCGTCCAAGCCTTGAGGTAGCCAGTGGTTTTATTGATGTAATGATGAAGGTGCTCGTAAGTGTAGTGATGCAGTCGACCATCCAGTTTTTCAGTTTGATAGTTTTTCTCATCAACTTTTTCATGAACGAGCGAATCATTATATTGTGTATATTCGGTGCGATATAAGCGCACAATCCAGTCTGGAGACCAACCAGAATGGTAGATGAACTTACCAAACGCTGAGCTTAGTCGATTAAGTTTGTATAAAACGTTCGGCTTATTGGCTGATACCGCGTGTAAGATACTTTCTTTTAGCTCTGGAGTGACTTGTTCGTCCGCATCAAGCCACAAAACGTAGTCTGCCGTAACGTATTGCTGCGCAAGTTGGCGTTGTTTACCGAAACCTGGCCAATCTAGGTTGGTGTAAAACTTATCCGTGTATTGTCGGGCGATTTCTTCGGTGCGATCGGTGCTGCCCGAGTCTAGAAGGACAATCTCATCGACCCAATCTTTTACTGTGTCTAGACAAGCTTGTAAGTGCTTCTCTTCATTTTTTACAATTAAGGCAACGGCTAAGGTTGGTTTGGACAAGGTCATTTCCTTCTTAACAAATCAAGACAGTAAGTTTACTGGTATTGAGGATACAAATCTTCTAAGACTTGATCGAACATGCTCATTACTTGAGTGCTGGTAATGCGGTTCATTGCCGTTTCATCTTTTGCGCGAGTTCGCCAGTTTAACTCGTGACTGTTTTTACCTGTTTCTGCAAAGATCGTTTCTTCATAAACAGAGACAACGTATTTTAGGTAGCGGTAAGGTCCCACTCGAAGCGGATTATGGTGTGCATAGAGCCCGATGATTGGCGTTTTCATGGCATTTGCCATGTGTGCTGGTCCGGTATCGGGGGCGATGACCATTTCAACCTTATCTATTAACGCAAGCATTTGCAGAATTGAGCTTTGTCCAACTAAATTTAGACACGGTTCTTCCAAGCGAGATTGAATGGCTTCAGCCAAATCCAGTTCAACTTGAGCTGGGCTACCTGCCAGAATCACGTTCCAGCCTTTTGCTCTGGCGTGATGAATCACATCCACATAACTTTCCGCGTTCCAGTTTTTATAAGCTTTGCTCGCACCAGGCACAATCAGCAGGTTAGGTTTACTACGAGAAATATGAGACTCTGCCCAAGCTTGGTCGTGGTCTGAATAAGAAAGTACCCAGTCTAGTTCTGCCTTTGGTACCCCAATTTGATGGGCAAAGGCCATTAAGCCATCTGCGACATGCAGAGATTGCGGGGAAGGCACTTTGATATTGGTAAATAGTGTTTGAAAGTCCTGGCTTCTATCAGAAGAGAAACCAAGTTTGTATTTTGCTTTAATGCCCAACGTTGCGACACTCGCTCTAATCGCGTACTGCATATGCAATAGCGCATCAAACTCTCTGCCTTTCAGCTGTCGCCAAAGTGATTTGTAGCCATCAAGTCCCGCTTTTTTATCAAAAACAATCACTTCTACACCATCGATGGCGGCTAATAACTGGGCTTCAAGTTTACCCGTTATCCAAGTAATCTGGGTCGAAGGCCAGTGTTTCTGAATAGCTTGAATGCTGGCGATAGTATTGCAAACGTCTCCGATAGCGGACAAACGCAAGACGCATAGTGACGATGGGGCAGAAGTGAACATAATTATTGTCTGATTCGATGAATAGAAGCAGGTAAATTATGCAGACATCCACAATAAATGTAAAATACACGGCTCGAATATAGCTAAGTACTGATAAGTGTTCTGCAATGTCAAAGATAACACCGCATCAATCGCAAGAATCTGGCAAGCCGGGTAATACCGGGCTACAGCGCATCGTTAAAGCGACGGGTTATTCGATCCAAGGATTAAAAGCGGCTTTTAAGCATGAAGCCGCCATTCGACAAGAGTTGGCTCTGTTGAGTATTGCTGTGATTTTGTCTTGGCTAGTGGATGTCGGCATGGTTGAGCGTATCTTAATGATCGGGGTCGTGGTATTAGTCTTGATTGTAGAGCTTGTAAACTCAGCGATTGAGGCAGTGGTTGATCGTATCGGTATTGAACGGCATGAACTCAGTGGTCGAGCTAAAGATATAGGCTCTGCTGCCGTTATGGTTGCTTTGGCGTTTGCTGCATTTACTTGGTTGTATATATTAGCCAGCCGGTATTTAGGCTAGAGGGTGAGCGTATGATTCAACAGTATAAAAACAACAACCAAGTGATCTGGTTTGATGACGAGAACATTACAGACCCTAGCCAACCGATATTTGATGCGGAATACTGGCAGTCCTCCGACAAGGTGGTTGGCAGTGCGACGGGGCGAGGCACGACATGGTTTATCCAACTAGAGAACATGCAAGCGGCACTACGTCATTACCGTCGTGGCGGTTTGTTTGGGAAGTTAGTTAACGATCATTATTGGTTCTCTGGCTGGGATAACACCCGTTGTGCGCAAGAGTTTCAGCTTTTGTTGGCGCTAATTGAGGCTGGGGTGCACGTTCCTCGTCCTATTGCAGCAAGAGCCTTAAAGTCAGGACTCTTCTATCAAGCTGATTTATTAAGTGAGCGAATCCCAAACGCCAGAGATCTGGTTAGTATCTTGCAAGAACAGTCTTTATCGGTAGAAATGTATCAGAAAATAGGGCAAGAAATTGCCAAGATGCATCAGGTTGGCGTTAACCATACTGATTTGAATATCCACAATATCTTGATCGACGACAAAGATAAGGTATGGATTATCGATTTTGATAAGTGTCGTTTTGAAACTTCTGGTGACTGGAAGCAACAAAACTTAGATAGATTAAAGCGCTCTTTTGAGAAAGAATTAAAAAGTAAGAATATTATTTGGTCTAAAACGGACTTTGATGAACTCGTAAGTGCCGTTGTGAATTTTTAGGATATGTAAAGTGAGGACATTGCTAAGAGTTTATACCTAGTGCAACACATTTGTCTAAGTGCTAAAATATCGCAATTAGCATTCTAAATTATTTGAGGTACAGGTTTCGAACCTGAACAAGAAAGAGCATATTATGTTGAATTCAAAAACAGTCTTAATTACAGGTGGCACCGGTTCGTTCGGTAAACAGTTCATTAAAACCATTCTTGGACGCTATCCAGAAGTTAAAAAAATCATCATTTTTTCTCGTGATGAACTAAAACAGTTTGAGCTGAAACAAAAGTATCCTGCAAAAGACTTTCCTCAACTTCGCTTCTTTATTGGCGATGTGCGTGACCAAAATCGTATGATTCAAGCTTGTGAAGGCGTTGATGTCATCATCCATGCCGCGGCGATAAAGCAAGTTGATACTGCAGAATATAACCCAACTGAGTGTATACGAACTAATATTACGGGCGCAGAGAACGTTATTAATGCGGCGTTACATTGCGGTGTAAAAGATGTTGTAGCTCTTTCCACAGACAAAGCGTGCGCTCCCATAAACCTTTATGGTGCAACGAAACTGGCGTCTGATAAGTTGTTCACTGCTGCCAATAACATCAAAGGCTCTAAAGATATCCGTTTCAGCGTTGTACGTTATGGTAATGTCATGGGCTCTCGTGGTTCAGTGATCCCATTCTTTTTGAGCAAACGCGAAGAAGGTATTCTACCAATCACTCATGAAGATATGACGCGTTTCAATATCTCATTGCAAGATGGTGTGAACATGGTGATGTACGCTCTGGAAAATCACTTAGGTGGTGAGATTTTTGTACCGAAAATCCCATCTTACAAAATCTTAGATATCGCTGAAGCTATTGCTCCTGAGTGTGAAACTAAAGTTGTAGGTATTCGCCCAGGTGAAAAGCTCCATGAAGAGATGATCACCGATACTGATTCGCTAAATACGATCGACCTTGGCAAATACTACGCAATTCTTCCTTCTGTTTCGTTCACCTATACAGAGCAAGAATACCTCGAACACCACAAAGCGAAAAAAGTACCGTTTGGTTTCAAATACAATTCAGGTACGAATACAGAGTGGGAAAGTATTGAAGGCCTACGTGAGCTAATCAAAGAGCACGTTGATCCAAACTTTACAGTGTGAGAATAGTAGTGATTCCTTACGGTAAGCAAGATATTAACCAGCAAGACATTGACAGTGTTATTGACGTTTTGAAGTCGGATTTTCTGACGCAGGGCCCCCAAGTTCCTGCATTTGAGCAAGCACTTATCGATCATACAGGTGCAAGCTATGCCCTGGCTGTAAATAGCGCTACATCAGCATTACACATTGCTTGTCTTGCGCTGGGATTAGGTGAGGGGGATTGGCTTTGGACGTCGCCTATTACCTTCGTCGCGTCAGCAAACTGCGGTTTATACTGTGGTGCACAAGTCGACTTCGTAGATATTGACCCTGATACTTACAATATGTGTCCAAAACGCCTTGAGGAAAAGTTAATCAAAGCGAAAGCAGAAGGTCAGCTTCCGAAAGTTGTTGTGCCGGTGCACTTATGTGGTCAACCATGCGATATGGTGGCGATCGCCAAACTGGCGAAAGAGTACGACTTCAAAGTCATTGAAGATGCTTCACATGCAATTGGCGGCAAATATCAAGGCTTGCCGATAGGGAATTGCGAATACTCGGATATCACTGTCTTTAGCTTCCATCCCGTTAAAATTGTTACGACGGCTGAAGGTGGCGCAGCAATGACCAACCAAAAGGCTTTGTCTGACAAGATGACTTTGCTTCGAAGTCACGGTATTACTCGTGACCCTGAGCAAATGGAGGGTGAAAGCCATGGTGGTTGGTATTATCAACAGGTTGATTTAGGTTTTAACTACCGTATGACCGAGCTTCAGGCGGCACTGGGTGTATCTCAGATGCATCGTTTAGACGCTTTTATTACCGCTCGTCATCACCTTGCAGATCGTTACAATCAGCTATTGAAGTCTTTACCAGTGGTATTGCCATATCAATTGGAGAATACCTACTCGGGCCTTCACCTTTATGTAATTCGTTTGCGGTTGGACAAGATCTCTTTGACACACAAAGAGGTATTTGACGCACTGAGAGGCAAAGGTATCGGAGTCAACCTGCACTACATTCCAGTCCATACTCAACCTTACTATGAAAAAATGGGCTTCAGTGAAGGTGATTTCCCAGAATCTGAACGCTATTACCGTGAAGCTATTTCTCTTCCTATGTTCCACGCGATGAGTGAAGAGCAGCAGGATACTGTCGTTCAAGTTCTCACTGAAATATTGCAGGGGCGCTAATGAAAGTCGCGATTATTCCAGCTCGTGGTGGTAGTAAGCGCATACCAAGAAAAAATATCAAAGCATTTCATGGTAAACCTATGATTGCCTACTCTATTGAAGCAGCCATTGCCTCTGGCTGCTTTGATAAAGTGATCGTTTCGACCGACGATACAGAAATTGCAGCCGTTGCCGAGGCTCATGGTGCGCATGTTCCATTTCTCCGTCCAGCAGATATCTCCGATGACTATGCTACAACAATGGATGTCATGGCTCATGCTATCCATTGGTGTCAAGATGAAGGTTGGGATATTGACGCTGTATGTTGTTTATATGCAACGGCTCCATTTGTATTGCCGAAGGATTTACAACAAGGCTATGCACTTTTGCAAGGCGAAGGTGTGCAATTTGCTTTTAGTGCTACTTCATTTCCATTCCCAATTCAACGCGCGATTAAACTTGATTCAGACGGCTCTGTTTCGATGTTTTCCCCTGAAAATGAACAGGTAAGGTCTCAAGATCTCGAAGAGGCTTATCACGATGCAGGACAGTTTTATTGGGGGAAAACCAGAGCATTTTTAGAAAAGTACTCTATTTTTTCTCCTCATTCGAAAGCGGTACTTTTACCTCGTAATCGAGTTCAAGATATTGATACCCCCGAAGATTGGGAGCTTGCTGAATCTTTATTTTCTGTGCTAAAGCTCACCAATTAACATTTAGGATGAAGTATGAAGGTTGTTTTTCGAGTCGATGCATCTTTGTTGGTTGGTAGTGGGCATGTTATGCGTTGTCTCGTCTTGGCTGAAGAGTTTGCGCACAAAGGACATGACGTCGAATTTGCTTGTTCTCCATTAGAAGGAGACATGCGTGCGTTTATTCGTGAACGTGGATTTCAGGTGACAACTCTTGCCAAACCAAGGGAAGTTATAGAACCGCTTCACGATGCCGATTATGCAGCTTGGCTTCAAAAGAGCATATCTGAAGATGTGCAAGATTTCCTAACAGAAATCACTTATGCAGACCTTGTTGTCACTGATCACTATGCAATCGGGATTGAATGGCAAGAGCAAGTTATCGCTTCATTAGATTGTCGAATGCTTGCTATTGATGATCTCGGGCGATGCCATAAAGCTGACTTGATCTTGGATCAAACGTTAGGGCGTGATGAAGCTGCTTACTCTGCATCCCAATCTAAGGTCTTAGCGGGCAGTGAGTTTGCTTTATTGAGATCAGATTTCGCGAGCAAGCGAGAATCAGCGCTTTCTAGAGATATTTCTAACAATCCTCTGAAAGTGCTGGTATCGATGGGTGGGATTGATGCTCCTAACGCAACTTTCAAAGTATTAGAATCTTTATGTGGCAAAGTAGAGGCCAAGTTTACTGTATTGTTGTCGCCTAGAGCGCCTCACTTTGACCAAGTTAAAGAGTTGTGTGCATCTAGAGCTGACGTTTCGCATCTCGACTTTGTCTCTGATATGGCAAGTTTAATGCTAGAGCATGACATCGCTATAGGGGCTCCAGGTACCACAAGTTGGGAAAGAGCTTGTCTTGGGCTACCCAACGTAATCGTTCCTTTAGCAGAGAACCAGCAACTAATCTGTAAGCAGTTAGTAAAGCATTCAGCATCATTAAAAGTTGATATCGAGGATATCCCTAGTCGATTGCTAAGTGAGTTCTTGACAGTTCTGAAGCAGTGGCCCCAATTCAAAGATGCTAATCTTTCCCTTTGCGACGGGCGGGGGGCGCGACGAGTCTCTTATGAGGTTGAGTTGTTACTTGATGAGACGACTGATGGATTATCTCTCAAGCCTGCTTCGCAAGAAGATATCGCATTGATTTATGAATGGCAGTGTCACCCAGAGACGAGAAAGTACGCATTGACTCCTGAGGTCCCTACATGGGTTGAGCACCAAGCTTGGATGTTTAAAAAACTGAAATCAGCCTCTGACTACTTTTACATGATTGTTAGTAGGGATGACGGCAATAAAGTTGGAGCAGTACGCTTAGATAGAACAGAACCTGGACATTATTTGGTATCAATATTTCTTGACCCTAAAAGCTATGGAAAAGGGATTGCGTTTAAAGCTCTAAGTATTGTGGATGCAATTCATCCTGATGTCACTCTACATGCTACGGTATTGAAAGCAAATAGTGCATCTCAACGACTCTTCCAAAAATGTTGCTACCAACAAATCGACGAAGAAACTTACATTCGACGACCAATCGATTGAGGCAAAAATGAAACCATTTATTACCATTGACGGCCGTAAAGTTGGGCCAGACTTCCCTCCTTATATCATCGCAGAATTATCCGCTAACCATAATGGGGATATTAATCGTGCTTTCCAAATCATGGAAGAAGCGAAGAAGGCGGGTGCAGACGCGATAAAATTACAAACCTATACTCATGAAACTATTACTATGGATTGTGACTCTGAAGAGTTTCAAATTCATGGTGGTTTATGGGATGGGCAGACTTTGTATGAGTTATATAAAGATGCTCATATGCCATGGGAATGGCATAAGCCGTTATTCGAAAAAGCTCAAGAGTTAGGTATTACTATCTTTAGTTCTCCTTTCGATTTTAGCGCAGTAGAGCTTTTGGAAGAACTCGATGCTCCGGCTTATAAGATTGCTTCGTTTGAAGTGATTGATCTACCTCTTATTAAACGCGTTGCCCAAACAGGCAAGCCAATGATCATTTCAACGGGAATGGCGAATCAAGAAGAGATTGCTGAAGCTATTAAGACAGCAAAAGATAATGGTTGTCAGGAGTTGGTTGTGCTTCATTGTGTCAGTGGTTACCCTGCACCTGCAGACCAATACAATCTAAGAACGATTGCAGATATTGCCGAGCGTTTTGATGTTCTTTCAGGTTTATCTGACCACACTATTGATAACGCGACAGCAGTGACATCTATCGCCCTTGGTGCTTGCTTAATTGAGAAGCATGTAACAATGGATCGCAATGGTGGTGGCGCTGATGATAGCTTCTCACTGGAGCCTCTAGAGTTACAGGCATTGTGTAAAGATACGAAAACAGCGTGGCAAGCTCTTGGTAAGGTTAATTATGAAAGAACTGAAGCGGAAAAAGGTAATGTGAAGTTTCGTCGCTCTCTTTACATTGTGAAAGATATTAAAGAGGGCGAAATATTAACGCCAGAACATGTTCGTAGTATTCGTCCCGGATTTGGTCTAGCACCAAAGTATTATGATGAAGTGATTGGAAAAACTGTAAAAAAGAATATTAGTCGTGGAACTCCAGTCTCTTTTGAACTTATCTAACGGTTATAACTAAGTTCAATCCTCTTTTTATATTCTAATAGCGAGTAAAAAATCACACACTCCTATCTATACTTTAAAAGTAGTGTGTGATTTTTAGAAAGTAGTAATAGATTGAAAGGTAAGACGATTAAAGAGGATTTAAGTGCTTTAATGATGAGTTTTTATTTTCTAGTCTAGACATAAGCAATACCTAGCTGAGCATTGCTTATGTTTGGTTAAAAAGTAGAACTACGATTTTATTGATTTTAAGTAATATTTTGTATATTTACTCTCTATTTTTTGTAGTAGAGACTTCTTCCTTTTTATTTCTTTGCCATTTATATAGCCTTTCTTGTTATTAAACGAATATCCGTGAACCTTGAATCCTGGATTTATCATATGGCTTGCCATTTTTAGGCAACCTAATTTATTATCTATTGGCTCCAAATCGCTTTCTATTAAGGTAATTAGTTCTTTGGTTGATGTTGGGTTGTAAGTTATATTTAAATGCCGATAGAAACAGTTACCTAATAGGATTGATGGTTTGCTCCAGTATGTCGCCTCTACACCAATACTACTACCAAATGTTATAATTGCATCGCAATTATACATTAGATTATAAGTTGAAATTTTACTTTCAGGTGGAATTACAACAAAGTTATCACTTTTTAGTGCCAATAGTTTTTCTAGGTAAGATTTTTGAGTGCCACGAAGATTTGGGTGAATCCTAAGATAGAAAATAATATTATGATCCTTCGCGTAATTAGAAATAAACGTAAGGCCTTCATATTGGTTTTTAAATAATCTGTTTTCTTCCCAGCTTCCTCCAATGGCCATAAATTCATCTTCTGAACTATTGAATATAGCGATCTTCTTTTTTTTTGGATCCCAGTTGTCAGGTAAGAGGTCTTTATTCTGCTGTTTGGTATAAGACTCTTCATTGCTAAATAGTGATTTTGCTCTATTATTGAAGAATTCTATCGCTCTTTGTTCAGTCTTTGCATAGCCCAGATTTTTAAACAAGCTTTCTACTAAATATCCATTATATGCAATATCATGAGGCATTGCATTTTCAAAAATCATTGCATTGTCTTTGCTAAAGTTTAACTCAACAACAGTAACTGGGATATTTTTTATTTTTGCTAAATCAAAAAAACTACGATAAGTATTCAAACGAGAGTTAAATAATACGAACTTATCAAATGAAAAATGTTGTTGTAACTGCACAACAGAATCGGTTAGCTTACAGGCAGTAGACAGATATTTATCTATAATTAATCTAGTTTTTTTATTACTATAGTCAATATCAACACTACGTGTAAGAGATGCATAACTAGATAAGGCTGAGTAGCCCACATTTGTACCTTTATATTTAATAGCTTTTAGTTCTTCAGTGGAATGGTAGTTAAATTTATAACTTCTTAATCCTAAAGTTTCCTCGTGTTTATAGCCACCGATAAGGTGAGACAACGCTTCTCGAGTCCGACGTTTACAAGAACGGCAGGTAGATGGAAGGCCTAGAGGATTGTATAAGCAGCTATCATCGGAACCCGAGCAAGTTAATATCGTAATATCATTACCTTGCTTAATCAGTTCATTAGTATAGCTAAGCGTTATTTCTAGGTTTGGACTATGAGCTCCAATTGGAAGTTGGACTAAGATTTTATTAGTCATTTTGCCTCTCAAATACGATAAAAACTAGAAAAGAGTTGTTCATTAATAATGGGGTTGAATTTTTATATTAGATACTTATATTTTGTTAAGAGTTCTATTTAATGCGCCTTTATTTTCTTTTAGCCACAAGTTAGCTCTATGAACACTTTTTGACGCTGTGTTACATGATAGAATGATTAGTATTGTTTCTGCTAAGGATGTAAAATCATCAATTAGGTAGATCGCCTTACATTCACGAAGACTATTTATTATTTCTATAAAGTTGAAGTAGCTTGGTCCATTGATAGTTGGTTTAGAGAGTGCAATAGGCTCTAGCACATTATGACCACCAACCTTATCTCCAATTAGGCTTCCACCCATAAAGCAGATGTCCGCTGCGCCCATCAACGTTAGCATCTCACCCATAGTATCGCCGAGATATACTTGAGTATCCGTCTCTACTGCATGCGTTGAAGTACGACGCACAGTGTTAAAGCCTTGCTGTTGGCAAAGCGTGAATACATCATCAAATCGTTCTGGATGGCGAGGAACCAAAACGAGTAAAGCATTTGGATGAGATTTTAAAACTTGTCTATGTGCATCTAATACCTGTTCGTCCTCGCCTTTGTGGGTGCTAGCTGCAATCCAAATCGGACGATCGTTTCCAAATTGGGCTCGAAGCTGCTGTCCTTGCTGTTTCACTTGCTCTGATATTTGAATATCGAACTTAATCGAGCCAGTAACGGATAGTTTCTTTTTCTCAACGCCTAAGCGTTCGAAGCGCTCTGCATCTGAATCCGTTTGGCAGAGTACTTGAGTTAGGCATGGATGAAGCTGGTTAAAAAGCCGCTGTATTTTGGCGTAGTTCTGACACGATTTTTCAGATAGGCGCGCATTCACGACAGTTATAGGGATACCCGCTTTGTGAACATTGTGAAGCGTGTTTGGCCACAGCTCAGTCTCAATGATCAACATCTGTTTTGGCTGCACTGCTTTAAGAAAACCTTTGATAGCGAACCCAAAGTCAATTGGCATATAGCGGTGTTCAATTAAATCACCCAACTTAGCAATCTGTTCAGCTCCCGTACTTGTTGTTGTTGTAACTAGAATAGATTGTTCGGGGTTTTGTTCCTTAAGGGCTTTGATTAAAGGTGTTGCTGCTATGCTTTCACCAACAGATACGGCATGTATCCAAATAGGTTTGTCGTTGCTTTTTAACTTGGGGGTTATGCCAAAGTGCTCTTTCCAGCGAGAGCCGAACTTAGGCTTATTTGGTTTGCTCTTGTACAAACCAAATAAAAGCAGCGGTGACGCTAGGGCGAGTAGTAAGGTATAAATAATGCGAACTAACATGAGCTTATCGTAATGGCGTCAAGTTTTTGGATACTATCTAGCACTTGCTTAGGCGAAAGTTCTGTCAAGCACTTAAGGTGTTTGTACTGACATTCACGCTGGAAACAAGGGCGACAATCAATATCGGTATGAACAATCTCCACTTTTTCTGCGAGTGGGGGGGTGTACTTCGGTGAAGTTGAGCCATAAACGGCAACAACATTACAACCAACCGCAGCTGCCACATGCATTAAGCCTGAGTCATTCGCGACAACAGTCTTACATGCAGCAAGGAGATCGACTGCTTCAATTAAGCTGGTTTGGCCTGCCAGAACATGAATGTGCTCATGGAATTGCGTCGGAACAAGTGCGCGAATATTGTTACAAGTCTCTAAGTCCTTTTGAGAACCAAACAACCAGATTTGATGTCCAGAATGAGCCATTTGCGTCGCAACTTCAGCGTAGTGTGTTTCGGGCCATTTTTTGGCAGGACCAAACTCTGCTCCTGGGCACAGTCCAATAATTGGTTGGTCTTGGGCTAAGTTGAACTTTTTGATCGTGGCTTGTTGCTCTGCTTCGTTGATTGCAAGGCGTGGGCGAGGTAAAGTTTCAAGCCCGCCAAGAGAGTTAGAATCCACCATTTCTGCTTTTGGATAAGCTAACGCTACATAGCGCTCTACCATATACTGAAAAGACTTCATGTTAGGGCGTAAGTCATTCAATAAACCATAGCGCATTTCTCCCTTCCAGCCAGTACGAAGAGGAATGTTGGCAAACCATGGGATCAGTGCTGATTTCGCTGATTTAGGCAAGATATAGGCGTGGTCATATTGCTTTTCACGTAATGATTTGCCAATTTCCCTGCGGCCTAATAAGTTAAACTCACCATGACCGATAGGCATTTCAATCGCTTGATGGATTTCTGGCATACGCTCAAGAATCGGTTTACACCATCCTGGAGCGATAACGTCAATTTGGCTATCTGGATGGCGTTGCTTTAATACAATATATAACGATTGCGACATTACCATATCGCCGACCCATGCAGGGCCAATGACTAAAATCTTCATGCTTTGTTTTTCCAGTATAGGAATTTCAAAATTGACTCATAAGTTCTAAAAAGTTCAGCGTATATTTTATTCGCAAGAGTCATTTTGGATTTATCTTTTCTTTTACCACCAATCGTCGAAGCAATCTCTGCTCTAGTAAAGAGATCTGGAGACACGCTGTAAACTTGAACACCATGTCTCCATGGTTTTTCCATGTAGTCATCGACTGGTTCAATAAACTCTTGAGCATGCATAACAAACTTTGAGGCTGCTTTAGGTGTGACGATATAAGCGGTGGTACCACAAGTGCCTGCTGAGTATCCCCCTAGCATATGATTATCATCAATAGGTACGATTGGGGTGAATACACGCTTCTGAGTGGCAGACAACTTGATGTAGTCATAATTAGAAGTCAATGGAAGGGTATGTTCGAGTACTTGCTTCAGCCCTTCGACGGGGTCGACGTTGTCTTCTAAGATGACGATCGGTTCATCAAGCTCAACACAGCGAACCCACAACTCGTAATGGCTTGCAAAACAGGCGACTTCACTGGTTTTTAATTGATACCCTTTGCGGCGTAGAGTAATGGTAGGACGACTTTTTTCTGAATGAAGAAAACGGTCAACAGAGCCATCTATTGCATCAAAAAATTCAAACGTAATGCCTTGTTGTTTTAACTTTTCTTCAATACGTTCTCGGCGATCCAGCGATCGAGCCAAGCTTACGACAAATACTTTCACTGCACTTTCCAGTCGCTGTTATATCTTGGTTTAAACAAATTGTAATAGTTATTGCCGCCTTCTTGAGAGTGCAGCAACTGTAGTACCCACATATATTGTTCGGGTTTATCACCGACAAAATATTCAATGGCTTCATTACAGGTACGAGCGTCTTGCTCTTCGCCTTTATCCAGCTCAAACGCTGGTAAAATCTCAATATCAAACGTACCATCTTCAGTGTTCATCGACGCAAATAGAGGCAGTACTTTTGAGCGTGATAGTTTCGCAATTTTGCCTAAACCAGGTAGCGTTGCTTTACGTGTTGCAAAAAAATCTACAAACACACTATGCTCTGGGCCGTGATCTTGGTCGGGTAGATAATACCCTACATAGCCATCTCGAATGGATTTCAGAAAAGGCTTAATGCCACCTGAGCGTTCATAAACACGACCACCGTATTGGACCCTTTGCTTGTGCATCAGCCAGTCAGCAACATCATTCTTTTGCTTCTTCGCCATTGCAGAAACTGGCATTCCCATTGAAGCGAGCAAGATAGCAGGCACATCAATAGCCCAAGAGTGGGGAACCATTAAAATTACATTTTCGTTGCTATCAATGTGCTGTCGTAAAGTGTCTAGGCCGCGAATTTGGCAACGGTTCTGAAGCCATTTTGGTGAGCGTAAACTTAGTAACCCGAAGCGAAAAAAGAACATGGCCGCTGTGTAGAGTGTTTTTTCTATCAAAGCTTCACGTTCTTGGAACGATTTTTCCGGAAAACACAGCTCAAAGTTAACCCTCGCTCGATGAGCTGGACCTTTGTGGGATTTAGACAGTTTTTTGGCTATGGTTTTCGCCAACCACTTTTGTAAACCCAGTGGCATTAATGATAACGGTAAAAATAAGATAACACCTAACCACGTGCCCCAGTACTTAGGCGACAGAAAGTGGCGCTTAAACTCAGGGTTATATGCTTTGGGGTCGAAGTCATCACGTTTTATTGTCATGGCGTGTCTAGTTACCTATTCGTGTACGGGCGAAGTGGTTTAAATGAGAAAAAGATAGTTAGGAATGATACAGGCTATTGCACTTGAGTAAAGGTGGCAGGTTATGGTTCTACCACCTTGTGGTGCTTAACTGTTTTGGATAGTTAAGTATTCGGCAACGCCTTCTGCAACTGTCTTGAATTCAACATCACAACCTGCGGTGCGCAGTTTGGTCAGATCCGCTTGTGTGAATTCTTGGTAAGCGCCTTTTAGGTGCTCAGGGAATGGGATGGTTTCAATTTGGCCTTTGCCATGATGCTTGATAACTGCTTTTGCTACCTCTTCAAAAGATTCAGCACGGCCAGTACCACAGTTAAAAATGCCTGATACGCCGTTTTCTAAGAACCACAGGTTTACTTTACATACATCACCAACGTAAACGAAGTCGCGTTTGAATGATTCGCTGCCCGCGAACAATTTAGGATTTTCACCTGCGTTAAGTTGGTTGTTTAGGTGGAATGCAACTGATGCCATGCTACCTTTGTGGTCTTCACGTGGGCCATATACGTTGAAGTAGCGGAAGCCGGTGATTTGAGAAAGGGTCTCACCATGTTCTTCAGCATCTTGCCATAGGCGACGAACGTAGTTATCAAACTGCTGTTTCGAGTAACCGTATACATTCAGTGCGCCTTCGTATTCGCGTTCTTCAACGAAAGTCTCTGTATCGCCGTAAGTGGCTGCGGAAGAAGCGTATAGGAATGGAATCTCGCGATCTAAACAGTAATGCAGCAGCTCTTTAGAGTACTCGTAATTGTTTAGCATCATGTACTTACCATCCCACTCAGTCGTTGCAGAGCAAGCACCTTCGTGGAAAATTGCCTCAATCGGACCAAAATCATCGCCCGCCATAATTTGGGTCAGAAAGTCGTCACGATCCATGTAATCTGTGATGTCCAGATCAACTAAGTTCTTAAACTTTTTGCCATTTTTTAGGTTGTCGACAACCAGGATATCGTTAATACCAGCTTCGTTTAGTGCTTTAACAATGTTGCTGCCGATCATGCCAGCGCCACCAGTTACGATGATCATAGAACTTCCACCATAGATTAAAATTTTCTCAGGAATTCTAGCAAGAAACGAAAAGTAGCGCTATTGGAAGCAGGAAGATAGGTTTGAGTCTTCTATGACTCAGTATCTAGATATGAAAAAGGGAGCCGCAGCTCCCTTGATTACTTTATTATTCCACATCCGAACGGTTAGGCCTTTGATACCAAGGATTTCGCTCGTCGGTCAACTCAATCAAGCTGTATTTACGTCCGAGTTTCTGTCCTCCGTCACGAGTAAGAGGCTGCCAACTAAAGTTCGCACGATTGTTGCTTGGCTTAACGGTCATGATGTCAAATGGAATCGACAAGTAGAAACCTTTGGTAAAACTACCTTCACCAAATTCATCCGCAGACAAGTCTGTAAATGAGGCAAAGGCGCCAGCAATTACGCCACTCTTGAACTGCTTAGAAACATTGATTTGTGTACCAACATCGCCAGCTAGGAACTGACCAACATCGACTTGGATCATCAAATCTTGTAGGAATTCCCATTGAGGGTAGTAGTAACCAGATACAAAACCAGTGAAGCCTTTATCAATAACTTGGAACGGACGTCCATATTCTGGCACGTTTTGCCATTTCTCGTCGTAAACACCGAAGTAACTTTGTGGATCACGTTGAGAAATTACGTTGACGTCAGCGCCAATCGCCCAGTTAGCTCCTTGCGGTCGGTAAAGAAACTCGGTACCAACTCCGGCAAACATGCTCTCCAGATAACCCGCGTAGAATTGCTGATCCATCGTATCGGAATACTCTTGGAACCAAGTCAATTGTAAGTTTGACATGGTTACAGCATGTTCATTTTGGTAAGCGCGGAACATGGTGCGAACACGAGGAACGGTAGTGCCATCAGGTGGAGTGACATAAATAAACTTATCGTAGTTGTTATACCAATCCCAGTATAACGAACCGCCAATTTCAAGGTTGTCCGTCAGCCAGTATGAGGCATTACCGCTTAGCCCTACACTAAAGAGATAGAAATCTTCAGCGTTTCCGAGAGTTTGAACTAGTTTAGGTGCAAAGCCCCAATCAAAACGTTTAAAACCATCATAGACAGATTCTCCACTTGACTTATTGCTAGCTTTTGCGGTTGCACCTTCTATTTTGGGGTTGATGTAATTAACTTGGGCAAAGTCGCGATATTTCTCCTTGGAAATAATCGTTTGTTCGCCGACTAAGCCTCGGCTGCGTTCATTGATCGCATAGGTATCAATATCGTCAGGCATTTCATTGTGAAGTACAGCCGCCGCTTTTTCGTGTGCCTCTGTACGGTCACGATATTTCTTCTGCTCACCAACGACAGTTACTGTACTGTCATCAACATAAATACGCGTGTTTTGGTAACCAGCAATTTTGTCTAAACCTTCTGTTACACGTTCCCAATCAACATCAGACAGTTCTTCAGGCTGGCTATCTTCGATTTCTGGTGTTGGTGTGTCTCGCCAGAATGATGGCATGTCATTGAAATTAGTGTTTAGCGTTAAGCCCGCGACCAACGTGTCGCCGCGTTCATAACTTAAACGAAAGTCGGCCATTCCGATACGGTAGAGCACACCAAAGTTCCATGGCGTGTGGGGAGACATATCTACGCCACCGCTTACCACAGGTAAATCTTTGCTATAATCATTACTATCGTACTCAAGCTTGAAACGAAGAGGGGCGTGTAATGTCTGATATTCCACACCACCAAATAATGCCGTAGGCCCTTTGAATGTTCTATCAAAGTTGGTTGTGCCACCTGTTTCTAAAAAATCAGCAGGACGTTCACAAAATCGATCTGATAATTTACAAACTGGATTAGATACATTGTCACGCGTACCTAATGAACCCCATCCCATACCGAGAGTAAAATCAAAAGTACCTAAGCTTGGATTAGAGTAACGCTTGGTGGCTGCTATGTATTCCCCATCGAAAAGGCCTGTACCAGCAAAGTCTCGCACACCGAGAGATAGTTCCGGAATATACTGAGATTCTTTGAGTAATCGAACTTTGAAATCTATACCTTTATCAGTGTACTCATTATCAACATTAGGAAAAGTTGGGTCGTACGGTATTGAGGCTACTCTTGTATAACGAATAGTCGCTTCTAACCAAGGCATAATTTGTAATGTTGCATTATAAAACAGGTACTCATTACTACCTGTGACAGAAAAGTTGAATTCCCCTTCAGGGGCCATACGTCCGGTTGGCATCTGCATTAAGCCAACACCACCAAAGTCAGACTGAGAAGGCTGTAACGTGGGAGCCTCAAAGGGCATGTCTTGAGCCCAAACCAATGCTGGGCCCATTAAATAAAGGGTTAAGCTTTTTCTAATTGGCATCATTGCGGTCTCTTTGTGGAATTTGGTATCAGTTGAGTGAGTAGGCGGACAATGTCTTGGTCCATTTCCGAGTATTCAAGTTCACCAAACGGAATATATACCAATGTCAGAGGTGGTAAGTAATATTGTGTTGTTAACCAAGCTCCGTGATGCGGCTTAACTACGTGACCATCTGGGTAGATCAACACTGGCGGTGTTGATAACGTACCAATGTTACTTTTCAAATTCTCTAACTGTCTCTGCAAAGGGATGCCTGCCTGCTCCTTAATGGAATACACACTATTTAAGTTTCCCAGGTAATACACTTTTTCTTCGCGTAGAGGGCTTGCGAGAAGGAAATTGCCGCGCAACAGTGGGTTGTCGAATTTATTTAGTCGAATTTTATCAACATCTATCGCAGACAGTAAACGCGGTGCAAAGCTTTGCTGCTGAATGAACTTGTAGAATGGATGTGCGACCAAATTGTGTTGAATCATTTGATTGAGCACCGAGTTCTTTAAAGCGGTAGAAGTTTTCTCGGCGCGTTCCGATTTATCAAACAAAGTGGTACCAAGAGAGTATTGCAGAGAGACGCTTTGCTCCCTAGCAAGTGCTAACACACTTTCTAAACGAGCCGGCCCTTGAAATTGTAGCCGTTTGCCTGCTTCTAGCAATTCAACATTTAATGGTTGCATAGCAGAGGTTTCTGTTTGAGCGAAGCTAGGCATGCTCAAAAGCGGCATGACCAAACCGAGTAATGTGAGTAGTTGCTTGCTCATGATTTGCTATATCCCTTCAAAATGGTTAACTCAACCGGAATCATATTTGGCCCTAGGTGTTGTAAGGTTTTAACGACCTGACCTTGTTCATTGACCCAATAGTAGTTTTCGACCGCTCGAGAAAGGCTACTAAACTCAACAACTTCTCTATATACGTTGGTTATAGTGCTAGAAATAGGTGTTGTTAACGTTTCTTGGCCTGAGTAAGAGCGCGTTACATTTGCTGGAAAGCCATAACGGTATTGTGTCGCCCAATCGTATGAGAGTGCGTAGTTGACAGAGGTTGAATCTAAAGAAAAATCTGGAACGTCACCGTAAACGCCCGCTAAGTCCCCACTCTGTAGACCAATCGTTTTGACAATATGTCCATTTTCCGTAACGAGCATTGCTTTATCGGCGCTTACCCATTTTAGTTGTTTTTTACCACTGAGTGGGTTTCGTTCCGCGAAAGCTAAAACAACAAACACCTGTTTTTGATTTCCAAGTTTCAAGTAGGCACTGGCATATGGAACAGCATTTATTTCTTCTGGTGTCATCTCTACATCAATGTAGTTACCGTACGCTTCTTGGACGGTTGCTGAAACATCATTGAATTTCTGTGTGCAGCCAAAGAATAAACTTAGTAGCGGAAGAGTGAGGAGTGGTTGTATCCATTTAGACGTTCGGAAGATATTCATTATTCCCTCTTACAAATAAAATCGCCCTGAGTCATTCAGGGCGATTATCTTCTATCTACAAAACGAAATTAGTTTGTAGAAGTAGAAGTAGAAGTAGATGTTGAAGTAGATGTTGAGTCGCTATCTGACGCTGCAACTGCTACTACAGTTACCGCTGCTGCTGCACCTACTGCTACAGCTGTTGTGCCTGTTGCAGATGCAGAAGCTGCGCCTGCTGAACCTGCTTCTTCTGCTGCAAATGCAGTTGATGCGCTTAGAGCCATAAGAATAGCTAGAGCTGTATTCTTCATTATTAATCCTTGTATATCCGGTATAAAAACATCGATGTTTGGTAGCATAAAAAATGCTCCAAATTATATTCTAGATAAAAAAGCCTTAGCATGTAAATAGTTTCTTATTTTGCTATGGCTTACGATCTCATTTCTAACACCAGCGTGACATTGTGCGGTTATCTTGCTCCCTTGCTTGCTGATAAACTATCAAGAGTGCATAATTTGTCGGCCTATTTCCTCCAGGACTAGAGGTTTGGAGTCAATAGGTCGTTTTTACTTACACCATATAGAAAGCGATACAGTGGCTTACGCTCAACGCCTCAGGGCGGTAGCGTGCCAACTCTTCAGTATTTAATGGCCTGCATAGCACACTTAACTTTGCTTTGGCAGTCCATATTATTACCAGTACTAGGGACTTTTACGTGATAAGAAAGCAGCATTGTTTAGGAATACTTAGTGCACTGGGCTTAAGCCTGAGTTCTTTTTCAGCGTCAGCCGATTTTTATGCTGGTGCGTTAGTGAGCTACTCAAATGCAGAATTGAAAAGCTCGTCTTCTGAGTCCGTAAAAGAGGGGAGTCCTTTTCTTCTTAGTGCGCAAGCTGGTTATTTCTTTAATGACTATATCGGCTTAGAAGGGCGTTATGGGACATCAGTTCAACGTGACAGCGGTCTTGCCGTTGATAGCGTTTTGAGCGGCTTTGTTAAGTTGAATATGCCAGTTTCAGAGCGAGTTGCACTTTATGGTTTAGCTGGGTATTCAAGCGTTCAGCTCGATCTACAAAATGTAGGTTCTCACAAAGAACAAGGATTTAGTTTTGGGTTAGGTATGCACTACGCTTTAAACAACCAAAGCGCGGTGATATTTGAGTTCGTTGATAACGTCTCTGAAGACCAAGTTCGCCTTAACTCGATTACACTGGGTTTTCAGCACCGATTCTAATTTAAATACCTATAGCTCAAACTTGGGGCTAGGGGCTTTTATTCAATTATTATAGTGACATACCATGTTTAAAGGATATTTCTCTATTGCCGCTTTTATATTGGCAAGTACGTTTGCGTCTTATTCGATGGCACAAACACCCACTCCAGAACAAATAAAAATGTTTCAAAATCTACCCGCCGACCAACAACAGGCCTTGGCGAGTAAATATGGTTTCTCCAGTCCTTCTAGTTCATCTTCAAACAAGTCTCCTTACGAAAACCCGCAAGTAATCAAACCTAGGGCTGAATCTAGTGGCGCTGTATCTTCTAATATAGAGGAACAATGGCTCAAAAAAGACGAGAAGGAAGAGCTTAAACGCTTTGGTTTAGATCTTTTTGCTGGTTCTCCAAGCACTTTTGCTCCGATCAGTGATGTTCCTGTGCCAGCAAATTACACCGTGGGGGCTGGCGATGAAATCATTGTGCAGTTGTTTGGTAAGGAGAATGAAACGCATCGTTTACGCGTAAATCGTGCGGGCACAATCAACTTCCCTTCACTTGGGCCAGTAAATGTTGCTGGCATGCACTTTTCCGATGTACGTGACTCCCTGACTCAACGAGTAAAAGAACAAATGATTGGTGTGCGCAGTGATATCTCATTGGGCGAACTGCGTACCATGCAAGTGTTTGTCATGGGGGATGCATATAAACCAGGAGCCTACACGGTTAGCGCATTGACGACAATTTCACAAGCTATCTATTACAGCGGCGGCTTTGGTGAAAGTGGAGCGCTGCGAGATATTCAGCTAAAGCGTGATGGGAAAATCATTCGTAAGTTGGATATGTATGACCTGTTACTAAAAGGTGATGCAAGTAATGATGTGCGCTTACTACCGGATGATGTTGTTTTAATTGGTTCTGTTAACGATACAGTGTCTATAGAAGGCGAGATCAACCGTCCTGCAATTTATGAAGTCAAGCAAGGTGAAACATACCAGCAACTTATTCAGATGGCTGGTGGTTTTACTGCGAATGCCCATGCCGAGCAATTGGAGATAAAACGCTATGCTTCACATGGCACTCGTGAGGCTCTGACGCTTGATTTCAATAAAACGCAAGATCGACAGAGTAAAGTTAAAAATGGCGACGCCATCAAGATCTTGAAAAAAAGCGAAGAGCTTACTCGTTACGTGCAGATAGAGGGGGATGTTCGTCATCCTGGCTATGTGGAATGGCGCAATGGCCTTCGTGTTGCCGATCTTTTCAAATCTGTTGACTCAGCTTTTAATTCTACAGCTGATGTTAACTATGCGGTTGTGGTAAGAGAGATTAATCCACAGCGTGATATTGAAGTGTTCCAACTAAGCTTAGCTAACGCGATTCTATCACCAGGTAGCCAAGACAACATTAAGTTACACTCACGAGACCGTATATTGGTTTTCAACCGCTTTAATAACGAAGACTTGGATACATTAGCAACGCAAGAGTCTGTTTCAAAAGCAAAAACGCTAGAACAAGCGCAAGAGCAAGCTGAGCTAGAACAACAGAAAGAACAAGAAGTGATGAGCTCTTCTGTTGCCGTTTCGCATTCTGCAGACGGTATGGTCGTCAACCAGAACACAACTCAGCTGGATAAACCAGTTAAAATCATTTTCCGTGGTAAAGAGATTACAGAGGAAGACTTTGAAAAGCTGAAGCAAAATACTCGTCGCACTTTACTTGCCCCAGTGTTGTTACAACTTCAGCAACAGTCTCGTTTGGGGCTAGCCCCTCAAATTGCTGAAGTCTTTGGTGAAGTGAAGCACCCAGGACGCTACCCGATCACTCCAAGAATGACGGTATCAACGCTTATTGAAGCTGCTGGTGGTTTGACTTACAACGCATTCACAATTAATGCAGAACTAGCGCGAACCGCTATTAATAGTGCGGATGAGCGTGCGTATATTGATGTTGAACGTATTGATTTGCGTAAAGCAATCCAAGGCAGTGCTTCGGACGATGCAATTATCGTAGGCCGAGATCGTTTGAACATCCTAGAAAAGCCAAATGTGAAGCTACAAAGTACAGTCACTTTACAGGGTGAAGTTCGTTTCCCTGGAACCTATACCGTGCGTCAAGGTGAAACTCTGAACGAGTTACTGGAGCGAGCGGGCGGTCTAACCGAGTTTGCTCACCCTCAAGGAGCAATATTTACGCGTGAAGCATTACGCTTACAAGAGCAGAAGCTCTTAAATCAATACGCCGCAGATATGCGAAAAGAAACAGCGAAGAAGACGTTCCGAGCAGATAGCAATATAGGTTCTGTAATTTCTGACCCAGAGAAAACGTTAGCGTTTGTAGAGGAAGCAAGTCGCAGTAAAGCACTTGGTCGTATGGTGGTACAGCTAAACCGTATTTTAAAAGGCGAGCGTTCAGCAGACTTTATGCTAGAAGATGGAGACTTCCTCTTTGTGCCGACCTTCCGCAACACAGTCTCAATCATGGGAGAAGTTCAGGTTCCAATTACCTACTTGTTGGATAACAAACTCGATGTTGATGATTATCTGAATAAAGCTGGTGGTGCGAAAAAGCAAGCGGACGAAGACCGTATTTTTGTAGTACGTGCAGATGGTTCTGTTTATAAGCCTTCATCTGGCTACTGGTTTGGAAATAATAAAGAAGAGCTAAAGGCTGGTGACACAATTGTCGTACCAATTGACACTGACTACCGCGATGCGTTAAGTACATGGACAGCTGCAACGCAGATACTTTATCAAACTGGTGTGGCGATTAATGCTCTAAAATAGAAACTCAATAAGACCAAAGCTTGGCCTAAGTCTTTCTAAACACTAAAGTAAAGTTGGCTCTTCTTGATGAGGGGCCACTTTGTTTTAATACTTTCTTCTCCTTATTCCTTTTGACTAAGACGAAAAATATGTTTTTGTAGAAGGTAAACTCTTAATTCATAACACAATACATATGAATCAAAAAAAATATCCCGACAAATATCAAGATGATTTCCCATACGAAGTAAATGCAGGAGAAGCAGATCTCAAAGAAATGCTTCATGCTATCTGGAAAGGTAAGTGGATTATTATCGCCATAACTTTTGTGTTCTCTATTGGTGCAGTGGTGTATTCACTTAGTTTACCAAATATATATCGAGCGGATGCTCTACTATCTCCTGCAGAGAGTTCAAATGGTGGGGGGCTGTCAAAATTAGCTGGGCAGTTTGGTGGTCTAGCTTCATTAGCGGGTGTAAATCTAGGTAGCAGTGACTCATCACAAACGGAGCTCGCCGTTCAGGTGATGAGATCTCGTAAATTTATTGACTCCTTTGTTAAAAATCACGACTTGCTGGTACCTTTGATGGCGGCAAAAGATTGGAACTTAGGTAATGACGAGCTTATTCTGGATGATGAAATATATGACGAGACAAATAAAAAGTGGCTTCGTGAACCTGATGGTTTAAGAGGTCCTAAGCCATCGGCGCAAGAAGCGTATGATGTATTTAGAGAAGATATATTTAGTGTTAATCAAGATAAAGAGACAGGGTTGTATACAGTATCCGTTAAACACTACTCTCCTTTTATAGCAAAGCAATGGGTAAATTGGTTAATTACTGACATCAACAATGTGATGCGAGATCGTACAATCTCTGAAACTTCTCAAAACCTTGCTTACCTTAATGAGCAGTTACAAAAAACTGCGGTAGCAGATATGCAAAGTACTTTTTACAAGCTTATCGAAGAACAAACAAAAAGCCTCATGTTAGCAGAAGTTCAAGAGGAATTTGTTTTTAAGGTCGTAGACCCAGCAGTAGTCCCAGAGGTTAAATCGGATCCTAAACGAGCGCTGATTTGTGTATTAGGCGCCCTATTTGGTGGTTTATTAGGTGTTAGTTTAGTCCTAATTAGATTTGCGATCAGAAAATAGCAAACTTCTAGTGAAGTCGTTCTAGCTAGGTCTGTTACTTTTAAACTATTCTTGAGCGTTATCCAGAAGTTAAAAAAATTATTATCTTTTTTTCGTGATGAATTGAAGCAGTTTGAGCTGAAGAAAAAGTATCCGACAAAAGAGTTTTCGCAGCTCCGCTTCTTATTGGCGCTGTCCGTGACCAAAATCGTATGTCCAAGGTTGTGAAGGTGTGGATGTGATTATTCATGCAGCACTTAAGTGCGGTGTAAAAGATGTCGTGACACTTTCCACAGATAAAGCATGCGCATCTATTAACCTTTATGGTGCAACGAAGCTGGCATCAGATAAGTTGTTTACAGCTGCAAACAACATTAAAGGCTCTAAAGATATCCGCTTTCGTGTTGTACGATATGGCAACGTAATGGGCTCTCGTGGTTCAGTAATCCCGTTTTTCTTAAATAAACGAGAAGAGGGTATCTTGCCAATAACCCACGAAGATATGACACGCTTTAATATCTCATTACAAGATGACGTAAATATGGTTATGTACGCTTTAGAAAATCACTTGGGTGGGGAAATCTTCGTTCCAAAAATTCCATCTTACAAAATCCTAAATATTGCGGAAGCTGTTGCTCCTGAATTAAGCCTAAGGTCGTTGGGATTTGCCCTGGTGAAAAGCTGCACGAAGAGATGATTACAGACACAGATTCTTTAAATACCATCGATCTTGGTAAGTATTATGCGATTTTACCTTCGGTATCATTTGTGTACGTGGAAGAAGAATATCCAAAACATCATACAGCGAAAAAAGTACCATTTGGTTTTAAATATAACTCAGGTACGAACACCGAGTGGGAAGGTGTAGAAAGCTTACGTGCGCTAGTTAAAGAACACCTTGATCCAAACTTTACTTTTTAGTCTTAATATTAATGGAGAGATTCACAATATTTGAACCTCTTTAAATTCAATCTTTATTTCCTCTCTATTTATTATTTATTAACGTATTATATTCTTATGTGACATCAATAAACATAATAAATGGAAAATCTCTATTATTTTTGAAAATTGGTCTTTAGATGAATTTAAATACTGATAAGATTTATAATCTGTTAATCAAAGTTCTTATACTTGCATCTAAGTTTTTACTGATGATTTGTTTGGCCAAAAGCCTTGAAGCTTACGAGCTCGGTATTTATGGCTTGATACAGTCAATCGTAGTTTACTATATGTATTTCTGCGGTTGTGATCTGTATACATATTCAACGAGAGAGTATATTAGAACAGAAAATGAACTCATATTTATTAAGCATTCAAAAGCAATAATATTAATATCAATTGCTGGAATATTGATAACATTAGTAGCATTAAAAGGAATAAATACCTTATTTGAATATATACCTATAATAGTGCTTTTATGTTTTCTTGAGCATTATAACCAAGAAGTTGGTCGTATGTTAATTGCAAAAAAATACCAGCTCAAAGCTGGTATCCAACTTTTTATTCGAAGTTCATCTTGGTGTTATATCATAGCGGTAGTAGTTGCCCTGAACATAACCAAGATAGAGTTAATCTATGTTCTTGGTCTATGGGCCTTATGTAGCTTTTTCTCATTATTATATGGAAGTTATATTCTGTTTAGGGCAACAAAAGTAAATATTAACGATATAATGCAAGAAAAATTAACCAAAAATTGGTTGATTAAAGTCTTTAAAACCAGTTCCGTATTCTTTATAGGTACACTTGCTGTCAGGACGATATTTGTCTTAGATAAGTCATATTTTGAATATACTGACCAGCTCAATGATCTAGGTGTTTATGTCTTTTATTCAAGTTTTGCCGGTGTTTTATTATCTTTTTGTGACTCGGTAATCTTTCAATTCTCTTACCCCAAGTTAATACAGTTATATAAAGACGGTAAAAATCAACTAATGAAGAATGAGATGATCAAGATGCTAATACAGTGTTTAGCAATATTGGTTGTTTTTTCATTAGGTTCTTATATATTTTTAGGTTACTTAATAGAATTTATTGGAAAAGATGAATATGTCAATAACATCGAATATTTTTGGTGGTTGTTACTTATAAACTTTATATTGGCAAGTTCAACTATTTTTCATTACGTTATTTACGCATTTAATTATGATAAAGCTATTATGATGATAAGCATTCTTAGTTTATTATCTTTTATTGTTGTTTTAGTAATTGGCGATTTCTATAGTATATCTGCTATAAATACGGTTGTCCTTGCAGTACTTGTCTCAACACTCGTTACAGGTATTATGAAGTTGTTGAAAGTCAGAGAAGGTTTTAAAAAAGAATTTTAACATGAAAAAAATAGCTATTTTAATTAATACAGCAGCATTTTCTAAGTATTACATCAAGCTTGGTAAAGCTTTAATGGCAAAGGGAAATGATGTTAGGTTTTTAGTCATTAATGAGTTTTCTCGTGACTTATACTTCTCACCTGATGAGCTAAATAATGTTGTAACTTGTAAGTATGATGACATTATTGATCAAAGCTTTAAATTACCAGACTCGATCTGTTCTTGGGTAATGCACCCAGACTATGATCGTGGCTGCTATTATGGATTTGAAGATGAATTTAAACAAAAAAAAGGACTGCAAGAAGTAAAGCATTTGTATAAATTCTTAGAAGATAACTTGAAAGATTTCGATCCAGATTTCACTTTCTATGAAAACGTTTCTAACTGCTATGCACACCTTGCCGCTGAGGTATCGACAAATCTAGGCATTCGTTACTTGGGGATAACTGCGTCTCGACTACCTGGTAAATCTTATTTTTCTATAACCGGAAATGAAATAAAGCATCATATTAATCAAGGGATTGAAGATGATGAATTTACCAACGAAGATATTAACTACGCTTCTAAATATGTAAATAACTTAATTTCAATTCAACCAGACTACATGAAGTTCAATGGCTTATCTAAAATATCTTTGAGTTCGACTCTCAGCAAGAAAAAACCGTCATTCGGCAGCCTTATAACACATTTTAAATATCTAAATAGCGTTGGGATTCAAATGGGAGTACCTTTGAAGTCATCTGTTAAGTACAGACTTAGAGATGTTTTTAGAGTCTTCAATAAAAAAAGAATAAATAAGTTATACAGCAACGAAGTTAAATTTGAACCTAATAGTAAGTACTATTTATATCCATTACACTATCACCCAGAATCTTCGACTTCTCTTTTAGCAAAACATTATGATGAGATAGAGGTAATTAGAAATATCGCCTTTTCCTTAAGAGAAAATGAATTCTTAATAGTTAAAGATCATATCTCTGCCAGTGGTTTTGAAAGCTACGATTATTATAGAAAAATAGCTAATTTACCTAATGTTATCTTTACTAGGCCAGAGGTTAACGTTAAAAGCTTGCTGTTGAAATGCGATGCAATAGTAACACTGACTAGTACGGTAGGGTATGAAGGAGTTCTTCTTAATATTCCAGTTCTATTATTTGGAGAAGTCTTCTATGAAGACCACCCACTAGTCAAGAAGGTTGACTCTTATAAAGATATACGCAAGTTATTAGATTCCTTAGAAACAGAAAATAAAGACTACTCTGATTATAATGTTAAGTTTGTAGCGGCATATAACAATGCATGTTTCGACTTCTCTTTCGATCTTAGAGATAAAGATACCTCTAAAGGAATTGATGGTTTAGTAGATATAATATTGGAACAATAAATGAAAATAATGTTTGTTAACCATGCAATGCATTGTGGTGGTACTGATCGAGTTGTACATTCTCTTCTAAATATTCTTGGAGATGACAAAAATATAGAATGTGAATTGCTTACAATTAGAAGTGAAACCGAAGACTTCTTTGAAGTTCCAAGCTTTGTCAAACGCCATTCTCTTGGATTCTGTAAAGATGATAATGAATTAAGTGGTTTATCTTATTTTACGCTTGATAACATAAAGCTAATTTTAAGAACTAGGAAAATTATAAAACAAGCTAATCCTGACTTTATCGTAACAAACTGGACTTCTACAAATTGCCTTACCATTTTGTCCACGCTTGGTTTGAATAAAAAAGTTATTGCTTACGAGCATATACATCATGATTTACCAAGTAAAATTTGGCAATATGCAAGACGAGCCTTGTATCCATTTGCTTATAAAGTGCTCGCTCTTACTGATTCTGATTTACAAAAATACAATAAATATTGCCGAGCGATTAAGGTTATCAATCCAGTCTCCATCTTAGAAGGCAAAACTGATAATACCACTGACTCTGCGGCAGTTACGGAAAGACCAAAGTATGTTCTTGGTGTAGGACGGTTGGAACAACAGAAAGGCTTTGATCTATTAATCAATGCCTTTTCACTTATTTCGGATAGAGTGCCAGATTGGAAACTACGATTAGTTGGTGGTGGTACATTAGAAGCAGAACTTAAAGAACAAGCTAATATATTGGGCATTAGTGATAGAATCGAATTTGTTGGTGCAGTGAAAGATGTATTGCCGTATTACCAATCATCTCAAGTATTTGTATTGTCATCTCGGTTTGAAGGTTTTGGACTTGTTATTGTTGAAGCTCAAAATGCTGGAAATGCGGTAATTTCCTTTGACTGTCCAACGGGGCCTTCTGAAATAATAGAACATGGTTTTAATGGAGAACTTGTCGAAGCTGAGTCAGTAGATAATCTTTCTGAGGCAATTT
This sequence comes from Vibrio sp. 1249-1, assembly GCF_033340495.1. Classification (NCBI taxonomy): domain Bacteria; kingdom Pseudomonadati; phylum Pseudomonadota; class Gammaproteobacteria; order Vibrionales; family Vibrionaceae; genus Vibrio; species Vibrio sp. 1249-1. Next base: position 194,470 of record NZ_JAWOWJ010000008.1, read on the forward strand.
ATAGCCTAATTTCAACACCTAGTAAGATTAAAGACTATTCAAGTCGTGGAAAATTAACCTCATTAAAATATGGTAAAGACAGTATAAAAAGTTTATGGCTGGAAAAAGTATTGAAATAAGATTTAATGTGGTTGTATCGTTACTTCTTATCATATTCCTATACGTATCTAATTTGATTAGTTATGTTTTAAGTTTTGAAGAATACAAGCCGATATTTGTTTCTTTACGATATATAGTAACGCTTGTTTTTATTATTTTTGCATTTACAGATTTAAAAAATATATATCAATACAAGAAGCTATTTATCATTAGCTTCATTCTTTTTGGTTTAGTTGTTGTCACCAAAAACACATTGTACTTAGATATCTCAATTTTAATACTTTTTTCTGTTTCACTATTTATAGTTTCTAGAGGCTCCTTACATCACTACTTAGGAATTGTATCTACTTTATTAATTCTATTCTTTGGTTGTTTTGTCTTCTTTACATTAATAGGTGACCTTGATAATGAAGTTTTAAAGCAACCAAGTACACACTTATTCACTCTGAAGTCATCATTAGGTTTTGTTAACCCTAATGTGGTATCAATGTTGATTTGTACGTTTACGATTGTTCTTTTGATCTACCAAAGATACCTTTTATTCTTACTGTACTTTGTTGTTTTTTCTATTTCTTCAATATTACTTGGCTCTAGGACATATATACTAGCTTTGTTTTTTTCAATGTTTATTGTTGTGTTTAAAAACAAAATAAAAAAGATAGACTTCCTTTCTGGTTTAGTTTTGATG